>NZ_LJRZ01000926.1:0-309481 GCF_002742485.1 Pseudomonas sp. 2822-17
AACTCACCGACCCAGACGGCGAAATCGTCTGGTCCGCGCACTACCGCGCCTACGGCCAGATCAGTCGCCTCGACAAAAGCAAAATCGACAACCCGCTGCGGTTTCAGGGGCAGTACTTCGATGCGGAAAGCGGGCTGCACTACAACCGTCATCGCTACTACAATCCAGATGTTGGTCGTTACCTGACGCCGGACCCGGTGAAGTTGGCGGGCGGGATCAACGCGTACCAGTACGTGCCCAATCCTACGGGGTGGGTGGATCCACTCGGACTGAATGCCAGCTGCACTGGCGTAGTAAAGAAAAATCCAACCTGCGCGATACCTGACGCACCTGATGTATCTCGTAAAGGAGCATTCCGCGCAGCAAAAAGGGACGCCAACATACCGATGTCGCAACAACCTGATGTATTTACCAACGCGCGTTCTGGCGTAAAAAAGCAATACAAAATCGTGAAAATGTCGGATATAAATGAAAAAGCAATTTTAGATAGCTCAGGAAAACCAATTCAGACAAGGGTCTACCAATATACGAGAGCCGATGGCTCCAAAGTATTAATACAAGACCATTCAGCGGGGCATAATTTCGGCGCGCAAGACGGAGCAGGCGATCAAGGCTCTCATTTCAACCTACGCCCATTTGATACACCGCGGACCGGCAAAGTCCCGGGAACAAAAGACCACTACAAAATGAAACATTGGAATGATCTTGAAGGAACCATATTTTTTAATAAATTGTTCAGTCAACCAATTGAAATTCGCGAAATTTATATACACTCGCTGACGATAGAAAACGACCAACCCTCTCTCGGCATTGGCTTTGACATACCAGACTTTCCAGATTTCTTACCTCCAAAATTGCAGGACAAAGGATACAACACATGCAGAATTGGACTGACCTGTCACGGAATAAGTAACCTGCAGATAATCAATCTTCCTCTCCGAGAAATTTTCATTGCAAAAATTACGCGAGAAAATGAGCACTATCTTTTCAACGCAAAATCAGAAAATGCCTCTATTGAATTCAAAGCAAAATGGTTGTCTATGGATGGGCCGTCAGTTTATATAAATTGTCCCGAACCAGGAGATCATAGCTGGTCAGCTTAAGTTATCTAGAATGGATTTTTTTTTGGGGGGGGGGTTAAATGTTTTAGATAACAGAAACTATGAGCTCTATAGCCAGCCCCAATTCGCCCACCCGCCCACGCCCGCCTAAACTCCATCCAAGTTATTTCAACGGACAGAGGACTCACCATCATGGGCAAACGGCACCCCAATCTCCCCGCCTGGCAATGGCGTAACTACCCGCAGAATCACCAGCACCCCACCAACCTGGCCTTGCACCTGATCGCCGTGCCACTGTTTATCGTCGGGTTTCTGTTGATCGTTTCCGGGGTGTTCAGCCTGAGCCTGGCCAGTTTCGCCATTGGCGTGGTGGGCATCCTGGCCGGCCTGGGTTTGCAGCGTCATGGTCATAGTCTGGAAGCCCAGGCCAGCGAGCCTTTCAGTGATCGCAAAGATGCAGTGCAACGCCTGGTGGTCGAGCAGTTCGTGACCTTTCCGCGCTTTGTGTTGAGCGGTGGCTGGTGGCGCGCCTGGCGGCAGCGCCATCGGCACTGATGCTCAGGCGAACACTACAACGGTCTGGCGGCTGATCGCGATCAACTCGCCGGTGGGGCTCCACAGCGCTGCGGCAGCGTGGCCGTAGCCGTCGCGGGCGTGTTCGATGTTGACGTAGTACTGGCACCAATCGAGGGTTGTCAGATCCTGCAATGGTTGGATGAACTCGATGGTCCAGGTCAGGGTGCTGCCCGGAGCCGGTTTGTTCAGATGCGGGAGCAAGGCCGGTGGCCAGGCGTCGACCAGGGCGAGGATATGCGCTTCGGTCAGCGGCTCTTCTTTCACATCCCCACGCAAGCGAACCCAGCCGCCCATGTCGCGAGACTTATTGCCGGTAAATGGCAGGCCGCCGACGCTCCAGCGCATTGCCAGGTGCCGCATGAATTCAGGCGTGACGCCCTTGATATAGGGCAACTCCTGGCACTCGTCCCAGTGTTTGAACGCTGGCGGTGCTTCGCTTGCCACATCAATGACTGATTCACGGGAAGCGCCGAAACTGGCCTGTACCAGCGTCGCCACTTCACCGTTCTGCATGACCCGGCCGAGCAATTGGCTGACCGCCTTGCCTTCGCGCAACACTTCGACTTGATAGCTGGCAGGGACGTCGGGCGCCACCGGGCCAACGAAGGTGATTGCCAACGAGCGCAACGGTCGATCCGCAGGCACCTGGGCGCGCAGGGCTTCGTATTGCAAAGCGGCAACCAGGCCGCCGAACGTCGCGCGACCTTGTGCCCATTCAGCAGGAATGGTGACATCCAGCGGGTGGCTACGGGCAGCGTCGAGCAAGTCACTAAAGCGCATGGCAACCTCAGGTCAAAGGAAACAGATGAGGGATCTTAACCATCGTGGGGGTGAGGTACAGCGCCTATTCCGGCCAAAAGCCGGACCGATTCAGAAACAATCGGAGCTGAGTTTATCCAGCACCCGATCCGCCTGCCCCTCGGCTTTGGCCATGGTTTTGTGCCATACCGCCACACAGGGTTGCAGATCGGCCTGGTGTTCAGCTTGGGCCAGCCACTGCCAGCAGTCGTGCCAATCGCCCAGGGCACCTTGGGCTTTCTTCAGGCGCGACATGGCGTTGGCGGGCAACTTGTCCAATTCGGGATAGGCCTCGGCGGCATAACGCACGCGCTTGATCAACAGCCGCAGACGGTGGCGATCATGGCCAGGATCCTTGAGGGCTTCACCGAGGGTATGCCATTGCTTGGCCAGGCGCTTCTCGATCCGCGAGCGCACGCCCTTGAGCAATTTCTGATGCTGGGAGGCGCGAATAAAGCGTGGGAAGGCATCCAGAATCTGCAGCAAGTGCGCCAATTCCGGACTTTGGGCTACGTGGCGATAAGCATCGGGCTGCAGGCGCAGACGCCGATCCGCCGCGTCGTGATGACCATGCTGGTGCAGATAGGCGGCCAGCACCTCACGATCACGCAGTGGGGTGGTCAATTGGCCGACACTGCTGGCGGCCAGCTCAAGCTGTTCGACGCCCGGCAACCCGCGCAAGGGCCGCAACAGACTACGCAGGCGCCGCACCGTGGTGCGCAAGTCATGCAGCGCTTCGTCGTCGGTGACGGCAGCGAGGCGAGCCTGGCAGCTCAGTAACCCTACTTCCAGGCCAATGACCTGAGCGACTAACTGATCGACCAACGCTGACATCCTGCCCTCACTTCTTGATGAAAAATCCTACTTTCTGCCGACGGCTCAACGCCCGGCGCGCGACTCACGAATATAGAACCGTGCCTTTTCAGCCTTGTTGGAGCAGCCTTCAAACGCTTCAAACTGCTGCTGAGTCTTGGCACCGGTCAACAGGGACAACGCCTTGGAATAGCTGACGGTACCGGCGAAGCCTTCGGCCTTTGCCAGGTCGAGCTCTTTCCACGCGGCATCCAATTGCGCACCGCAACTGTCGCGGTAAGCGGTTTTGCCGGCACAACCGGCCAGGGCCAACAGAATCACAGGCACACACATCCAGGCTTTCATCGATGACACCTCAAAATAAAGAAAAACAGTCGTACGGTTGTAGACGTTACCTACAACAAAAAGTGCCTTGTCCTTAGCCTGAAATCGATAGTACCTATTGCCAGAGCATACCCGAGCCTAGTCGCTACTCTGGAAAAATATTACGCCGCTTAGCGAAGATTGAAGCCGCCCCCTCTATGGGTGCATTGTGGCTACCTGCCGATCAAAGGATATGGACCATGAAAAAACGTGTTGCCTTGGTGCTGGGCTCGGGCGGAGCCCGGGGTTATGCCCATATCGGAGTGATCGAAGAAATCGAACGACGCGGCTATGACATTGCCTGTATTGCCGGCTGCTCCATGGGCGCGGTGGTGGGTGGAATCTATGCTGCAGGCAAGCTGGACAAGTATCGAAACTGGATTGAAAGCCTTGACTACCTCGACGTGCTGCGCCTGGTGGACGTGAGTTTTCGCCTCGGTGCAATTCGTGGCGAGAAGGTCTTCGGCCAAATCCGCAAGATCGTCGGCGAGATCAATATCGAAGAGCTGCGCATCCCCTACACAGCCGTGGCCACCGACCTCACCAACCAGCAGGAAATCTGGTTCCAGGAAGGCTGCCTGCACCAGGCCATGCGCGCCTCGGCGGCAATTCCCAGCCTGTTCACCCCCGTGATGCAAGGCAACCGCATGCTGGTGGACGGCGGTCTGCTCAACCCGCTGCCCATCGTGCCGGTGGTGTCGAGCCATTGCGACTTGATCATCGCAGTCAACCTCAACGCCACCAACCAGAAGCACTACCACTTGCCGGTGATCCAGCGGCCGCCGGCCTTCAAGAGCCGCTTCAACAGCCTGGCGAAATCACTGGGCTCGCACTTGCCGTTTCGCCGCAAGCAGGCCGAGCAGTTGATGAAGCTGGAGCAGGAGGCCTTGCAGGCCCAGGCGGCCGAGATCAACCCGTGGCTGGATTCGGCTGAACCCGAGTCCCAACAACCCGCCGCCGCTCCGGAAAAACCCGGCGCGCCGAAGTCCGCCACTGGATCGTTCATCATCGATAATGTGGGGCCAGCGTCGTTGCTGGACCTGATCAACCAGAGTTTCGAGGTGATGCAGACGTCATTGGCCCAGTACAAGATTGCAGGCTATCCGCCGGACGTGTTGATCAACGTGCCGAAGCGGGTGTGCAGGTTTTTCGAGTTCTACAAGGCGCCGGAGTTGATCGCGTTGGGCCGGGAAATTGCCAGTGACACGCTGGACCGCTATGAGAGTGAGCAGTCCTGAGTACTTCGCTGTTGCCCGCGACGACGGTGGATCAGATAACAAACCTCTTCAGGCTCAAGCCCCCAACAACCGATACCCCACCCCCGCCTCGGTCACGATAAAACGTGGCTGAGTCGGATCATCCGCCAGTTTCTGGCGCAGATGGCCCACCACAATCCTCAGATAGTGACTGTCCTCGGTATGGGTCGGCCCCCAGATATCCTTGAGCAGTTGCTGCTGAGTAATCACCCGCCCTGGATGCCGTGCCAACTGCGCCAGCACGGCATATTCCTTACGGGTCAGCGCCACTTCAGCGCCGTCCAGCAGTACGCGGCGATAGGCCAGATCGACCGTCAGCGGGCCGAAACTCAATGCTGCTTCCTGCGCTTCGCCTGCGGGTGCCTGGCGCAACAGCGCGCGAACCCTGGCGAGAAATTCCTGGATACCAAAAGGTTTGGTCACATAGTCATTGGCGCCACCGTCGAGGGCTTCGACCTTTTGCCCTTCGCTGGCGCGCACCGACAGCACCAATACCGGCACCGTCGACCACTCACGAAACTCACGCAGCACCTGCTGGCCGTCCATGTCCGGCAGGCCGAGGTCGAGCACCAGCAAGTCCGGCTTGCTCAATGCCGCCTGGGCCAGACCTTCGTTACCGGTACCGGCCTCGATCACTTTGTAGCCCTGGGAGGCCAGGCTGATGCGCAAGAACTTGCGGATCTGTGGTTCGTCATCAATGACCAAAATCGTCGCGGTCTGGCTCATGGTGTTCCATCAAAATCCGTGGAGAAAAGAGGGTAGCTCACGACTCAGGCTCCAGGCCAGGCTGTGTCGGCAATGGCAAAAACAAGGTGATGCAGGTGCCGCGCCCTTCAATGCCATCGGCCACGCGGATATGCCCTCCGTGCGCCCCGACCATGCCCTGGCAGATCGCCAAGCCGAGGCCGGTGCCCTGCCCGCCCCGATCACCGCGTGCGGCGGTGTAGAACATATCGAAAATTTTCGCACGCTCGTCTTCGGGAATACCCGGCCCCTCATCGGCCACCGCGAAAAACAGTTGGTTATCCGACACGCCGGCACTCAATTGCAAACGCCCCAGGGGAGGTGAAAAGCGTGCGGCGTTCTCCAGCACATTGACCAGCGCCTGCTCGATCAAGGCCGCATGCACATACAGCAATGGCAGCTCAGGCGGCACCTCGGTGCTCACCTGCAACGGCGCCAGCACCGCACGTAAACGGCCGAGGGCACTGCCGACGATATCGCCCGGCGACACCCAATCCCGCGCCAGTTTGAGCGCGCCATGGCCCAGGCGCGTCATGTCCAGCAGATTCTGGATATAACGATCGAGGCGCTCGGCTTCATCGCGCGTGCCTTCGAGTAATTCGCGACGGTCCTCCAAGGGGATGGCTTCACCCAACGCCAACAGGCTGTCGATACTGCCGCGCATGGACGTCAGCGGCGTGCGCAGATCATGGGACACCGACGCGAGCAAGGCGCTGCGCAGTTGCTCGGTTTCGCCGTGCAGGCGTGCGGATTCAAGCTCCTGCGCCAACTGCGCACGGGCCAGGGCCTGGGCCAGCGGCTGGCTCAACGCGGTGAGCAGGCGGCGGCGTTGACCACTCAACGCCTGGCCCGGTTTGGCACTGACACCCAGCAAGCCCAGCGGACCTTCCTCGCCCGACAATGGCCACCACCACCAACGCCCAAACGGCAAGGTGCCGGTGCCCATGCCAGCGGGCTGGTCATGTTGCCAGGCCCAGTCGGCCGCGGCGCGTTCGGCTTCGCTGAGGGTCAGCGGGCCGCCGGTCTCGACCTTCCAGCCGCCCTGACCGTCGCGATTGACCAGGCACAGGTCCAGATCGCTCCAGCCTTCCAGGTGATGGGCCGCCGCGCTGACCACCGCCTGGCGATCGGTGGCGGCCGTGAGTTTGCGTGACAGGTCGAGCAGCTCGCTGGTTTCTTCCTGAGTGTCGCGCAATGCCTGCAATTGTCGACGCTGGCGCGCCGCGAGGTTGCCGGTGAGCGCCGCCATCAGCAGGAAGAACAGCAGGGTCAGCACATCTTCTTCGCGCTGGATGGAGAAGGAAAAATTCGGCGGAATAAACAGGAAGTCGTAGGTCAGAAATGACAACGCCGCGCACACCAGGGATGGCCCCAGGCTGCTGCGCACCGCCACCAGCAAGACGGCGGCGAGGAACACCAAAGAGATATTCGGCAACGGCAACACACTGGACACCGCCCAGGCCACGCCCGCAGCCACCAGCGTTGCGAACACCGCCAAGGCGTAATCGAACCACACCAGCCCGCGCACCTGCGGCATACGCGGCGGTGCGGGAATGTCGTCGCTGTCGAGCACGTTGATTTCCAGGCCCCGCGCATTGCGCAACAGACGCGCCGCCAGGCCACCACCAAACAGACGACGGCGCCAGCGCATCCGTGACTGCCCGACCAACACCAGGCTGGCGCGGCGTTCGGCGGCGTGCTGGATCAACGTTTTGGCCACCTCCCCCGCCCGTAGCAACACGACTTCGCCGCCGAGACGCTCGGCCAATTGCTGGGCGTTTTGCAGGCGCAGACGCGACTGTTCATCCCGTGCGCGGCCGTTATCGACATGCACCAGGCTCCACGGCAAGTGCCGACGCTGAGCCACCCGACTCGCATGCCGCACCAGACGTTCAGCCTGGGCATCACCGTCCACGCCCACCAGCAAACGACCGCGCACCGCCGGTGCCGCCTGACCAAGCTGGCGATAGCCCTGGGCCAAGTCGTCGTCGACGTGGGCGGCGGCGGTCTGCATCGCCAGCTCGCGCAGGGCCATCAGGTTGGTCTGGGTGAAAAACGCATCGATGGCCGCTCGGGCCTGTTCCGGGACGTAGACTTTGCCGTCGCGCAGACGCTCCAGCAGCTCGCGGGATGGCAGGTCGATCAGCAGCAGTTCGTCGGCCTCTTGCAGCACCCAGTCGGGCAGAGTTTCACGCACGTGCACGCCGGTAATGCCGCGCACTTGGTCATTAAGGCTTTCCAGATGCTGGACGTTGACCGTGGTAAACACGTTGATGCCGGCGGCAAGCAATTCCTGAATGTCTTGCCAGCGCTTCTCATGACGGCTGCCCGGGGCGTTGCTGTGGGCCAGTTCGTCCACCAGCACCAACTTGGGTTTGGTGGCGAGCAGGCCGTCGAGGTCCATTTCTTCGAGCATCACGCCGCGGTATTCGCTGCGCAGCAACGGTTGCTGTGGCAGGCCGCTGAGCAAGGCTTCGGTCTCGGCGCGGCCATGGGTTTCCACCACGCCGGCGACCAGCTTGACGCCCTGGCGCAGTTGGGTGTGGGCGGCCTGCAGCATGGCGTAGGTCTTGCCCACGCCCGGTGCGGCGCCGAGGAAAACTTTGAGCCGGCCACGGCCGTTGCGGGGCAGATCGGCGAGCAGGGCGTCGGCGCGGCCGGAGTCGCTCATGCGTGGGGGTTCCTTCAGGTGTTTGTATAAAGTTTTTCAGGGCTCCATCGGGGGCAAGCCCACTCCCACATTTGGAATGCATTTCCCTGTGGGAGGGGGCTTGCCCCGACGGTGGTCTCAATGCCTACAACTTTTCCAGGGCCATGTTCAGCGCCAGCACATTCACTACCGGCGGCCCCACCAACGGGCTTTCGATGTGCTCATCCAGCAGCCGTTGCAAGGTCGACACCGGCACATTCCGCGCCGCCGCCACCCGCGCCAGTTGATAGGCAATCGCCTGAGGTGGCAAGTGTGGATCAAGACCGCTGCCAGAGGTAGTCAGCGAGGCCAACGGCACCGGCCCCTGACTGGGCACCCGCTGTTTATTCGCGTCATCGAATACACGGGTAGCCAACGCTGGGTTACTCGGGCCGAGGTTACTGGCGCTGCTCGACACGGTCGCAAAAGCCCCCGCCGATGGGCGCGGGTGGAACCAGCTGTCACCGGTAAAATCCTGGGCGATCAGGCTGGAGCCGCGCACCTTGCCATCGGCGTCGCGCACCAGGCTGCCGTTGGCCTGGTCGGGGAAGGCCACTTGCGCCACGCCGGTGACCACCAGTGGGTAGGCCACGCCGGTGATCAGGGTCATGAGGACCAGCAGGCTCAGGGCCGGGCGGATCATGTTAGTCATAGTCAAATCCTCAATAAATCGGCAAACCAAGGTAGCCAGTTCAAACCAGGTGCAGCGCGGTCAGCAGCATGTCGATGGCCTTGATGCCCACGAATGGCACCAGCAACCCACCCACGCCATAGATCAACAGGTTGCGCCGCAGCAACGCCGCTGCACTCGCCGCCTGTACGCGCACACCGCGCAATGCCAGCGGGATCAACACCACGATAATCAGCGCGTTAAACACAATGGCCGACAGAATCGCGCTCTGCGGACTCTGCAGGTGCATGACGTTGAGCACGCCCAGTTGCGGATAGATCGAGGCAAACAGCGCAGGCAGAATCGCGAAGTATTTGGCCACGTCGTTGGCGATGGAAAAGGTGGTCAGCGCGCCACGGGTCACCAGCAATTCCTTGCCGATCTGCACCACATCCAGCAGCTTGGTGGGGTCGCTGTCGAGGTCGACCATGTTGGCGGCTTCACGCGCTGCCTGGGTGCCGTCGTTCATGGCCATGCCCACGTCGGCCTGGGCCAGTGCCGGTGCATCGTTGGCGCCGTCGCCGCACATGGCCACCAGGCGACCGTCGTTCTGCTCATGACGGATACGTGCAAGTTTTTTCTCTGGCGTGGCTTCGGCCAGCACATCATCCACGCCCGCCTCAGCGGCAATCGCAGCAGCCGTCAGCGGGTTGTCGCCGGTAACCATCACGGTGCGGATGCCCAGTTTGCGCAACTCAGCGAAACGTTCGCGGATGCCGGGCTTGACCACGTCCTTAAGATGAATCGCACCGAGCAACTTGCCATCGGCGCACACCAGCAACGGGGTGCCGCCGCTTTGGGCGATCTTGTCGATTTCCCGCGACAACGCAGGTGCAAGGTCAAGGCGCTGCTGGCCGATAAATGCCAGCAGTGAATCCACTGCGCCTTTGCGATACACGCGGCCTTGGCAGTCAACGCCGGATAGCCGGGTTTCGGCGCTGAACGGCACGGCGGTCAACTCGTCCGGCGCAGGCTCGGCCTGAGGGTGCAAGGCGCGCAGGTATTCAACGATGGATTTGCCTTCCGCCGTGTCGTCCGCCAGGGACGCAAACAGCGCACCTTCGGCCACCTCGCGGCCGCTGACGCCAGGCGCCGCGACCACCGCTGCGCAGCGGCGATTACCAAAGGTGATGGTGCCGGTCTTGTCCAGCAGCAACACATGCACGTCACCCGCGGCTTCCACGGCACGGCCGGACTTGGCGATCACATTGAGGCGTACCAGGCGGTCCATGCCGGCGATGCCGATGGCCGACAACAAGCCGCCAATGGTCGTAGGAATCAGCGTCACCAGCAGTGCGACCAGAAACACCAAAGGCAAGCTGCCATTGGCGAAGTGGGCGAACGGCTGCAGCGTCACGACCACCAACAGGAAGATCAGCGTGAGGCCGATCAGCAGGATATCCAGCGCAACTTCATTGGGAGTCTTCTGGCGCTTGGCGCCTTCCACCAACGCGATCATGCGGTCCAGGGTCGACTCGCCGGGGTTGGCGGTGATGCGGATCAGCAGCCAGTCCGAGACCAGCCGCGTGTTACCGGTGACTGCCGAGCGGTCGCCGCCGGACTCGCGGATCACCGGGGCGGATTCGCCAGTGATCGCCGCTTCGTTCACCGCCGCGATGCCTTCGATCACCTCGCCGTCACCGGGGATCATCTCCCCGGCGGCAACGCGCACCACATCGCCTTTGCGCAGGCTGGTGGCGGGCACGACCTTGAAGCTGCCATCGGCTTCCTTGCGCCGTGCGCTGAGGCCTTCGCTACCGGCCTTGAGGCTGTCGGCGCGCGCCTTGCCGCGCCCTTCGGCCAAGGCTTCGGCGAAGTTGGCAAACAGCACGGTGAACCACAGCCACACGGCGATCTGCACGGCAACGAAAGTCGGCACGGTGGTGTCAGGCACGAAGCACAGCACCGTGGTGAGGATCGCAGTCAATTCGACCACCAGCATCACCGGCGAGCGCTTCAGCTGGCGCGGGTCAAGCTTGACGAACGCCTGGACCAGCGCCGGGCGCCACAGAGCAGAGATGGCGGTTTTGGCAGGCTCCTGGGGTTTGACCGGGGCCGCGTTTTTTGCAGGCATATTCATGTTCATATCCCTTCTCAGAAGCCCATGCTCAAGTGTTCGGCGATAGGACCCAGCGCCAGCGTCGGCAGGAAAGTCAGGCCCCCTACCAGCAAGATGGTGACGGTCAACAGGGTCACGAACAGCGGGCCGTGGGTGGGGAAGCTGTTCTGGCCAATCGGTGCGCTCTTTTTCATCGCCAGACTGCCGGCCAGGGCCAGTACCGGGAGGATGTAGCCAAAGCGGCCGATCAACATGCCCAGGCCGAGCATCAGGTTATGGAACGGCGTGTTGGCGCTGAAGCCAGCAAACGCCGAGCCGTTGTTGGCACTGGCTGAGGTGTAGGCGTAGAGCAGTTGGCTGAAGCCATGGGGGCCAGGGTTGCTGATGGCACCGGCTGGGCCTGGCAGGCTGGCAGCAATGGCACCGAGCACGAGCACGCCAACCGGCATCACCAACAAGGTCACGACGAGCAGTTGCACTTCCTTGGCCTGTAGCTTCTTGCCGAGGTATTCCGGGGTGCGACCGATCATCAAACCGGCGAGGAACACCGCGATCAACACGTTGAGCAACATGCCATACATGCCGGCGCCAACGCCGCCGAAGATAACCTCACCGACCATCATGTTGACCAGCGCCACCATCCCGCTGAGGGGGCTGAGGCTGTCCTGCATGCCGTTGACCGAACCGTTGGACGCCGCGGTAGTGGTCACCGACCACAGCACCGTGCCAGTGGTACCGAAGCGCGTTTCCTTGCCTTCCAGCGGTGCGGTCTGCTCCACGGCCGGGTTGTTCAGGGTCGGATTGGGCTGGTATTCGGACCACAGAGACGTCGCGCCGCCGATCAGGAACAACGCCAGCATGCAGCCAAGGATCGCGCGGCTCTGGCGCAGATCTTTGACGTAGTGACCGAAGGTGAAGACCAGCGCCACCGGGATCAGAATGATGGACGCCACCTCAAACAGGTTGGCCCACGCGGTCGGATCTTCAAACGGATGCGCCGAGTTGACCCCAAAGAAGCCGCCACCGTTGGTGCCCAGTTGCTTGATCGCAATCTGACTGGCCGCCGGGCCGAGGGGGATGACCTGATCCACGCCTTGCAGCGTCACGGCATCGACGTAATGGGCGAAAGTCTGTGGCACGCCCTGCCACACCAGGAACAACGCCAGCACCAGGCACAGCGGCAACAGGCCGTAGAGGGTAGCGCGGGTCATATCAACCCAGAAGTTACCCAATGTCTGGGCCGACTTGCGACCGATCCCACGGCACAGAGCGACCAGGACTGCCAGACCGGTCGCAGCACTGACGAAGTTCTGCACGGTCAGGCCGGCCATCTGGCTGAGGTAGCTCAGTGACGCCTCGCCGCTGTAGGACTGCCAGTTGGTATTGGTCATGAAACTGACCGCGGTGTTGAAGGCCAGCGTCCACTCCTGCCCCGGCAATTTCTGCGGGTTGAGTGGGAGATAGTCCTGGAACACCAGGATCGCGAAAAGCAGCAGAAAACCCGCGAGGTTGAATGCGAGCAAGGCCAGCATGTATTTCTGCCAGCTCTGCTCCTGCTGCGCGTCGACACCCGACAGGCGATAACAGGCTTTTTCGACAGGCCCCAGGACCGGAGTCAGCCACGTGCGCTGGCCCTCCATCACCTTGTAGTAGAACCGCCCCAGGAAGGGGGCCGGCACCAGTACCACGGCAAAGAAGGCAATGATCAGCCAATAGTCATAACTGTGCATGGCCAGCTCCTAGTTCCGATCCGCGCGTAGCAGCGCAACCAGCAGATAAATGAACAGCGCCACGGCCAATAGCAGTGACACCCCGTCCAGAACGCTCATGGAAGTCTCTCCGTTCAGCGGCGAGTGCCGCGTGTGGGGCAATTGTCCGCAGGAGTGGTGTAAAGGAACGAGAGCGAGGGTGCAGGCGGGGCGTAAAGACGGCGTAAAGAGTGGGTTTATACGGGGTTTACAGAGGGATTTGCAGTGGCTGGGAGGGCCTCATCGGGGGCAAGCCCCCTCCCACACTTGGCCCTGCATATACCGGTAAAAATGTGGGAGGGGGCTTGCCCCCGATAGCGTCGGCACAGTCCCCCCCGCACTTATCTGGTGCAACAAGGCAAAGTTTCAAACGCCAAACCATCCCCCAGACGACAGTTGCGCGCCTTTACGACAATGATTCTCAGGCTGGCATGGCCGCTGCAACACCTTGAATCATTCCAAACCGTTCAGGGAGCAACACAATGAACACACAACTCAAACCCACCCTAGGCACCCTGCATTTATGGGGCATTGCCGTCGGGCTGGTGATCTCCGGGGAATACTTCGGCTGGAGCTATGGCTGGGGCGTGGCCGGGACCTTGGGCTTTCTGGTGACCTCGTTGATGGTCGCCGCGATGTACACCTGCTTTATCTTCAGTTTCACCGAGCTGACCACCGCAATTCCCCATGCTGGCGGGCCATTTGCCTACAGCCGTCGGGCGTTTGGAGAGAAAGGCGGTTTGATCGCCGGCCTTGCCACACTGATCGAATTTGTCTTCGCGCCACCTGCCATTGCCTTGGCCATCGGCGCTTATCTGAATGTGCAGTTTCCAGCGCTGGATCCCAAACACGCGGCCGTCGGTGCATACATTGTGTTCATGGGCTTGAACATCCTTGGCGTGAAGCTCGCCGCGACCTTTGAACTGGTGGTGTGCGTGCTCGCCGTCGCCGAGTTGCTGGTGTTTATGGGCGTGGTTGCGCCGGCATTCAGCTTCAGTAACTTCGCCCTGAACGGCTGGGCGGGTTCCGACACGTTTGGCGCTCCGGCAATTGCGGGCATGTTTGCCGCGATTCCCTTCGCCATCTGGTTCTTCCTCGCCATCGAAGGCGCAGCCATGGCGGCTGAAGAAGCGAAAGATCCGAAGCGCACGATTCCAAAGGCCTACATCAGCGGCATCCTGACCCTGGTGATCCTGGCCATGGGCGTGATGTTCTTCGCGGGTGGCGTGGGCGATTGGCGCACCCTGTCGAACATCAACGACCCGTTGCCACAGGCCATGAAAACCGTGGTCGGCGAAAGCTCCGGCTGGTTGCATATGCTGGTGTGGATCGGCCTGTTCGGCCTGGTGGCGAGTTTCCACGGCATTATTCTGGGCTACTCGCGCCAATTCTTCGCCTTGGCCCGCGCCGGCTACCTGCCGTCATTCCTCGCCAAACTGTCGCGTTTTCAGACACCACACCGGGCCATCATCGCCGGCGGCGTGGTCGGCATCGCCGCTATCTACAGCGACGGCCTGATCAACCTAGGCGGCATGACCCTGACTGCAGCGATGATCACCATGGCAGTGTTCGGCGCGATCGTCATGTACATCATGAGCATGCTCAGCCTGTTCAAATTGCGTAAGACCGAACCGCTGCTGGAACGCACCTTCCGCGCGCCGGGTTATCCGATCGTGCCAGGCATTGCGTTGGTATTGGCGGTGGTGTGCCTGGTGGCCATGGCGTGGTTCAACACGCTGATCGGGTTGATCTTCCTGGGCTTCATGGTGGTGGGTTTTGTGTACTTCCAACTCACCGCGCAAGACCGTGCCGATGCGCCGGCAGATGCAATGTTGACCGGGCTCTAAGGTTTACGAGGCAGAACGGGCCTACACTGAACTACTCAGAAAGCCCGTTACTCAAAGCAGCTATTGCCGTGGGAAAATTCTCCCACGGCAATCTGCCTCAAGGAGAGCCTTATGCCGTGGTATGCGTGGTTGATTATGGTGGTCGCGATCGGGTCGATCGTCGGGGGGCTGATGATGCTGCGAGACAGCGCCAACAAAGTGGAGCTCACCGACGAGCAACGCAAACGCGTGGCCGAGCGCAATGCCCAGGCGGATGCCAAGGATTCACAGGATCGCTAGGATCGATTACTCCCAATCCGCCTTGGCAATCTGCAACCCGTGCTGCCCCTTGTAGGCAGCACGCTCTGGCTGGCTCCAGCCATTCAGTAACTCATCCTCCAACTGATAGATCTCGACACCCAGCGGACGACACACCGTCAGTGGATCCTGCGCATCCGGGCCCCACATCGGCAGTGACAAATCCCCACCCGGGCAGGTCGACAGCGCACACAGCAAATCAATTTCGGCAAAAAACTCCAGGTAATCGCCCTTCTGTGCAGGACACGCCTTCATGAAATACATGTCGTCGTGATTGAGACCGGTGCACTGGAAAATATTCAACACGTCATGCACGTCGAATTCCGTCAGACCGTGGGGCAACACCGCACGCGTCAGGTTGGAGTGGCAGTGGTGATGGAAATCCTCCCCCGTCAGCATGCGGTTCACGTAAGGGTCGCAACGCGTGCCCAGCAAGTCATGCAAGCGCCCGCCGTGCTCGTCGATACCGTAACCGGCCAGGCTGTCATCCGTGATCGTAACCAAAGGCCGCAAAAACGGCAGATTCGACCACAAGCGGTCATGGGTGCTGACATGAGCGCCCTGCAATTGGCGGGTGCGCGCCGCCCAAAGACGTTCGCGAGGGTCATTGGCATTCCATACGTTAAAGTCACCCACCTGCGGCCCCACCGGCGTGGTGACACGAAACACATGCCCGGCCGGCACCTTCCACGCCCTGCCCGTGCGAATCGGCACTTCAAACTGTTCGATCAACGTGCGCTGATCCGCCCGGTCACGAATACGCTCGTAAAACGCCGTATCGACCTGCAACGCCGAGCCTTTGCTGACCTGATAAGCGGCCGGATAGTCTTTATACATGGTGCAGATCCTCAATCAGGGGTGGGTAAAAAGAGCCAACGAGATGCGTTCGGAATCCTCCAGGTACAGGCTCATCGCCTCCCCTGCCGCGGCTTTATTCGGCTGGACCAGTAACGTGTAAATCTCGCGGTCACGTTCCAGCCAGGGCGACTGGAATCGCTGCTCATCGAGCGCCGCGCAAAACACCAAGCGTAATTGGGCGATGACCTGGGCGAAAAACTCATCGAACAACGGGCTGCGCATCAACCCGACAATGTGCTGATGGAACAACAAACTGTGGGTGGCCACGGCGCGCCAGTCTTCGCGCTCACGGGCCAGGGTGGTGGCGTCGATGGCGTTTTGCATGCGTTCAGATTGTTCATCCGTCAACACGCTGCTTCCGGCGATCGCCTGCAATTCGAGGGTGCGGCGCACGACAAACAGGTCGCGAACCTCCTCCCGCTGCAGTCGCCGGACCATCACACCCTTGTTGCGCACGTAACGGGTAAGCCCTTCCTGACCCAAACGGTGCAGGGCTTCGCGAATGGTGTTACGCGACGCACTGTAGGCCCGGACCAGATCCACCTCGACCAATGCCATACCTGGCAATAACCGCCCGCCGATAATGTCGGCGCGCAGCTCCAAGGCAATCTGGTCGGCTAAAGACAAATTGGGAGTCATCATTCCCTCACGATTGTTGAACAATCTTTTGCGTAGAGGTAATCACTTTTCATGCCAACACCTTAGCTTCGCCAACCGTGTAAAAAAGTTCAGGTTGGTTAAAATGCCAGCCTGTCACCGAGGCCGCCCTATGCGTTATTCCCAAGACCACAAAGCCCAGACCCACCAACGCATCATCAAGGAAGCGTCAGCCCGCTTTCGCCGTGACGGCATCGACGCCACAGGCCTGCAGCCGCTGATGAAAGCGCTCAACCTGACCCATGGCGGCTTCTACGCGCACTTCAGGTCCAAGAAAGAGCTGGTGGAAAAAGCGCTACAGGCTGCGGCGGCCGACCTGGATGCCCATTGCGACATGCTGTTCAGCCAGGAACGGCCGATGGACGCGTTTATCGACAGCTACCTGTCGGAATGGCACCTGACCTCACCGGACCAGGGCTGCCCGTTGCCAACGATGTCTTCCGAACTGGGCTTGAGAGGCCAACCCAGTGCAACCACCGACCACGTGCTCGACGCAAGGCTCAAGCAAATTGAAACGGCACTGGGCGCGGGACGTTGCGACGCAGAAAGTCTGATGATGATGTCGACACTGGTAGGCGCATTGGTCTTGGCCAGGAGTGTTGAAGATCCACAATTGGCAAGACGGATCATGGAAGTAGTACGGGAGAACCTGAAAACGCAAAATCTGCAGGATAAAGAGGCCGATCAATGACCGGCCTCTTGGACGTTTAGTTGATCACCAACCTGTCGCGGTTCTTCTCCAGCAACGCCTTGCCGATCCCCTTCACTTCCAACAACTCATCCACCGCCGTGAACGGACCATTGCTTTCGCGGTAGGCAATGATCGCCTTGGCTTTGGCCGCGCCAATGCCGAAGAGATCGCGACGCAGGGTCTCGGCGTCGGCGGCGTTCAGGTTGACCTTGGCGGACTGCTCGACCTGAGTCATCTGCGCGGTGACAGGGGTTGGGGCTTCTGGCTTGATGGACGGCGCTGCGGTGGCGGCGACGGAGAGGGTTGTGAGGAAGGCGAAGATCAGCGAAGAAATGTAGGTTTTCTGCATGGGTGACGCTCCTTGACATCGTTGAGGGAAAAGCAGCTTTTCCGAAGCTGCTTTTCAAACTTAGGCGATGTTGGGGATTCGTCAAAAATGCTTGCGTAACAGAGTGTTAAATCAGGGTTCCAAGCGACGTTGCTGGTAGATCCAGTCGACGATTTCTCCGTCAGGGGAGTAGCCGCTTACAGTGTCGCGCAGGAGTTGGCGGACGCGGGTGTAGTCATCTTGTTCCACCGCGGCCAGCAGCTCCGTCAGCTTGTCTTTGAGCACATCCCAGGATAAATGATCTTCGTTGGCGCTCATGATCATGGGGTGTCGTGTAGCGACAACGTTGTCGCCGATCAGTAACTCTTCGTAAAGCTTTTCACCGGGGCGTAGGCCGGTGAATTCGATGGCGATGTCGCCTTGGGGATTTCTATCGGAGCGCACGCTCAAGCCCGAGAGATGAATCATTCTTTCGGCCAATTCTACGATCTTCACCGGCTCCCCCATGTCCAGGACGAATACATCGCCGCCCTGGCCCATTGAGCCCGCCTGAATCACCAACTGTGCGGCTTCGGGAATGGTCATGAAGTAGCGGGTGATTTTCGGATGAGTCACCGTGATAGGCCCACCCGACTTGATTTGCTTGTGAAACAACGGGATAACCGAACCGGAAGAGCCCAGTACATTACCGAACCGGACCATGGTGAACCGGGTTTTATTGACGCGGGAAATGTTCGTTTTATCATCAAACAGCACAGGCGCCAGCTCCCGGCTCAGCGCTTGAAGGGTCAACTCGGCAAGGCGCTTGGTACTGCCCATGACATTGGTGGGACGTACAGCCTTGTCGGTCGAGATGAGCACGAAGTTGGAAACGCCGGCTTGGAGAGCAGCCTGTGCGGTATTGAGTGTGCCGATCACGTTGTTCAGTACGCCTTCGGCGATATTGTGTTCGACCATCGGCACATGCTTATAGGCAGCCGCGTGATACACGGTGTCTACCCGCCAGGTTTTCATGACATCCAGCAGTTTGTTCGGGTTACGTACCGATCCCAGGATAGGGAGCAGTCTAACCGATAGCGACTCTCGGGCGATGCGCTGTTCAAGCTCAGACATAATGCTGTAAAGATTGAACTCACTGTGTTCAAACAGTAACAACGTCGTCGGATTCAACGTCAATATCTGGCGGCACAATTCAGCGCCTATCGAACCTCCGGCCCCCGTCACCAGAACGCTTCGTCGCATGATGCAATGTTCCAGCAGTTCGGATTGCGCGGGAACGGTATCGCGCCCAAGCAAATCAGCGATATCAACTTCTTGGATGTCATCTACCTTGACCCGCCCGCTGGCAAGGTCCATAAACCCCGGCACGCTGCGTACATGCAACGGAAAACCTTCCAGAAACCCCAAGATCTCGCGTCGACGGCCTCTGTTGGAAGACGGTATGGCCAGAAGGATTTCCTGTGCGCCAGTGGCTTCGATCATCCGCTGGATATGTTTGGGCTTATAAACCTGCAACCCTGAAATGACGCGGTCAGAAATACCATCATCGTCATCGATAAACGCAACCGGGCGCATGACGCGGCCCATGCGCAAAGCAGCGACCAGTTGGTTGCCTGCGGCGCCTGCACCGTAAATTGCAACTCGCGGCAAACCGTCTTCCCGGCTGGTGAATGGCACATGCTGCGCAGCCGTGAACCAATCGCCGAGGAAGTACTGGCGCATGGCCAGCCGCAATCCGCCGACCATTATCACGCTCAGCCACCAATAGTTGAAAATAATAGAACGAGGTACGACGGCCTGATGATTGCTGTACAGGTAAACCACGACCCCCAGAATCAGAGAGGACAGGCTGACCGCCTTGATTATCACGATCAACGCATCGTTACCGAAATAACGCATCACGGCGCGGTACATTCCGAAACGCACAAAAAGCGGAATAGCCACCACTGGCGCACTCAAAAACAGCCAGAAGTGTTGCGCCACAGGGTTGATCATATCGTCCACACCTAGGCGAACGACAAACGCCATCCACAATGCCAGCCAGACCAGGAGAACGTCTGTGATGACTTGCAGAAAGCGCTTCCTTCGCCGAGGAAGGCCCAGTAGACATGACCGGATGGTACCCATAAACCCTTCAAACACCTGTGCAGCTCCTTTACTCGCGGCTAAACGCTCACCGCCTCTATAACGCGTTTACTGCAAAAATAACATCAGGTTTCCAGCTCACCGGCTTTGTACTTGATGGCTAAAACGACCAATGGCGTATAAGCGATAACCAATCCCAGCAGGCCATTCAAACCCAAAACACCGACGCCTATTGCGATGGGGGTCAGCCACAGCACATTGATCGCCAGGACCGACAGCGTCACAGGCAAATGACTGCCCACTTCACGAGACGCGAACTGGTAGGCGTGGCTGCGATGGGCTTCGTAGACTTTGTCCCCCCGCACCAATCGCCGGATCAACGTCAATGTTGCATCGACAATAAACACACCCAAGAGAATCAACCAGACCCACAGCAAATTGGCATTCTGCCAGGCCGCAGTCAGCGACAGCACGCCAAGGGCGAACCCGAGAAAACCACTGCCGGCATCGCCCATGAATATTCTTGCCGCAGGGAAATTCCAATAGAGAAACCCCAGCACTGCCATGCTTAATAACAGTGGCACCCAGATAGCCGCCCCATACCCGCCCAGCCAATAGACCAGGCAGGCGCCGAGGCATACGCACATCGCCTCGATACTCGCCAACCCATCAATGCCGTCCATGAAGTTGTAAAGGTTGAGTGCCCATACCAGGTAAAAAACAGCGGCCACATGGCCCACCCAACCGAGGTCGGTGGTAATGCCCGGCAAGCTCACAGCGGGTAAACCGCCGATCCAGAAGAGTGCCCATGAGGCGGCACTGAAGTGTCCCAATAAACGCCAACGTGCGGCAATGTGACCATGATCGTCGAGAAAGCCCAGCACCGCGACCGCTGCACCGCCCCCCATGAGTGCCCAGGTGAGGGCGGGAGAAACCGCCCCACTCACGAACAACAGGGGCAGCGCGACGAGAAAACTCACAACAATCGCGACACCGCCGCCCCTGGGCGTGGGCACCGAGTGAGAGCTGCGTGCGTTGGGTACGTCAATCAGGCTTCGGGACAGTGCATAACCGCGCAATAACCAAGTCAATACACCTGCAAGGACGGCGACAATCGGCACGAGCCAAAGTAAGTGGTTCATCAACGGCTCCCTGTCGGGTTCATATTCACACACACCACTACTTCAAACTCCCCTGAAAATGCTCTGCCGTCTTGCGTAAAGCGACCGTCACGGATGTAGGCGGTGTCCATCCCAGGAGCTCACGCGTTTTTTGGATATCAACCTGTAGAGAGCCACACAGGCGCTGCCCCATTCCTCTGCGCCCGATCAGGAACATGCCCCAGCGCAGCAGGGCTGCGGGAACAGGAATCAGCCGCGCAGGCTTGTGCAATGCCAGCCCAATACGGGTCAACAGTTCCGTGGTCGACATATCCTCACCGTCGCTCACCAGAAACACCTGATTGGCCGCTGCGGGATGCTGAAGACACGTCACAATCAGGTCCACCAGGTTATCCAGCGCCACCAAGCTGCGCTGACTGCGGATAGCCCCCAGCGGCAAGGCAATGCCTTTGTTCAGCCATACCATCATGCTGCGAAAGTTCGCCCTCACGTCCGGGCCATACACGAGGACGGGACGAATAATAACGACCTCCATGCCGGTCCGCTGAGCGAGCAACTGAAGTTGCTGCTCAGCCTCCATCTTGGAGACGCCGTATGGGCTAGCCGGGGCGGGTGGATCATCTGCCGTATACGCTTCCCCTGGCCGGGTACCCTCGCCATTGACTTTGATCGAACTGATAAAAATGAAACGCTTGACCCCCGACCGCGCGGCTTGCTCGGCCAACCTCAACGTGCCTTCTACATTGATCCGGCGATAGGCCGAATACGGATCGTTCGATGCATCGGACATCACGTGAACACGGGCCGCACAGTGAACCAGCACATCAACACCGGTGAGAGGCAGGTCCTCCGAGGCAAGGTAGTCTTCACCCACGCGCACCCTGGTCGCCCCCAAAGGCAATACCACATCGTCACGACGTACGAGTGCAAGCACCTGACAATCAGCATTCGACGCAAGACGCTCTACAAGCGCAGCCCCGACAAAGCCACTTGCTCCGGTCACGAAGAATGTTTTCTTATGACTCAATCCGCATTCTCCAACCGCCTAGACACATCAACATGTTGCTCCACAATTTTTCTACACACGCCTGCACGAATCGCTGTCGCTCGCAATGAAGGGAGCAACCAGCAAGACCCAGGTGAAATTCCCGATAAGTTTGAACATGCTCAGGTACTCGCGTCGCCAGTCTTCAAACGCCGAGCAAACTGCGCGTCTACAACGCCCAAAGCCCCGCACTTAGCAGGGTTTACAGCGAGCCCCGACTTTGCGCGCTCGCGTCATCACTTCGCAAGGGGTGTAGAGTACCACTTGAAGCCCTGACTCCGCAGGTTCCGAGCGTGCCTGGACGCGTTTCGTAGCACTGTACATCGCGTATACATTGATCAATACGATATTGAGCGCTACAAGCAATGGGCAGACAGGGCATCTATGGCACGCCACAGGTTTGAAAGTGCATGCGAAAGCCTGTACCACAGGTTCTGCGCGAGCGCCCGGCTTGTCGTCGAACGCATCGATCCACGCAACCTCAGAAAATCCTCTTGGTCCTGGGATCGGGCGGCTGCAGCGCCACATAAATGGCGCTTTTTAATATGTAAATTCAAGAGTCTATGCTAGTCTCCCCGCCTGCCAATTCTGCTGTAGCACTCGTGCCATATGGGTCTTCGCCCCCACCCACCAGTTGATTGAGCGGGTTTCAAAGGCGCTTGCATGAGAGGTTTCCCATGACGGCAGCAATGTTGGCGAACGGATTGGGCACACGCCCTCCCGAGACCCGCCATATCCTCGTTCCCTGCGTCACGTCAGCACATCTTTTTCTATAATGAAATACACGATTTTATTACTTGCTCTGTTTAGGGTCATACCGTCAAAGAGTACGTTGCTCACTCAATCGAAACCTTATTTCGATTTCATTGATACCCCGCATGGACCCTGCCTATTGAGCGGGCACGTTGAGGACCCCGGCGAATGAGTGGCCTATTTAAAAATATCTCCGCCAACTTTGTAGGGCAAGGCTGGATCGCCCTGATGGGTATCTGCTTTGTTCCACTCTACCTTAAGTTCATTGGTGTAGAAGGTTACGGGCTGGTTGGATTTTTCATCATTCTTTCGTCAGCCATGACGATGTTTGACGGCGGATTTGGGGCCGTGGCATCGCGAGAGGCATCCACTTATGAAGCCGCCTCTACAGCCCAAAAACAAAAGATAGTACTGACCATTAAAAGCGTGGAATGTATCTTCTGGTCTGTCGCAATCGCGCTCGGTGCATGCATCACACTGCTGGCCCCACTGATAGCTGACCACTGGCTCACCGTCAATGCGGACAACGTTGAATCGGCCACGCGTTCGCTGAGAATAATGGGGATTGCACTGCTGTTACAGTTCCCTATCGGGCTTTACTATGGCGGCCTCATCGGACTTCAAAAACACGTCACACTGAACTCGATAAGTTCTGTATTCGCCACCACGCGTGCCGCCGGCGCGGCGTTGGTTTTATGGATTGTTTCACCGACTGTAGAGTGGTTTCTGATATGGCAGGGCATCAACAGCCTCGCCACCGTTCTGGTATTGCGTAGAAAACTGATCAGTGAACTTCCAGAGTGGCGAGAAGTGGGCGTATTTTCCACGGACATCATTAAACGCCTCGGTGGCTTTGCGGCAGGCGTAGCGACCACCAACATCCTTGCTTTTCTGTTAATGCAAGTGGATAAGATCATCCTGTCAAAAATACTCCCACTCAAGGAGTTCGGGTGTTACATGCTGGCCTGGACCGTGGGTTCGGTGGCATTCCGGCTGGTCTCCCCAGTGTTTAATGTCTACTACCCAAAACTGGTATCCCTTGTCACTACACACAACAACGTCGAAACATTTGGCACGTTTACAAGGGCCAGCCAAGTACTTTCATTGCTGGTGATCCCATTCTCTATCTGGGTCGCGCTATATAGCCAGCCGTTACTGCTGTTATGGACGAGAGATGAACACGTTGCGGCACTAGCCAGTACTCCGCTATGGTTTCTGGCGATTGGGACCATGTTCTATGCATTCATGCAGATGCCTTACGCACTCCAACTGGCCCACGGCTGGACGCGGTTCAGCGTATGGCAGAACGCTGTGGCTGTTGTATTCATCATCCCGCTGACTTACTACCTGGCCACCCACTACGGACTGGACGGCAGTGCATTGCCCTGGTTGATTCTGAACGTGAGTTACGTGGTGATATGCTCACCCGTTATTTTTCGAAAACTCAGTATCAAACCGGCCAGAATCTGGTACACCGAAACAATCCTGATACCCGCCGCCATCGCCTTATGTGCGCTGTTTGCAATGAGAGCACTGTTCGACACTTGGGCGTTAAACAACCCTTTCACAATGGCATTCTCCCTGGGAGCCACCTACCTGCTCGTTGGGCTCCGCGTATTTGTCATCCGCTTTGCTGCCCGAAAAATCGAGTGGAGAAACCCGCTCTGAGAATGCTGGCCCGTCACCGCACCAAAACAGCCGCCAGAGGCACTGATTTTGCTAAGGTGCACACTCGATTTCCTGATCTATCAAGGTCTTATTTCTCACGAGGCGAAGCATAAAAATGCGCGTTGCTTTTGATCACCAGATATTCTGCCTACAAAACTACGGCGGCATTTCTCGCTATTTTTCTCGCATTGCCGAGCAGATGGCCATCACCGACAACGAGGTGGGCATTTTCTCGCCGCTTCACCGCAACTTTTATCTCAACGACCTGCCCGAGGGCATTGTCCACGGCCAGAAAGCCGAACAGTACCCGCCTCGTACGACGCGGCTGGCGCTGATCTACAACCACCTGCTGGGTCAGCGCGCCATGCGTGCCTGGAAGCCTGAGGTTGTGCATGAAACCTATTTTTCACGTTTCAGCGCTGCCCCGAAGGGCTGCCCGATCGTACTGACTGTCTACGACATGATTCACGAACTGTTCCCCGAGAATTTCTCCGCCCGGGACCAGACAACGGCGTTAAAGCGACGCGCCGTTGAGCGAGCGGATCATGTCATCTGCATTTCGGAGAGCACCCGCCAGGACCTGATGAAACTGTTCTCGGTGCCCGAAAGCAAACTATCGGTGGCACACCTGGGGTTCGAGCAGTTCAAACCCTGCGCCCGGGAAACGGCCGCCTCGCCCGTCAAGCCTTATCTGTTGTATGTCGGAAGTCGACACGGTTACAAAAACTTCTCCGGCTTACTGAATGCGGTTTCCCACTCGAAACGCCTCAAGGCCGACTTTGATATTGTCGCCTTCGGCGGCGGTGCCTTTTCGCCAAGCGAGTTGGAGCAGGTTCAACGGTTAGGTTTTGCCGCCGGACAGGTACGCCAGGTCGGCGGTGATGACGCGGTCCTCGGTCAACTTTACGAAGGCGCCAAAGCCTTCGTCTATCCCTCTCTTTATGAGGGTTTCGGTCTTCCACCACTGGAGGCCATGGCGCACGGCTGCCCCGTCATCAGCAGCGGTACAAGTTCAATGCCCGAAGTCATCGGCGATGCCGGGGCCTTGTTCGACCCACTCAATGGCGACGAAATGGCCGGAGCGATAGAAAGAGTGGTTTACTCTGACAGTGAAATCGCGAGATTGATTGAGCGTGGCCGTGAGCGGTTGAAGCAGTTTTCCTGGCAGCGCTGCTCCCAGGAAACACTCTCGATCTACAAGTCCTTATAAAGGTGATTTTTTGGAATACTCAGAAAAAACAGCCCTGATTTGTGGCGTGAGTGGTCAGGACGGTGTTTATCTGGCAAAGCTCCTACTCGAAAAGGGCTATACCGTCTGGGGGACTTCGCGAGACGCTCAGGGCTCTTCATTCGCCAACCTGAAGCGACTGGGTATTGTCTCGAAGGTGAAATTGTTGTCGATGGTGCCAGAAGACTTTCGCAGTGTATTCATGGCGCTGAAACGCAGCCAGCCTGACGAAGTGTATTTTCTCGCCGGGCAGTCGTCTGTCGGATTGTCATTTGAACAGCCCGCCGAAACCATCCAAAGCATCACCCTTGGAACGCTGAACATGCTTGAGGCCTGCCGGATGACCGAGCGGCCCATTCGCTTTTACCAAGCGGGTTCCAGCGAATGCTTCGGCGACACGAATGGTGAACCGGCGTCAGAGAACACCACATTCCATCCCCGCAGCCCTTATGCGGTGGCTAAATCATCTGCTTTCTGGCTAGTCGATAATTATCGTGAGGCTTATAATCTTTTTGCGTGTACGGGTATCCTGTTCAATCACGAATCCGAATTACGCCCATCCAGGTTTGTTACACAAAAAATTATAAGTACGGCCAAGCGCATTGCTGCGGGTTCGGGCGAACGGTTGACGCTTGGACGGTTGGATATTGCTCGTGACTGGGGAGCGGCATCAGAGTACGTCGATGCCATGTGGCGCATGCTGCAGTGCGATGAACCGAGTGATTTCGTGATCGCCACCGGCCAGACGCACACACTTGAAGCATTCGTTGCTGAAGCATTCACACAATTGGGACTCGACTGGACGGACTATGTCGACCAATCGCAGGAGTTCTTCCGGCCAACAGACCTGCTGATCAGTCGCGCGGACCCTGCCAAGGCCGAACGCGTTCTGGGCTGGAAGGCAAAGTCGACGATGACCGATATCATTACCAGCATGCTAAATGCAATTTAACTACATATTCAAAGAATTCTAGGACGTAGACATGACCCTGAAAAAAGCGCTGATCACCGGGATCACCGGCCAGGACGGCTCCTATCTGGCTGAGTTGTTGTTGGAAAAAGGCTACGAGGTCCACGGCATCAAGCGACGTGCATCGTCCTTCAACACCCAGCGCGTTGATCACATCTACCAGGACCCGCATGTTGATAACCAGCGCTTTATCCTGCATTACGGCGACTTGTCCGATTCGTCCAACCTGACCCGTATCATCAAGGAAGTGCAGCCTGACGAGGTCTACAACCTGGGCGCGCAGTCCCACGTAGCGGTAAGCTTCGAATCGCCTGAATACACCGCCGATGTCGATGCAATGGGAACATTGCGCATTCTTGAAGCAATCCGCCTGCTCGGGCTGGAGAAAAAAACCCGCTTCTACCAGGCCTCCACTTCAGAACTCTACGGACTGGTGCAGGAAACGCCTCAAAAAGAAACCACACCCTTCTATCCGCGCTCGCCTTACGCGGTAGCAAAGCTCTACGCCTACTGGATCGTGGTCAACTACCGTGAAGCCTACGGCATGCACGCCTGCAACGGGATTCTGTTCAACCACGAATCTCCACGCCGCGGCGAAACGTTCGTGACCCGCAAGATCACGCGCGGCCTGGCAAACATCGCCCAGGGCCTTGAACAGTGCCTGTACATGGGCAACATGGATGCACTGCGCGACTGGGGACATGCCAAGGACTACGTCCGCATGCAGTGGATGATGCTGCAACAGGATACCCCTGAAGATTTCGTGATCGCGACAGGCGTGCAATATTCCGTTCGTGACTTCATTCGCTGGTCTGCAGCCGAACTCGGCCTGACCCTGCGCTTTGAAGGGACCGGCGTGGACGAATGCGCCATTATCGAGTCCATCGTTGGCGACAACGCCCCAGCACTCAAGGTCGGGGACACACTGGTTCGCGTCGACCCGCGCTACTTCCGTCCCGCTGAGGTTGAAACCCTGCTGGGTGATCCGACCAAAGCGAAGACCAAGCTGGGTTGGGTACCGGAAATCACCGCACAGGAAATGTGTGCCGAGATGGTTCGCGAAGATCTCAAAGTCGCCCAGCGTCATGCGCTGCTGAAGAACCATGGTTACGATCTGCCGGTGTCGCTGGAGAACTAGGATGTCACGCCAATTGAGCGAGTGTGTTTTTGTTGCCGGCCATAAAGGAATGGTCGGTTCGGCCATTGTCCGTCGCCTGCAAGCGTTGGGTTACACAAATATTGTGACCCGAGACAGGGCTCAATTGAATCTCCTGGATCAGCACTCGGTCGCCGCGTTTTTTGCCGAGAACAAGATTGAGCAGGTCTATATGGCAGCCGCCAAGGTGGGGGGCATCCATGCCAATAACACCTACCCGGCCGAGTTCATTTATGAAAACCTGACCATGCAGGCCAACATCGTCCACGCTGCACATCAACATGATGTGCAGAAGATGCTGTTTCTAGGATCGTCCTGCATTTACCCGGTCAAGGTTCAACAGCCCATGGCTGAACAGGCCTTGCTGACCGGCGTGCTTGAGCCTACCAACGAGCCATACGCAATCGCAAAAATTGCCGGGATCAAGTTGTGCGAAAGCTACAACCGTCAATATGGCCGTGATTATCGTAGCGCCATGCCTACCAACTTGTATGGGCCGAACGACAACTTCCATCCAGAAAACTCTCACGTCATTCCTGCTCTCCTGCGTCGCTTTCACGATGCCACCGAGCAGAATGTCGAAGAAGTCGTGATCTGGGGCAGCGGTTCGCCGATGCGTGAGTTCCTGCATGTCGATGACATGGCAAGTGCATCCGTCCATATCATGGAATTGAGCCCTGAGCTATATGGCGCCCATACCCAGCCTATGCTCTCTCATATCAACGTCGGGACGGGTGAGGACTGCACCATCCGTGAGCTGGCTCAGACCATCGCCAAGGTCACCGGGTTCAAGGGCCGCCTGAGCTTTGATGCGAGCAAGCCGGACGGTGCCCCAAGAAAACTGATGGACGTCTCCCGCCTGAAGCAGTTGGGTTGGGAAGCGACAATCACCCTCGAAGATGGACTGAGGGACGCCTATAGCTGGTTTTCCGAGAATGCTTTGCGCGTGCGTTCGCGTTAGTAAAAGGTGCGTGGGATGGTTCATCCTGGAGCCACTCAATGCACCTCTCTCACCTCAATTCCTACTCTGCAGGAAGCAACAGTCTCTGACCGGGGCGCTCCCGGTCGAGGCTTAGTCGGTACCTATGATCAGACACCTAATCAACATCATTCTGTCGCTCCTCCCTCCATCGCGTCTGTTTACCGCCCGATCGGCGCTTCTGCGCTGGGCAGGCATCGAGATGCACCCGGACGTCAAGTTCTGCGGGCGTGGATGGATCTATGGCCGGGGACGCCTGATCATCCGCGAAGGCACCTGGCTTAGCCCTGGGGTGGTGTTTCATACCCATCAAGAAGCCGATATCCAAATCGGCTCCCGCTGCGACATGGGACATGGCGTTGAATTTATCGTCGGCAGCCACGAACTCGGACCCCGTGAGCGACGCGCAGGCACCGGAACAGCACGCCCCATTGTGGTGGGTGACGGCTGCTGGATTGGCGCCAAAAGCATCATTTTGGGGGGCGTCACCATTGGTGACGGTGCCATCGTTGCCGCCGGAGCCGTGGTGACACGCGACGTTCCCGCCCATACGCTGGTCGCTGGCGTGCCGGCAGTCGCTAAGAGACAACTGCCATGAAGCGCCCGCTGGTCCTGGTAGTGTGCAATGCGCTGGATGACAAGACTCGCCTTGAGAGGGGCATTGTCAGTGATAGCCCTGCCGCCTCCCGCAAGGTGCTTATGCTCTGCCAGGCATTACGCGAAGCAGGCGCACGCCCCTGCATCCTGAGCCTTGGGCGAGGACGCGCCAACGGCTCCTTCAACTATTTCCCCCGCACAGTCAGGCGGGTGGCGGGCGTGCCC
This sequence comes from Pseudomonas sp. 2822-17, assembly GCF_002742485.1. Taxonomy (NCBI): domain Bacteria; kingdom Pseudomonadati; phylum Pseudomonadota; class Gammaproteobacteria; order Pseudomonadales; family Pseudomonadaceae; genus Pseudomonas; species Pseudomonas sp. 2822-17. The sequence continues at coordinate 29,283 of NZ_LJRZ01000926.1, forward strand.
GTCGTGTACGCGCCGTTTTCACATGTTCGGTTTTTTTCCCAGTTTCTCTCATTGTTCTTTCTGATCGGCGCCCTGCTCCGACTTTCGTCAAGCCCGAAGAAAGCGGTGATTTTTTACAACCGCATGAGTGCTTATCTTCCCTTGCTGATAGCAGCATCCGTCAGCGGCTACAAACGCTTCCTTGACCTTGAGGACGGAGAAGTCGCGGGCCAGAACAGCGGTGCGCTGAAAGCACTACTGGGGCGCTCTATTACCTGGCTGTACGACCGCCTTTGTCCAGATGGCGCATTGCTGGCGTGCAGCGCGCTGGCAGGCATGACCGGCATTCGTCCAGTCCATTGTTATTATGGCGCGACCTCTACAAAGACATTTGGCGTTAAATCGAGTGCCAACCCGCAATCAGTCCTGATGGCCGGTACGCTCAATGCCGATACCGGTGCGGATCTGCTGATTGATACCATCCGCCTGCTTCGCCAGGACTCCGACGCGTGGGTACACAGCCTGCAATTTGAAGTGACCGGCAAAGGTGAGTCACTCGAAGCCCTCCGGGAGCTGGCCAATGAAGGCGCGCCCCCCAGAGTGACGGTGCACGGGCGCACCACCGATATTGAGTACGCCGAGATACTCCATCGATGCAACGTAGGCCTGGCGCTGAAGCCGGTGGGTGGCCCTCTGGCTGACACAACCTTCCCTTCCAAGGTTATTGAATTCGCCGAGGCAGGCTTGCTGGTATTGAGTACAGACATCAGCGATGTGCGCGCGGTATTGGGCTCGGGGGCGCTGTACCTGACACGCAATGACCCAAAGGCGCTGGCCGACCTGCTTCGCAGCGTCGTCGAGGAACCAGGGCAAACACTGGCATGCGCCCTCAGGGGCACAGAGGCCGTCGTGACTCGATGTTCTCCACAACTGGCTGGTCAGGCAGTGCTAGGTTTTATATGGGGTGAGCGCTCATGACAAAGCAGCCTCTATTCATTACCTGGCAACCGGTCCTGACGGATCATCAGGCGTTTACGTATGAAGCACTGTCCCAGCAAGCACAGACACCGCTCCTGGCTTATGTGCTGACGATGGAAGATGCGACCCGTCGCGCTCAGGGTTGGCAAGACACTCAGGTAACGTCGATAGAACGTCGACTGATACCGCAGCGCGGCGGGATGCTTTACTGCTACCGGAAAATGCGCGAGCACCGACATGAAGTCCACCTGTTCGGCAGCGCATTTCAGAATCTGAAAATGCTCTACTGCCTGATGCTGGCCGTCCTGTTTCGAGTGGAGTTCTACATCATCTCGGAGCCGTACTCCCCGATTGCCCAAGGCTACTTCAACGATAAGCTGCGCACACGCGAAAAGCTCAAGGCAGCGTTACGCCCTTGTCTTTACAGGCTGTACACGGCGCTGCTCAAGCGACATATATCCGGAGTCTTTACAATCTCGGCAAAGGCGATTGAACAATACTCAACGTCGGGGATAGCAAAAAACAAACTGTTTCCTTTCGGCTACTTTGTTCCGGCCATCGGGGCACTCGCGTCGAATTCAAAAGACCCCGGTGAAGACGACACGACATTAAGAATTGTCTTTGTCGGCGCATTGATCGCGCGCAAAGGCATCGATCTGCTCATTGAAGCCGTTACCCGCTCTAAAGCGCCGATCATTCTGGATATCTACGGCCCTGGCGACTCCACGCTGCTTGCCTTCGACAGCGACAGGATTCACTTGCGCGGGACAATCCCGTTCGGCATGACCCAGAAAGTAGTGTCCGAGTACGACATCTTGGTCTTGCCTAGTCGTTATGATGGCTGGGGAGTCGTGGTGAATGAAGCGTTGTGCGCGGGCGTTCCTGTGATCTGCAGCGATCAGGTAGGCGCTCGGGTTCTGGTGGAGACATTTGGTGCCGGGGACGTATTCGTGGCCGATGATCCGGATTCTCTGGAATCGCTCATCAGTGCATTGCACACCGACCGCACACGCCTGCTTACCATGCGCGCTGCCACATCCCGTGCTGCTGCGGCCATTCAACCGGAGGTCGCGGCCCGCTACATGCTGGCCGTTATTCGCGCCAATCCCCAAAGCAAAGCTGCCGTTATCTCTCCTTGGTATCTGGAATAATCATCGCCATGAGACAAGATGCTGTTCGTCTTCACCTGACCAACATTGCCGGACTGGGCGCGGTGCAATTGATCAAGTCATTGCTGCCCGCCCTGGAGAGGAATAAAACCGTACGCGTTGTCGAGGTTTATCTGCCCGACAAGGGAGACTTATCGTCTTATCAGAATAACGACACGTCAGTCGCCTTGACACGTTACCGTCGCTACCTTCCCAATTCGCTATCACGCTTGGCGGAGTGCCTGTTTTTAGGACAGCGCTTTAGTGGGGAGCTTCCGCTTCTGGTCATGGGCGACCTGCCCATTCGTTGCACGAGCCAACAGACGGTTTTTGTTCAAACACCCCACCTCTTGCGCCCGGAAAAATTCTCTTGGCGCCTTGGAAAAATGAAGCAGGCACTACTCAGATGGGTGTTTCGGTCCAACATCAAATACGCGCAGGCGTTTATCGTCCAAACTACATTGATGCGTGACGCTCTTATCAAGTCGTACCCGTCCCTGCACTCGCGCGTACACGTTGTGGCACAACCTGTTCCTGCATGGTTGTTGAACGCCGGAATCAAACGCACCGGGCGCATCACGGCCGAGGGTGATCCGCTGCACCTGATCTATCCCGCAGCCGGATATCCGCATAAAAATCACAAGCTGCTTGCCAGCATTGATGACCGCCAGGCTGCACAGTGGCCCTTGGCGCGCCTTGCTATAACGCTCGACGAAAAAAGCAATCCAGCACCCAATCTTCCATGGCTTCACTGCCTGGGCACACTGACTGCGCAACAGATGATTGATGCCTACAACCGAGTGGATGCGCTACTGTTTCTCTCAACGGATGAAAGTTATGGGTTTCCACTTGTGGAAGCCATGTTTGCAGGCCTGCCCATCGTATGTCCGGACCTGCCTTATGCGCGGGTTTTATGTGGCGACGAGGCGATATACTTTCAAGCCAATAGCGCAGACTCGTTGAAAGATGCGGTAAACGAACTGCACGCAAAACTCTCGACAGGCTACTGGCCTGACTGGACAGAACAGTTGAAAACGATCCCTAAAGATTGGGAGAGCGTCGCGAAGACCATGCTGGATATCGCTTTAAAACCGTCTGTCGGCGTGACCAACGAATTGAACGCAAGGGAAGAATAAATGTTGATTCCGGTAATTATGGCCGGCGGTTCTGGCTCACGCCTTTGGCCGCTTTCGCGTCAGCTCAACCCCAAGCAGTTTCTTTGCCTGGCTGACAGCGAGCTGTCCATGTTGCAGGCCACAATCAAGCGCCTGGAAGGACTTGAAGTCGATGTCCCCCGATTAATCTGCAACGAAGAACATCGATTCCTGGCCGCCGAACAGCTTCGGCAACTGGGCCTGGAAAGCGCCAACATCCTGCTGGAACCCGTGGGGCGCAATACGGCTCCAGCGGTCGCACTGGCAGCACTGCAATCGTGCGTCGACGGGCAGGATCCGCTCTTGCTGGTACTGGCAGCCGATCACCTGATCCAGGATGTCGCCGCATTCCAAGCGTGCATCCACAAAGCGCTTCCCCTGGCGCTCGACGGCAAGTTGGTGACCTTCGGTATTGTGGCGACTCAGCCGGAAACAGGTTATGGCTATATCGAAAAGGGTAATAGCGTCAACGCCGCCGGATTCGAGGTCGCGCGCTTCGTCGAGAAGCCTGATGAAGAAACTGCACGCGCTTACCTTTCCAGCGGAAACTATCTCTGGAACAGTGGCATGTTCATGTTCCGCGCGGGCAGGTACCTGGAAGAGTTGGCAAAATTCCGTCCGGACATCCTCGCAGCTTGTCGCAGCGCTATCTCAGTGGGTGCCCAAGATATGCATTTCACGCGTGTCGGCAAAGAGGCCTTCGCAGCGTGTCCGTCGGAGTCGATCGATTATGCGGTAATGGAGAAAACGGCTGACGCTGTCGTCGTACCGCTCGATGCCGGCTGGAGCGATATTGGATCATGGGCAGCGCTGTGGGAGGTTGGCAAGAAGGACGCACAAGGCAACGTGTGCAACGGGGACGTTCTGGTCGAACAGACCCACAACACATTCGTACATTCCCAGAGTCGCCTGGTGAGCACCGTAGGTGTTGAGGACCTGGTGATCGTGGAAACCAAGGATGCCATCCTGGTCGCCCACAAAAGCCAAGTGCAGAACGTCAAGAAGATCGTTGATCGATTGAAAGCCGAAGGCCGATGCGAATCCCTTGATCATCGTGAAGTCTATCGGCCTTGGGGGATGTACGATTCCATTGATAATGGCAGCCGCTACCAAGTGAAGCGCATCACCGTTAATCCAGGCGCGAAGCTATCACTGCAGATGCATCACCATCGAGCTGAGCACTGGATTGTCGTGAGTGGCACCGCCCGGGTTACCAATGGTGAGAAAACTTATCTGGTCACTGAAAACCAGTCGACGTATATCCCTATTGGTCAGGTCCACACGCTGGAGAACCCTGGCGTTATACCCCTGGAGCTGATTGAAGTGCAGTCCGGCTCCTATTTGGGTGAAGACGATATCGTACGCTTCGAAGACCTGTATGGTCGTACATAAGAGGTTGTCTTGAAGTTATCAATTATTACAGTCTGTTTTAACAGCGCGAGCACCATTCGAGACACGATTGAGTCCGTTCTTTCACAAGACTATGGTGATATCGAATACATCGTTGTGGACGGCGGCTCAAGGGACGGGACGCAGGCGATTGTCGAATCTTATGGAGACCGTATCCGTCGCTTTGTCAGCGAGCCGGACAAGGGCCTCTACGATGCAATGAATAAAGGTGTAGCCATGGCTACCGGTGCCGTGGTCGGCATTTTGAATTCCGATGACTTTTATGAAAGCACCACCAGTCTTTCGTCTGTGGCGAAAGCATTCGAACGTCGCCCAGAGAGCGATGCGGTGTTTGGCGATGTGGTTTTTGTCAATCCAACCGACCTGCACAAAGTGACACGCTTTTACCGCGCAAACCGCTTTGCACCATGGAAGTTGCGCTTTGGATGGATGCCACCTCATCCGGCGACATTCATTCGTAAATCAGCTTACAACGTCGTCGGCCAGTACTCGTTGAAGTACAGGATTTCTGCGGATTACGAGTTTTTTGTACGACTGTTTAAGGTGCACGCCCTCAAGTATTCTTATATTAATCAAGTGCTGGTACGGATGCGATCAGGAGGCGCCAGTACAGCTGGACTAAGGAGCAGCTTGAAGTTGAACCTGGAAATCGTTAATGCCTGTCGCACGAATGGGCTCTACACCAACATACTGATGCTGCTGTTCAAACTGCCATTCAAGCTCTACGAATTGCGTAAACGACCAGCCTCATGACTTGGCAGAACCGCTGGATGTGATGGACGAGCAACTGCGTTCACTGGCCGCAGGCAGATCAGGGTTGAGCGGGGTATGCATCCAAGGGCTATAAACCTTGTTTACGACGCCCCGCAAGCCTGATCACTCCACCGAGCAACGGTCCAATCAGCATGCCCGCAATCAACGCCAGCGTTACAAACACCGCCACGGGTAACTGCGCACTACTCCAACCCAAAAACGACAGCGCGACGCCCTGCTGATTCTCAAGCACAAACGCAAGGGTCACCAAGACAAACGCCAGAATGGTCAACACCAACAAAACGCGCTTAACCCCACTCATAACTTTTCCCCCTATCCAAAAACACTCAGACGCCCTCTTCTTCGTCTTCGTTCACCCGATCCCGCAACTCCTTGCCTGGCTTGAAGTGAGGCACGAACTTACCATCAAGACTCACAGACTGCCCGGTCTTGGGATTTCGCCCAACCCGCGGCGCGCGATAGTGAAGCGAAAAGCTCCCAAACCCGCGAATCTCAATCCGATCGCCGGTAGCCAGACATTGGGACATTTGCTCAAGCATGGTCTTGATAGCCAGCTCCACATCCTTGGATGAAAGCAGCCCTTGATGGGTGACAATTCGTTCGATCAACTCCGACTTCGTCATATTTTTCCCTTCTTTTTCAAGCAGCTAGGAAAAGCGCTTCGAAGGTTTTAGCATGACTTGATGAATTTGAACAGCCCATGCATCAACTTATCTGCTGGCTGAATAAGCACTCGTGGCGAACACGTAATGCGCTTAATTGCAGATCACAAGCATCGTGCGAGTAACTGCCCCAGCCGGGTTCCAGCCGAACAGGTAGTCGCCCTCCTCATCCTTGGCCTCGCTTGACCTGGTGATGACCTTGTAGCCTTGCATCTTGCATTCGCGGGCGGCGCGCTGCTCGCATCTCTCCCAATGATTGCCAAGTCCCGAGCAGTCGACTTCAATCCCGCTGACGCCGCGCCTGGCGTGAGTTTTGGCGCTGGTGGCGGAGCAGCCTGCAAGCATTACCACTAAGAACACTACGACAAGCTTGTTCATTGGGAACCTTATTAAAACAGCAACAGGAGAGTGCTTTTATCAAGACTATAGTCAGCTCTGACACTGAGCTGTAGGCCTTGGTTCTCACTTGTTGATTCAACGAATTTCAGGCACAAAAAAGGGCGACCGAAGTCGCCCTTTTTACAGCTTTACAGAACTTAGTTCTGCTTAGCCATTGCTTCGCGCAGCAGGGAGGCCATGGTGGTCTCGCCAGTTGCAGCTTCCGGAGCGGATTTCAGGCTCTGGATAGCTTCTTTCTCTTCAACTTCATCTTTCGACTTGATGGAGAGTTGGATCACGCGGCTCTTGCGGTCAACGCTGATGATCTTGGCTTCTACTTCCTGGCCTTCCTTCAGAACGTTGCGCGCGTCTTCAACGCGGTCACGGCTGATTTCGGAGGCTTTCAGAGTCGCTTCGATATCGTCGGCCAGGACGATGATGGCGCCTTTGGCGTCAACTTCTTTCACAGTGCCTTTAACGATGGCGCCTTTGTCGTTCTCTTGAACGTACTCGGAGAACGGATCGCTTTCCAGTTGCTTGATACCCAGGGAGATGCGCTCGCGCTCTGGGTCAACCGACAGGATAACGGTGTCCAGCTCGTCGCCCTTCTTGAAACGACGAACAGCTTCTTCGCCAACTTCGTTCCAGGAGATGTCGGACAGGTGAACCAGGCCGTCGATGCCGCCGTCCAGACCAATGAAGATACCGAAATCGGTGATCGACTTGATGGTGCCGGAGATTTTATCGCCCTTGTTGAACTGGCCAGAGAAATCTTCCCATGGGTTAGATTTGCACTGCTTGATGCCCAGGGAGATACGACGACGCTCTTCGTCGATGTCCAGAACCATAACTTCCACTTCGTCGCCGACTTGTACGACTTTCGAAGGGTGGATGTTCTTGTTGGTCCAGTCCATTTCGGAAACGTGCACCAGGCCTTCCACGCCTTCTTCCAGCTCAGCGAAGCAGCCGTAGTCGGTCAGGTTGGTAACACGCGCGGTTACGCGGGTGCTTTCTGGGTAACGAGCTTTGATAGCAACCCATGGATCTTCGCCCAGCTGCTTCAAGCCCAGGGAAACGCGGTTACGCTCACGATCGTACTTCAGAACCTTGACATCGATCTCGTCGCCAACGTTGACGATTTCGGAAGGATGCTTGATACGCTTCCAAGCCATGTCGGTAATGTGCAGCAGGCCATCGACGCCACCCAGATCGACGAATGCGCCGTAATCGGTGAGGTTCTTGACGATACCTTTGACTTGTTGGCCTTCCTGCAGGGATTCCAGCAGAGCTTCACGCTCGGCGGAGTTCTCTGCTTCCAGGACGCTGCGACGGGAAACGACAACGTTGTTGCGCTTCTGGTCGAGTTTGATGACCTTGAATTCGAGTTCTTTGCCTTCCAGGTGCGTGGTGTCGCGCACAGGACGAACGTCGACCAAAGAACCTGGCAGGAACGCACGGATGCCGTTAACGTCGACAGTGAAGCCGCCTTTAACCTTACCGTTGATAACGCCCTTGACCACTTCTTCAGCTGCGAAGGCTGCTTCGAGAACAATCCAGCATTCAGCGCGCTTGGCTTTTTCACGGGACAGCTTGGTTTCACCGAAACCGTCTTCAACCGAGTCCAGAGCAACGTGAACTTCGTCACCGACATTGATTGTCAGATCACCAGCATCGTTGTAGAACTGTTCCAGCGGGATCAGAGCTTCAGACTTCAGACCAGCGTGAACGGTTACCCAGCGAGCTTGGTAATCGATATCAACGATAACACCGGTGATGATGGAGCCTGCCTGAAGGTTCAGGGTTTTTAGGCTTTCTTCAAAGAGTTCCGCAAAGCTTTCGCTCATTTTAATTCCTGTTGATAAGGGCGAATAATACGCCCATCTCCACACCCCAGACGGTGTGGGTCAGTTTCAGTTAAAAGAAGCCACCGCAGGACTATGACTGGTCCCCTGCGGCCTTCTTGATCACCCGGCGATATCGCGAATGGCGATTTCACTCATGATGCGTTCCAGCACCTGCTCGATGGACAACTCCGTGGAATCCAGCTGTATGGCATCAGCCGCCGGCTTGAGCGGGGCTACTGCGCGCTGGGTATCACGCTCATCGCGTGCACGGATCTCATCTAGCAGACTCGACAGACTAACACCATCGACTTTGCCCTTCAACTGCAAGTAACGGCGGCGTGCCCGCTCCTCGGCGCTGGCGGTGAGGAAAATCTTCAGCGGCGCCTCGGGAAACACCACCGTGCCCATGTCACGACCATCTGCCACAAGGCCCGGTGGCTCCTGAAAAGCCCGCTGACGCTGCAGCAACGCGTCGCGCACCGCCGGCAGCGCGGCGATCTGGGAGGCCCAGGAACCCACTTGTTCGTTACGCAGGTCATCCGTCACATCATCCCCTTCCAGGATAATGCGCTGAGGATGACCTTCCGTCGCCCCGACGAACTGCACATCAAGGTGCGCCGCCAGGAGTTTCAAGGATTCTTCGTTGGTCAGGTCCACGCCATGGTTGCGTGCGGCAAATGCCAGCAGGCGATACAGCGCGCCGGAATCCAGCAGGCACCAGCCGAGGCGCTTGGCCAGGATGCCGGCGATCGTGCCTTTGCCCGAGCCACTTGGCCCGTCGATGGTAATCACCGGTGATTTGATATTCACAATTGAGCCTCTTGGGCAACACGGATGCCGACTTGGGCACACAGTGTAAGAAAATTCGGAAAAGACGTAGCAACATTGGCGCAGTCACGGATACGAATCGGCGCAGTCGCCCTGAGGGACGCTACGCTGAACGCCATGGCAATCCGGTGATCACCCTGGGCATGAACTTCACCCCCGCCCATCAGGCCGCCGTCAATGATAATCCCATCGGAGGTGGCTTCACACTTCACGCCCAGCGCCAGCAGACCGTCGGCCATCACCTGGATACGGTCAGACTCCTTTACGCGCAGCTCCTCAGCCCCACGCAAAATGGTCCGACCCTCTGCGCAGGCCGCCGCAATAAACAACACTGGAAATTCATCGATGGCCAATGGCACAAGGGCTTCTGGGATCTTGATACCCTTCAGCGACGCAGCACGCACATGCAGGTCTGCGACAGGCTCACCACCGACTTCGCGCTGGTTTTCCAGGGTGATATCTGCGCCCATCAGCCGCAGGATATCGATTACCCCGGTGCGAGTAGGGTTGATGCCGACATGCTCCAGCAGCAGCTCGGAACCCTCGGCAATCGACGCCGCCACCAGGAAAAACGCAGCAGAGGAAATATCCCCTGGCACTTCAATATGGGTAGCCGTCAGTGCATGTCCCGATTCAACCGACGCAGTAGCGCCCTCCACCAGCACCGGATAGCCAAAACCGCGCAACATGCGCTCGGTATGATCGCGGGTCGGTGCAGGCTCGGTCACTGCAGTTTTGCCGTCGGCATACAACCCGGCCAGCAACAAGCAGGATTTGACCTGGGCGCTGGCCATCGGCAACGCGTAGTCCAAGCCTTTAAGCGACTGCCCGCCACGAATGGTCAGCGGCGGACGCCCTTGCGGCGCGGTCTCGATCACTGCGCCCATTTCCCGCAGCGGCTTGGCCACCCGGCTCATCGGCCGCTTGGACAACGACGCATCGCCTGTCAGCACGCTGTCAAAGCGTTGCGCCGCCAGCAACCCGGACAACAGCCGCATGGACGTGCCCGAGTTCCCCAGATAAATCGGCCCCGGCGCTGGCTTCAAGCCATGCAAGCCCACGCCATGAATGATCACGCGCCCATGGTGCGGGCCTTCAATGACCACACCCATGTCGCGAAACGCCTGCAAGGTCGCCAGGGCATCTTCGCCCTCAAGAAAACCTTCAACCTCGGTCACGCCATCAGCCAATGAGCCCAACATGATCGACCGATGGGAGATCGACTTGTCACCCGGCACCCGGATACGCCCGCTCAAGCGGCCGCCCGGATTGGCGAGAAAGGCCAGCTCATCGACGTTCACAGCGGTTTCCATATAGGCACGCCGCGCCAGGATCTTGCTGAAATGCTCACGCGCCACCCGCGCACGGGTGAACACGCCCAACAACTGATGACCATCACCCGCATCGACCGCATCGCGCAGCGCGTCGAGGTCACTGCGGAAGGTGTCCAGGGTGCGCAACACCGCTTCGCGATTGGCAAGGAAGATGTCGTGCCACATCACCGGGTCGCTGCCGGCAATCCGCGTGAAATCGCGGAAGCCACCGGCGGCGTAGCGGAAAATGTCCAGGTTTTCGTTGCGCTTGGCCAAGGAATCCACCAGGCCGAATGCCAGCAAATGCGGCAAATGGCTGGTCGCCGCCAGCACTTCGTCGTGGCGTTCGACTTGCATGTGTTCGACGTCCGCTCCCAGCGCGCGCCAGAGACGATCCACCACGGCCAACGCAGCCGGGTCGGTTTGTTCAAGCGGCGTCAGGATCACCTTATGCCGACGGAACAGCTGCGCATTGGACGCCTCCACCCCGCTCTGCTCGGAACCAGCAATCGGGTGGCCCGGCACGAAGCGCGCAGGCATACCGCCAAAAGCCAGTTGCGCCGCGCGCACCACATTGCCTTTGGCACTGCCGACGTCCGTAAGAATCGCCTGACCCAAGTCCATGCCAGCCAGCACTGCCAGCAACTTCTCCATCGCCAGGATCGGCACCGCGAGTTGGATCACATCAGCCCCCTGGCACGCGAGCGCCAGGTCTGCTTCACAGCGATCCACCACGCCCAGCTCAACCGCGAGCTTGCGCGACTGCGGGTCCAGGTCGACGCCGACCACTTCGCCACACAGCCCGCTTTCACGCAGGCCTTTGGCGAAAGAGCCGCCGATCAACCCCAGCCCGACCACCACCAGGCGACCGATCATAGGCACAGCAGGTTGCAATGCAGTGACATCAACCACGAGCCAGAACCTTGGCCAGCGCCTCCAGGAAACGATTGTTTTCAGCCGGCAAACCGATAGTGATACGCAGGTGGTTCGGCATGCCGTAGTTGGCCACCGGACGCACAATCACGCCTTCGCGCAACAGGCCCTGGAACACAGGCGCAGCCACTTGGCCGAGGTCGACGCAGATGAAGTTGCCCTTGGACGGAATCCAGCCCAGGCCCAACTCATGCAAGCCTGCCTGCAACTGCAGCATGCCGCTTTCGTTGATCCGGCGACCCTCTTCCAGGTACTCGGCATCCTTCACCGCTGCACAGGCCGCCGCCAGGGCGAGGCTGTTGACGTTGAACGGTTGGCGCACGCGGTTCAGCACATCAGCCACGACCGCCGTGGACAGGCCATAACCAACCCGCAGCGAGGCCAGGCCGTAAGCCTTGGAGAAGGTGCGCGACACCAGCAGGTTCGGGTACGCCGCCAGGAAGTCCAGGCCATCCGGCAGGTCGCCGCCTTCGGCGTATTCGATGTAGGCCTCGTCCAACACCACCAGCACGTGCTCTGGCACATCCTGCAAAAACTCGTTCAGCGCCTGCTCATCGAACCAGGTGCCGGTCGGGTTGTTCGGGTTGGCGATAAACACCACGCGGGTCTGGGCATCGATGGCCGCCAGCATCGCTGGCAGGTCATGGCCCCAATCCTTGGCAGGAATCACACGCGCGTCAGCACCGACGGCCTGAGTGACGATCGGGTAGACCGCAAACGCGTGCTCACTGAACACCGCATTCAGGCCCGGCGCCAGGTAGGCACGACCGACCAGCTCAAGGATGTCGTTGGAGCCATTGCCCAGCGTCACCTGGTTCAGCTCGACCCGACATTTTTCCGCCAGCAACGACTTGAGGGCAAAGCCGTTGCCATCGGGATAACGGGTCAGCTCGGCCAGCTCTTCGCGAATCGCCGCGAGCACTTTGGGGCTCGGGCCCAGCGGGTTCTCGTTGCTCGCCAGCTTGACGATCTTCGAAGGATCCAGGTTCAACTCACGCGCCAGCTCGTCCACAGGCTTGCCCGGGACGTAAGGCGACAGTTGTTGCACGCCCGGCTGAGCCAGGGCGAGGAAGTTGCCACTCATGTTAACGCCTCACAAAACCGCTTTCGGGTAAGAGCCCAGCACCTTGAGTGCCACGGCCTCTTGACTGATTTTCTCGAGCACACCTTTGACCAGCGGGTCGCGGTGATGGCCGATGAAGTCGATAAAGAACACGTAGGTCCATTTACCGCTGCGCGAAGGACGAGTCTCAATGCGCGTCAGGTCAATCCCGTTGTCATGGAACGGCACCAGCAGCTCATGCAGCGCGCCGGGCTTGTTGCTCATGGAGACGATGATCGAGGTCTTGTCGTCGCCGGTCGGCGGCACTTCCTGGCTGCCGATCATCAGGAAGCGCGTGGAGTTATCCGGGCGATCCTCGATTTTCTCGGCCAGGCGCGTCAGGCCGTACAGGCCTGCGGCCATATCGCCGGCAATCGCCGCCGAGTTCCACTCCCCCTTGACCCGCTTGGCCGCTTCGGCGTTGCTGGACACCGCCACGCGCTCGACATTCGGGTAATGGGCATCCAGCCACTTGCGGCACTGGGCCAGGGACTGGGCGTGGGAGTAGATGCGGCTGATGCTGTCGGTCTTGGTGTTCTCGCCCACCAGCAGGTGGTGGTGGATACGCAGCTCGACTTCGCCGCAGATCACCATGTCATGCTCAAGGAAGCTGTCCAGGGTGTGGTTGACCGCGCCCTCGGTGGAATTTTCCACCGGTACCACGCCAAAGTTCACCGCACCGGCCGCGACTTCACGGAACACTTCGTCGATGGCCGCCATCGGCTTGCTGATCACCGCGTGGCCGAAGTGCTTCATGGCTGCCGCCTGGGTAAACGTACCTTCAGGACCGAGGTAAGCCACCTTCAGCGGCTGCTCCAGCGCGAGGCACGACGACATGATTTCACGGAACAACCGCGCCATCTCTTCGTTGCCCAGCGGCCCCTTGTTGCGCTCCATCACGCGCTTGAGCACCTGGGCCTCACGCTCGGGACGGTAGAACACCGGCACTTCGCCTTCAGCCAGGGACGCCATCTTCACCCGTGCCACTTCCTGGGCGCATCGCGCACGCTCACTGATCAGTTCCAGGACTTTCTCGTCCAGGCTGTCAATGCGTACACGCAGGGCCTTGAGCTCTTGTTCAGACATTAGCCGTGTTCCTTTTCGAACTCTGCCATGTAGGCCACCAGCGCGTTGATCGCGTGGATGTCGACAGCGTTATAGATGGAGGCGCGCATGCCGCCGACTGAACGATGGCCCTTGAGGTTCAGCAGGCCACGCTCGTCGGCACCGGCCAGGAATGGCTTGTCCAGACGGTCGTCAGCCAGGCGGAACGGCACGTTCATCCACGAGCGGTCGGTCAGGTTGATCGGGTTGCTGTACAGGCCGCTGGCGTCGATGAAGTCGTACAGGGTGCGCTTCTTCTCTTCGTTGAGCTTGCCCATGGCGGCGACACCGCCCTGCTCTTTCAGCCACTCGAACACGAGGCCGGACAGGTACCAGGAAAACGCCGGCGGGGTGTTGTACATCGAGCCATTGTCGGCCGCGACCTTGTAGTTGAGCATGGTCGGGCACAGCGAACGGGCACGCCCCAACAGGTCTTCGCGGACGATGTTGACCAGGATGCCACTTGGGCCGATGTTCTTTTGCGCACCGGCGTAGATCATGCCGTACTTGGACACGTCGATCGGGCGCGAAAGGATGTCCGAAGACATGTCGCACACCAATGGCACATCGCCAACTTCCGGCACCCAGTCAAATTCCAGGCCGCCGATGGTTTCGTTCTGCACGTAGTGCACGTAGGCAGCGTCCTTCGACAACTTCCATTCGTTCTGACCGGGAATGGCGAAGTAGTCGTAGGGCTTGGCGGTGCCGGCCACATTGACGTGACCGTAGCGCGAGGCCTCTTCAATAGCCTTCTGACCCCAGATGCCGGTGTCGATGTAGTCGGCCGTGCCGTCTTCCGGTAGCAGGTTCAGCGGGATCTGAGCGAACTGCTGGCTCGCGCCGCCTTGCAGGAACAGCACTTTGTAATGGGAGGGGATGTCCAGCAAGTCGCGCAGATCCTGCTCGGCCTTGGTCGCAATGGACACGAACTCATCACTGCGATGGCTCATTTCCATCACGGAGAGGCCTTTTCCATGCCAGTCGAGGAGTTCACCCTGCGCACGCTGCAGGACTGCTTCAGGAAGCGCCGCGGGACCGGCACAGAAGTTATAGGCTCTCTTGCTCACATCCAATCTCACTCTGATCTGGTGGGGTGGTGCAATAAACGGGTATTTCAATACTTTCATAAGGGACAAACAACAAGGGGGCGAATCTTCATCCGCCCCCTGTGTGTCCGCTTATTCCTGCGGTTCTTCTTCGTCTGCGGCAGCGTCGAGGGTTGGCTCGTCGACGATATCATCGCCGCTTGCCATTACCTCACGTGCGAACTCGGCATCGGCCTCGTCCAGCTCTTCACCTTCCACTTCCGATGGTTCCTGGACACGCTCCAGGCCAACCAGTGTCTCGTCGCTGGCCAGCTTGATCAGCGTCACGCCCTGGGTGTTACGGCCCAGGCTCGACACTTCAGCCACACGGGTACGCACCAGGGTGCCCTGGTCGGAAATCAGCATGATCTCCTCGCCGTCGAGCACCTGGACTGCGCCGACCAGACGGCCGTTGCGATCGTTGCTGACCATGGCGATAACGCCCTGGCCGCCACGCTTGTACTCCGGGAACTCGCCGATGGCCGTACGCTTGCCATAGCCACGCGCCGAAGCGGTCAGGATCTGGCTGCCTTCTTCCGGGATCAGCATCGAAATCAGCTTCTGCCCTTCCGGCAGACGCATGCCGCGCACACCGCGGGCGGTACGGCCCATGGCACGCACGTCGGATTCCTTGAAGCGCGTGACCTTGCCGCCGTCGGAGAACAGCATGACTTCACGCTCGCCGTCGGTGATGGCGGCGGAGATCAGCACGTCGCCTTCGTCCAGCTCCAGGGCGATCAGGCCCACGCTGCGCTGGCGGCTGAAGGATTCCAGCGGGGTCTTCTTCACGGTGCCTTTGGCAGTCGCCATGAAGATGAAGTGACCTTCGGTGTATTCGTCTACCGGCAGCATGGTGGTGATGTATTCATCACTGTCCAGCGGCAGCAGGTTGACCAGCGGACGACCACGGGCGGCGCGGGAGGCTTCCGGGATTTCGTAGGTTTTGAGCCAGTACACCTTGCCCTTGCTGGAGAACAGCAGCAGCGTGGTATGGCTGTTGGCGACCAGCAGGTGAGCGATGTAGTCCTCATCCTTCACGCCAGTAGCCGATTTACCTTTACCGCCACGACGCTGGGCCTGGTACGCAGCCAATGGCTGGGTCTTGGCATAGCCGCCGTGGGAGATGGTCACCACGCGCTCTTCTTCCGGGATCATGTCGCCCAGGGTCAGGTCGAGGCGGGCATCGAGAATTTCGGTGCGACGCACGTCGCCGTATTCGGCGCGGATCACTTCCAGCTCTTCGCGGATCACTTCCATCAGGCGCACGGCGCTGTTGAGGATGCGGATCAGCTCGCCGATCTGGTTGAGGATCTCCTGGTACTCGGCCAGCAGTTTCTCGTGTTCCAGGCCGGTCAGACGGTGCAGACGCAGTTCCAGAATGGCCTGGGCCTGTTCCGGCGACAGGAAATACTTGCCTTCGCGCAGACCGTATTGCGGGTCCAGCGTCTCCGGACGGCACGAGTCGGCACCGGCACGTTCAACCATGGCCACTACGGCGCTGGATTCCCACGGCATCTTGATCAGTGCTTCTTTTGCTTCCGACGGGGTCGGGGAAGCTTTGATCAGGGCGATAACCGGGTCGATGTTCGACAGTGCAACCGCCTGGCCTTCCAGGATGTGGCCGCGTTCGCGGGCCTTGCGCAGTTCGAACACGGTGCGGCGGGTGACCACTTCGCGGCGGTGACGCACGAAGGCTTCCAGCAGGTCCTTGAGGTTCAGGATGCGTGGACGGCCATCGATCAGGGCAACCACGTTGATACCAAACACGCTTTGCAGCTGGGTCTGGGCATAGAGGTTGTTGAGGATCACCTCAGGCACTTCACCACGACGCAGCTCGATCACGACGCGCATACCGTCTTTGTCGGACTCGTCGCGCAGTTCGGTGATGCCTTCCAGCTTCTTCTCTTTGACCAGCTCGGCGATCTTCTCGATCAGGCGCGCCTTGTTGAGCTGGTACGGGAGTTCGGTGATGACGATCTGCTGGCGGCCACCGACCTTGTCGATGTCTTCGATCATCGAGCGGGCACGCATGTAAATGCGGCCACGGCCGGTGCGGTAGGCTTCGATGATGCCGGCGCGACCGTTGATGATCGCGGCAGTCGGGAAATCCGGACCCGGGATGTACTGCATCAGCTCATCGACGGTCAGCTCGGGGTTGTCGATGAGGGCCAGGCAACCGTCGATGACTTCACCGAGGTTGTGCGGCGGGATGTTGGTCGCCATGCCCACGGCGATACCGCTGGAACCGTTGACCAGCAGGTTGGGAATACGGGTCGGCATGACAGCCGGGATCATTTCGGTGCCGTCGTAGTTCGGCACCCAGTCCACGGTTTCTTTATGCAGGTCGGCCAGCAGCTCGTGTGCCAGCTTGGTCATGCGCACTTCGGTGTATCGCATGGCCGCGGCGTTGTCGCCGTCGACGGAACCGAAGTTACCCTGGCCGTCTACCAGCAGGTAGCGCAGGGAAAACGGCTGGGCCATCCGAACGATGGTGTCGTACACCGCAGTGTCGCCGTGAGGGTGATACTTACCGATCACGTCACCGACAACACGGGCAGATTTCTTGTACGGCTTGTTCCAGTCGTTACCCAGCTCGCTCATCGCGAACAGCACACGCCGGTGCACGGGCTTCAAGCCATCGCGCGCATCAGGCAGTGCCCGACCGACAATCACGCTCATCGCGTAGTCGAGGTAGGACTGTTTCAGCTCGTCTTCGATATTGACCGGGAGGATTTCTTTGGCCAGTTCGCCCATGAGAAGCCTGATTCCTTTTTCGGGTGAAACCTCGTCACATCCATATGGGACGAACGAAGCTCGCCGCTGCCGGCAGAGTGCCTGACAACGACTTACGACAAATCAACGAGTTATGACACGGATCTGCACGTTATAGGCAACCCCTCGGGGCGGCCCTGGAAACCGCCGGATGTTATCACAATCGCCGCCACGCACCTATCCCCCTGATGCGCATGGAGACTAGTAATTTGACGGATGACAGGCGTGAGGGAGACGAGAGGGGCTCAGAGGCGCGGTGGTGCCATTTTTTGAGATCGGATCCGAGGGTTTTGTTGACTTTATAGACCCATCGGGGGCAAGCCCCCTCCCACATTTTGACTGTGCTCACAATCCAAGTGTGGGAGGGGGCTTGCCCCCGATAGCATTTTCACAGACGCCAAGGCCCTCAATGCAACCGCTTACGGCACATCAACTTGGCCAGTTTGGCTGTATCCGGCCGCTCGACAACCCCCTTCTCGGTCACGATCACATCAATAAGATCAGCCGGGGTCACATCAAATACCGGATTAAAAGCAGCCACTTCCAGGCGCTGACCCTTCACGTCCAGCAACTCGCCGGGATCACGTTCTTCCAACGCAACATCATCGCCAGTGGCCATCATCAGATCCAGAGTCGAACTCGGCGCCACCACCATAAAGCGCACGCCGTGATGCATGGCGCACACCGCCAACTGGTACGTGCCGATCGGGCCGATCACATCGCCATTGGCCGCAATGCAGTCAGCCCCGACGATTACCCAGGTCACGCCTTTGGTCTTGAGGATATGTGCGCCCGCAGAATCAGCATTCACCGAAACCGGGATGCCCTCGCCCGCCAACTCCCAGGCCGTCAGCCGCGAACCTTGCAGCCAGGGCCGGGTTTCATTGGCATAGACGTGCTCGACCAACCCCTCAAGAAAGGCGGCACGCACCACCCCGAGGGCCGTGCCGACACCCCCCGTCGCCAATGCGCCGGCGTTGCCATGGGTCAGGATCGCCTGGGCGTTGCCTTGGTGCTTGCGAATCCGCTCGACGCCCAGTTGGGCCATCACCAGATTGGCTTCGCGATCACTTTCATGGATTGCAATGGCCTCTGTTTCCAGGACAGCCAGCGGGTCAGCGTGTGTCTTGACGCGATCCAGGCGGTCACGCATGCGTTTGAGGGCCCAGAACAGGTTCGCCGCAGTGGGACGCGTATCGGCCAACAGCGCGTAGTCTTCCTCCCACGCGGCCTGCCAGTCACCGCCCTCGGCAACGCGATCACGGGCGGCCAGCACCAGGCCATAGGCCGCACTGATACCGATGGCCGGCGCACCGCGCACGACCATGGCGCGAATGGCGGCAGCGACGTCATCGACGGTGGAGCAGGCCACCCAGGTTTCCTGGGAGGGCAAGGCACGTTGATCGAGCAGGTACAGCGTGCCATCACGCCAATCGATGGCCTTCACTTTCTCCGCTGCCAACAGTCGATCGCGCATCCCTTACTCCGCACTCATGAACAAAAGCCGCCGATTATAGCGATCCGCCAGCCAGGACGCTCGGGTATACTTCGCGCTTCTTTTATAGCTGCCCGGGAAGAAGCCTGCGATGACCTCCACTGCCGCCCCGCTCGACTTACTGCTACTGCCAACCTGGCTGGTACCTGTCGAACCTGCTGGCGTAGTGCTCAAGGAACATGGCGTGGGCATCCGCGATGGGCGCATTGCCTTTATCGGGCCACGGGCCGCGGCGTTGAAGCTGGCGGCCAGCGAAGTGCGCGAACTGCCGGGCATGCTGCTCAGCCCCGGCCTGATCAACGCCCACGGCCACGCGGCGATGAGCCTGTTTCGCGGCCTCGCCGATGACCTGCCCCTGATGACCTGGCTGGAAAAATACATCTGGCCCGCCGAGGCCAAGTGGGTCGATGAAGCCTTCGTTCGTGATGGCACCGACCTGGCCATCGCCGAACAGCTCAAGGGCGGCATCACCTGCTTCTCTGACATGTACTTCTACCCCAAAGTCGCCAGCGATTGCGTGCACAACAGCGGCATACGTGCACAGATCGCAATTCCGATCCTCGACTTCCCGATTCCCGGCGCCAGCAGCGCCGATGAGGCGATCCGTCAGGGCATCGAGCTGTTCGGCGACCTCAAGCACCACCCGCGCATCAAGATCACGTTCGGCCCCCACGCGCCCTATACCGTGTGCGATGCCAACCTTGAAAAGGTCCGGGTAATTGCCGAAGAGCTGGACGCCGCAATCCATATGCACGTGCACGAGACCGCCTTCGAGGTGCAGCAAGCCGTCGAACAGACCGGCGAACGCCCGCTGGCACGCCTGGGCCGCCTCGGGCTGCTCGGTCCGCGCTTCCAGGCCGTTCATATGACCCAAATCAGCGAGGACGACCTGGCTTTACTGGTAGAAAGCAACACCAGCGTCATCCATTGCCCGGAATCCAACCTTAAACTGGCCAGCGGCTTTTGCCCGGTGGAGCGTCTGTGGCAGGCTGGGGTCAATGTGGCCATCGGCACCGATGGCGCCGCCAGCAATAATGACCTGGATTTGTTGGGTGAAACCCGCACCGCTGCGATGCTGGCCAAGGCGGTCGCCGGCTCGGCGACTGCCCTGGACGCGCACCGTGCACTGCGCATGGCTACGCTCAACGGTGCGCGAGCCATGGGCCTGGAAAGCGAGATTGGCTCACTGGAAGTGGGCAAGGCAGCGGATATCGTCGCGTTCGACCTGTCAGGACTGGCGCAACAACCGATCTACGATCCGGTCTCACAGCTTATATATGCCACCGGACGCGATTGCGTGAAACACGTTTGGGCCGCCGGCAAGCAGTTGCTCGACGACCGGCAATTGACCCGCATGGATGAACACCAGTTGACCGCCACGGCCATTGCCTGGGGCAAACGCATCAGCGGGCACACCGAATAACGCCGGCCCTGGACCCGCGTGTCCAGGACCGACAACCCGATTTATCAGATTTAGAGGATGCACCATGAGCAACGTCGACCACGCCGAAATCGCCAAGTTTGAAGCCCTGGCCCACCGCTGGTGGGACCGCGAAAGCGAGTTCAAGCCCCTGCACGACATCAACCCGCTGCGGGTCAACTGGATTGACGAACGCGTCAACCTGGCCGGCAAGAAGGTGCTGGACGTCGGCTGCGGCGGCGGCATTCTCAGCGAAGCCATGGCCCAGCGCGGCGCCACAGTAATGGGCATCGACATGGGTGAAGCGCCGCTGGCCGTGGCCCAGTTGCACCAGTTGGAGTCCGGCGTGAGCGTGGAATACCGCCAGATCACCGCCGAAGACCTGGCTGAAGAGATGCCCGAGCAGTTCGATGTGGTCACCTGCCTTGAGATGCTTGAGCACGTGCCGGACCCGTCCTCGGTGATCCGCGCCTGTTTCCGCATGGTCAAGCCCGGCGGCCAGGTGTTCTTCTCCACCATCAACCGCAACCCCAAGGCTTACCTGTTCGCGATCATCGGCGCCGAATACATCATGAAGCTGCTGCCGCGCGGCACCCATGACTTCAAGAAATTCATCCGCCCGTCCGAGCTGGGCGCGTGGAGCCGCCAGGCCGGCCTGACCGTCAAGGACATCATCGGCCTGACCTACAACCCGCTGACCAAGCACTACAAGCTGGCCAACGACGTTGACGTCAACTACATGATCCAGACTCTGCGCGAGGAGTAAGCCTGTGAAGTTGCGAGCGGTTCTCTTCGACATGGACGGTACCCTGCTGGACACCGCGCCGGACTTTATCGCCATCTGCCAGGCCATGCGCGCCGACCGTGGCCTGCCACCGGTCAACCCGCAGCACATCCGCGATGAAATCTCCGGCGGTGCGCGGGCGATGGTCGCCGTGACCTTCTCGATGGACCCGGAGTCGCCGGGTTTTGAGGAACTGCGCCAGGAATTCCTGGAGCGCTACCTGAAGGACTGCGCGGTGCACAGCAAGCTGTTCGACGGCATGGCCGAGCTGCTGGCAGACATCGAGAAGGCCAAGCTGGTCTGGGGCGTAGTCACCAACAAGCCACTGCGCTTCGCCGAACCGATCATGCAGCAGTTGGGCCTGGCCGAGCGCTCGGCCTTGCTGATCTGTCCGGACCACGTGACAAACAGCAAGCCGGACCCGGAGCCGATGATCCTGGCGTGCAAGATGCTCGGCCTGGACCCGGCCAGCGTGTTGTTCGTGGGCGATGACCTGCGTGACATCGAGTCCGGCCGCGATGCCGGCACACGCACGGCGGCGGTGACCTATGGCTACATCCACCCGGACGACAACCCGCGCCATTGGGGAGCGGATGTGGTGGTGGATCACCCGCTGGAACTGCGCAAGGTGCTGGATAACGCGCTGTGCAGTTGCTGACTATTCAACGCCCCCTATGAAGATGCAATGTGGGAGGGGGCTTGCCCCCGATAGCGGTGTGCCAGCCCGCACCCCTATTACTGACAGGCCCTCATCGGGGGCAAGCCCCCTCCCACAGGGGATCTTCAGTGTTTTCAGATTTGGGGTTCATAAGCTGCTGAATTCTGTCGAGGCTATTTATGTTTGATTACTCCGCACGTCCAGAACTGCTCAAAGGCAGGGTCATCCTGGTGACCGGTGCCGGTCGCGGGATTGGCGCTGCGGCGGCCAAGACGTATGCCGCCCATGGTGCCACCGTCTTGCTGCTGGGCAAGACCGAAGCCAACCTGGCCCAGGTGTACGACGAGATCGAAGCCGCCGGCCGGCCGCAGCCAGTGGTGATCCCATTCAATTTGGAGACCGCCCTGCCCCATCAGTACGATGAGCTGGCAGCGATGATCGAAAAGGAGTTCGGCCACCTCGACGGCCTGTTGCACAACGCCTCGATCATTGGCCCACGCACGCCCATCGAGCAGTTGTCCGGTGAGAACTTCATGCGGGTGATGCACATCAACGTCAACGCGATGTTCATGCTCACCAGCACCTTGTTGCCGCTGCTCAAGCTGTCCCAGGATGCGTCGGTGGTGTTCACCTCCAGCAGCGTCGGGCGCAAGGGCCGGGCGTACTGGGGCGCTTACGGGGTGTCGAAGTTTGCCACTGAAGGCTTGATGCAGACCTTGGCCGATGAGCTTGAAGATGTGGCGGCGGTGCGGGCCAACAGCATCAACCCCGGCGGCACACGTACCAGCATGCGGGCCCAGGCGTATCCAGGGGAAAACCCGATGGAAAGGCCGGCGCCGGAAGAAATCATGCCGGTGTACCTGTACCTGATGGGGCCGGACAGTACCGGCATCAACGGGCAGGCGTTTGACGCGCAGTAACATCTGACACGCCCTGGATTTGAATGTGGCAGGGGGCAAGCCCCCTCCCACATTGGTATTGCAGTGCTCTCTAGAACTTAGTTCTTCACCACTTCTTCAAGCGTGAAACGCCCCAGCGGGTTCTGCAGGAAGTTGCTCACGTTCTTGCGAGAGATGTTGATGTAGGGGCTATAGTACAAGTCGATCCAGTTCACATCCTGTTTCGCCAGTTTCTGCAGTTCGACATACATCTGCTCACGCTTGGCCGGGTCGGCCTCGATGCGCGCTGCGGCCACGAGGTCCTTGACCTTGTCGTTCTTGTAGCGGGTCATGTAGTTCTGGTTGGTGTCGTGGCCCAGCACGAAGGTGGTTTTCTGGTCCGGGTCGAGAATGTCGTTGGTCCAGTACATCACCGAAATATCGTACTCACCGTCCACCAGCATCTGCCAGCTTTGGGTCGGGTCGACCTTCTGCAGGTTGGCCGTCACACCCACCTTGGCCAGTTGGTCCTTGATGATCACCGCAATCTGCTCGTCAGCCTCATTGCCCGCGTTGACCACGTAGTTCAGCTTCAAATCCTTGGCACCGGCAGCGGCCAGCAGTTTCTTGGCTTCGGTCGGGTCGTACGGGCGTTGCAGATTGTTGGCGTAGTGGTACAGCGAGCCTTTTGGAATGTAGGAATACGCCACGGTGCCCTGACCGTAGGTGGCGGTCTTGACCAGCGATTGCTTGTCGATGGCCATGTCCAGCGCCTGACGCACTTCGGGCTTGGCCAGCAGGCCGTGGGCGTGGTTGATCAACAGGTGATCTTCACGGGTGGACGGGTCGGCGTGGATCACCACGTTCTGGTCTTTCTTGAGCTCTTCAACACGGGAGAACGGCACGAAGATCGCCGTGTCCAGTTCGTTGTTCTGCACCATGCGCATGCGCGTGTTGTCGTCGGTCACCGAGACCCATTCCACACCATCCAGGCTGACGTTCTTGGCCTGCCAGAAGTTCGGGTTCTTCTTCAGGATCACCCGATCACCCTTGCGCCACTCTTCCACGGTAAACGCGCCGGACGTCACCGGGTTTTCCGAGTAGGCGTCTTCGCCCATTTTGGTCATGGCTTTTTCCGACAGGATCGAGACCGTCGGCGAAGCCAGTTGCGAGAGGAAAGCCACGGCCGGCGTCTTCAGGGTGACGACCAGGGTTTTCGCGTCGGCGGCCTTGGCCGTGTTGATCAGGTTGAACGGATCAGCCCACAACGAGGCTTTGTTATCGCGGATGCGCAACAGGCTGAACGCCGCGTCTTCAGCGGTGATCGCCGAGCCATCGGAGAATTTCGCATCGCGCAGTTTGAAGGTGTAAGTCAGGCCATCCTTGGAGATGTCCCAGCTTTCGGCGAGGCCCGGCTCCATCTTGGTGCCCAGGTTATCCACGCGCACCAGGGTGTCGTAGACGTTGGCGAACACCCAGGTGTCGCGGTTTTGGGCACTTTTGATCGGGTCGAAGGTGGTGCTGTCTTCACGGCAGCCGATGGTGAGCACGCCAGCGGCCTGAGCCAAACCAGCGGTCAGGGACCAAGCCGTAAGCGTAGCGGCGGCGAGCAACTTCAAGTGACGGGATTGCATGTCATAACTCCTTGTTCATGAATGGCAGGGAAAGGTCAAAGCAAAGGTGCTTCAAGCACGCAACTGTATCGATGCTCGTGCAGGAAATGAGTAGGCGGCAACACCACGGAACACATCGCGCGCGCATACCGGCAACGTGGGTGAAAGGCACAGCCGGTGGGTAAACTCAATGGGCTCGGCGGCTCACCGAGCAAAGGTTCTGCAGGCAACGGCCGATGGGGATCGATCTCCGGGATCGCCTGGATCAACGCCGCTGTGTACGGATGGCGCGGTGCGCTGAACACCGCCTCCACCGGCCCTTCCTCGACGATCTTGCCCAGGTACATCACCGCCACGCGGTCGCACAGGCGCCGCACGATGGCCAGGTCATGGGCGATAAACAGGATGGCCAGGTTCATGCGCTGTTGCAGTTCCAGCAGCAGGTTGATGATCTGCCCCTGGATCGACACATCCAGCGCCGCCACACACTCATCGGCGATGATCAACCGCGGCTCTACCGCCAGGGCGCGAGCAATGCCCACCCGCTGGCATTGGCCGCCGCTGAGGGAACCGGGCTTGCGATTGGCCAGTTCGGGGCGCAAGCCGACCAGATCAAGCAGTTCGTTGACACGCGCCGGGATGCGCTCGGCGGGAACCTTGCGCTGTACCCGCAGCACTTCAGCGATGGTTTCGCCGATGGTGTGGCGCGGGTTCAACGCCGCATAGGGGTCCTGGAAGATCATCGCCGTTTCATGGCGCAGGCGGGCGATGTCGATGGCACTGCCATGGGCCATGTCGACGCCATCGAACAACACCTGCCCGGCGCTGATCGGGTTGAGGTGCAGGATCGCCCGGCCGAGGGTGCTTTTACCGCTGCCGGACTCGCCCACCAACCCCAGGGTTTCGCCCGCCGCCAGGTTCAGCGATACACCGTTCACCGCCCTCACCCACTGCTTGTTCAGGCCAAACAAACCGCTGCCGGACGCCGCGAAGCGCACCTCCAGATCCTTGATCTGCAACAGGCTCATGGACGCTCTCCCAGCGGATAGTGACAGGCTACGCGCGCGCCTTCGGGCAGTAACTCGGTACATAAGGCGCCGACCTGCGGACAGCGCGGGTTGAACCGGCAGCCATTGGGCAACGCATCCAGCAACGGCGGCTGGCCGGGGATGGTGCGCAACAAGGCGTGGCCGCTGCTGTGGGCCGGCTGGCAGTCGATCAGGCCAGCGGTGTAGGGATGTTGCGGATGGGCCAGCAGGTCGTACTTGCTGCCGTGCTCGCACAGGCGTCCGGCGTACATCACCGCGATGGAATCACAGGTTTGCGCCACCACGCCCAGGTCGTGGGTGATCATGATGATCGACAGGCCACGCTGGTCGCGCAGGTCCAGCAGCAGGCGCAGGATTTGCGCCTGCACGGTCACATCCAGGGCGGTGGTCGGCTCGTCGGCGATCAGCACCTTGGGGTTGCAGCCCAAGGCCACGGCGATCATGGCGCGCTGGCGCATGCCGCCGGAAAACTCGTGCGGATAATTGTCGACCCGCGCCAGGGGATCGGGAATGCCCACTTGGCGCAGCACGTCGATGGCCAGTCGCCGGGCGTCTTTTTTCGACGCGCCCTGATGCAGGCGAATACCCTCGGCGATCTGCTCGCCGATGCGCATCAACGGGTCGAGGTGGCTGCTGGGGTTCTGGAAAATCATGCCCAGTTGCCCGCCGCGTATGGCACGCATGCCCGCGTCATCCAGTTGCAACAGATCCTTGCCGGCAAGGCGCACCGCACCGCCCTGCACCCGCAGGCTGGGCGACGGCAGCAAGCGCATCAGGCCGCGACAGGCCATGGTTTTGCCAGAGCCGCTTTCGCCCACCAGACCCAGGATTTCTCCTTCGGCGAGGTCGAAAGACACACGATCGACCAGCGTCACATCACGCCCGGCATTGTTGGCGATAACACTGAGGTCGCGCACTTGCAGCAGGCTCATGCGCGATCCCCCAGCACTTGGGCAACGCCATCGGCCAGCAGGCTGAAGCCCATGGCCAGGGTCACGATGGCCAGCCCAGGAAAGGTGCAGATCCACCAGGCCGTGGTGATAAAGGCCTGGCCCTCGGCGACCATCGTGCCCCACTCCGCCGTCGGCGGCTGCACGCCCAGGCCCAGGTAGCTCACGGCGGCGCCGTTAAGCAGCACCAGCACCGCATCGGACATGGAAAACACAATCGAGCCAAACATCGCGTTGGGCAGCAAATGCCGGAACAGGATGCGCCCGTGACCAAAGCCCAGGCTCTTGCCCGCCAGGGCGAAGTCGCTTTCCTTGAGTACCAGGATCTGCGAACGGATCAGCCGCGCATACGAAACCCAACCCACCAGCGCCATGGCGATATAAAAGCTCTTCAAGCCAGGGCCGAGGATGGCCATGATCGCCAGCATCAGCACCAGGAAGGGGAACGCGAGGATCACATCAATCACTCGCATGCAAACACTGTCGAAACGCCCGCCGATATAACCCGAGACTGCGCCCACAAAGGTGCCAATCATGAACGGGAAAATCACCCCGATGATCGCCAGTTGCAGGTCGATGCGTGCGCCCCAAATCACCCTCGAAAGAATGTCACGGCCGTAGTTATCAGTGCCAAATGGATGAGCCAGGCTGGGACCGATCAAGCTGATATCGGTGTTCTGCGCAATCGGATCAAACGGCGCGATCCACGGCGCAAACAGCGCCAGGGCCAACCATATCAACAGGATCAACAGCCCCCACGCGGCAGTCAGCCGGCCATTGCGAAAACCAAAACGCAGGCGCAAGCGCCATGGGGCGATCATCGGGCGGCTGCTCATTGCATCTTCACCCGTGGGTCGAGGGCCACTGTCGCCACATCCGCGATGAAGTTGACCACCACCGTGGCGCAGGCCAACACCATGGCCACGCCCTGCACCACCATGTAATCGCGGGTAAAGATGCCGCGCACCAACAACTGGCCGATACCGGGAATGGCGAACAGGCTTTCGATCACCACCGTGCCGCTGATCAGCCAGCCGATGTTCACCGCCAGCAGATTGACCGCCGGCACCAGAGAGTTGGGCAGCACATGGCGGCGAAACACCGCGGCTTCCGACAGCCCGCGCGCACGGGCGGCGGTGACGTGGTCCGCCTGCAACTCCATCAACATGCTCGCCCGCAGGTTGCGCACCAGCACCGCCGACAGCGCCAGCGCGATGGTCAGGCACGGCAGGACCATATGGTGCGCCTTGTCCGGCCAGGTGCGACCGTAGCCGGACACGGGGAACAGGCCCCATTTCACACTCAGCAGCAGGATCAGCATCAAGCCCAGCCAAAACGCCGGCATGCCCAGGCCCACCGTGGTGAACACGCGAATCAGGTTGTCCGCCCAGCCACCTTTATTGCGCGCCGCCCAGGTCGCCAGCGGCACCGCGATCAGCAGCGCCAGCACCACGCTGCCGAATACCAGCACCAAGGTCGGCTCGATACGGGTGACGATCAGCTTCAGCGCGTCGACTTTGTACAGCAGGGATTGCCCGAGGTCGCCCTTGAGCAGGTTCTTGAGAAAGTAGAAGTATTGCAGCCACAACGGCTGATCAAGGCCGTACTGGGCGCGGATCTTCAGCAACGCGTCCGGTGTGCTGCGCGAGCCGAGCAAGGCTCGCGCGGGGTCGCCGGGAATGGAGCGCACCAGCACAAAGGTAATCAGGCTGATGCCAAACAGCACCGGCAGCAATTGCAGTGGCCGGGACAGCACAAAACGGTAGCGCGCCAGGTTCATCCGTCAGCCTCGGTGGCGAGCGAGAAAGTCCAGCAGCACCGGGAAATATGCCTGGGGTTCTTCGTAGAACGGCATATGGCTGCTGTTGGGGAATACGTGCAGTTCGGCGTGCTTGGCCGCCATCTTCATGCGCATGGCGCAGGCCGGGGTGAGCTCATCGTGCTGGCCGGTGGTGATCAGGATCGGCATCGTGAAGTCGGCCATCTCGGGGATGCGGTTCCAGTCCTTGAGGTTGCCGACGTAGAGGAATTCGTTGGGGCCTTGCATGGTTTCGTAGGGGCCCATGTTCCAGTCGCCGAGGGAACGTTTGACCGGCTCCGGCCATTCGTCCAGGCGGCACACATGGCGATAGTTGAGCAACGTGATCGCGGCCTGGTACTGCGGGTGGTCGAGGGTGCCCATGGCTTCATGGCGTTGCATCATGGCCACGGTTTCGCTGCCAAGGGCACCGCGCAGGCGCTCCAGTTCCTGGGACAGGTGCGGAATGTCGCCGACAGTGTTTTCCAGGATCAGGCTTTTCAGCGCGTCGGGGTAATGGATGGCGTATTCAATGCCCAGCCAGCCGCCCCAGGAATGCCCGAGCAAATGCACGCGGCCCAGGCCCAGTGCCTGGCGCACGGTTTCGACTTCTTCGACATAACGGCGGATTTCCCACAGCCCAACATCGGTCGGTCTGGCTGATGCGCCCGTACCAAGCTGGTCGAATGCAACCACTCGCAGGTTATGCGCCTTGAGCCAGCCATGGGCGTCGCGCAAGTAGTCACACGGCAGGCCCGGCCCGCCGTTGAGGCACAACAGCACCTCATCGCCTTCGCCAAAGCTGTAGACCACGAGGTTATAGCCGTCGACTTGCACGTTGTACTGCTGGTCGGGGGCAATTTCACGCCACATGCATACATTCCTTGTGTTGTATCGGCCTGGCGGGTAGCGGCCGTTTGCCAGGCCAACACTACCGAGGATGCCGCGCGTCCATAACCTAGTAGTTCTTATAGGTTTGGCCTGGCAGTCCTTCGCCGGGGCGTGGCATTCTACTTGCAGCAAGTCGAGATTCAAATGAATTCAGGAGCAGAACGGATGCTGGCCAAGCTGACTGCCTTCAACAAACGTCTGATGCCGGGCAGGAGCCTGGACGAGCAGATGGACAACGCCTTTATCCTCGCTCAACAGCTGGGTTTCGATGCGCTGGTCTACGACTACTCGCCCGTGCCGATCGACCAGGAAGGCGCCTTGATCACCCCCTCGGTGCTGGAACTGCGCAATACCCCGCCCGACTGGCACGCGTTATGGTGCAGCAAAGGGTTTTACCAGATCGATCCGGTGCAACATCTGGCCCTGAGCACGGTGTCGCCGTTCGTGTGGTCCTACGAAGCCAAGACCGATACCCCGCTGCAAAAAATCATCGATCCGTGCCACGCCCCGGTTTCATCCTACCTGCATGACCAGCAACTGACCTGCGGCGTCAGCGTACCGATCCACCTGCCCCGTGGCGGTTTTGCTTCGCTGACTGGCCTGCGCATCGGTAGCGCCGGCACCGTGCTGCAGGAGGCACAGCAGACCCTGTCGGACTTCAGTGTGATTTCCCATGCATTGCAGGAAGCGGCCTACCCGCTGTTCAGCAAGGAACTGCGCACCTACCCCCATATCCACCTGACCAAACGCGAGCGCGAGTGCCTGAAATGGGCCGCCGACGGCCTTACGGCGGCCGAGATCGCCACTCAGTTGAGCCGCTCGCTGGCGGTGGTCACCCTGCATCTGGCCTCGGCAATGCATAAGCTGGGGGCAAAGAACCGCGTCCAGGCGGTGGTTCGTGCCACCCATTACCGCCTGCTGGAAGATTGATCCATCGGCAAAACCTAGCTGTTTTGCTAGTTACCTAAATTTCACGTGCAGACTATCGTGTCCCTGATCCTTTTTTTCAGAGCAGGGTACGAAATGGAATTCATCGAACAAATCCGCGAAGGGTATGCCGCATTTGGCGACTACCAGACCTGGTACCGCGTAACGGGCGACCTGGCCAGTGGCCGTACACCGCTGGTCGTCATCCACGGCGGCCCCGGCTGCACCCATGATTATGTTGACGCCTTCAAGGACGTCGCGGCCAGCGGCCACGCCGTCATCCACTACGACCAACTGGGCAACGGCCGCTCCACGCATTTGCCTGAAAAAGACCCGTCCTTCTGGACTGTCGATCTGTTCCTCAAAGAACTGGATAACCTGCTGGACCACCTGCAGATCAGCGACAACTACGCGATCCTCGGCCAATCCTGGGGCGGCATGCTCGGCAGTGAACATGCGATCCTGCAACCCAAGGGCCTGCGCGCGTTTATCCCGGCCAACTCACCGACCTGCATGCGCACTTGGGTCAGCGAAGCCAATCGCCTGCGCCAATTGCTGCCGCAAGGCGTGCACGAAACCCTGCTCAAGCACGAAGCCGCCGGCACCTACCAGGATCCGGAATACCTCGCCGCGTCGCGGGTGTTCTATGACCAGCACGTGTGCCGCGTGAACCCTTGGCCGGAAGAAGTGGCGCGCACCTTCGCCCAGGTCGACTCAGACCCCACGGTGTATCACGCCATGAGCGGCCCGACCGAGTTCCATGTGATCGGCAGTTTGAAGGACTGGAAATCCATTGGCCGCCTGTCCGCGATCAACGTGCCGACCCTGGTAATCTCCGGCCGACATGACGAGGCGACGCCACTGGTGGTCAAGCCGTTTCTGGATGAGATCGCGGATGTGCGCTGGGCGCTGTTCGAAGACTCCAGCCACATGCCCCATGTGGAAGAACGCCAGGCGTGCATGGGGACGGTGGTGAAGTTTCTGGATGAGGCGTGTTCGAATAAAGTGCTTAAAATTGCGTAGATACCGTCTTGACGCTCACCGGGCAAGCGCCCGTTTCGCCCGGTAGCAGCTGTCGAGCGCAAGCGAGGCTGCGTTGGGCGCCCCGCAGATCGCGGAGTGTCAATACGCCCGCTACGCAGCCTCGCCAAGGCTCGACAGCTGCTACGGATGCCAAGGACTCCCGTCGTCGCGTAGCAGCTATCGGGTCAGGCCTGGCTGACCTCAGTTTTTACCGCTTTCTTCGGCACCTGCGCCACTAATGGAATCTCCTTGCCCTCGGCATCAAACAACTTGCCGCCCCTGAAGTAATCCCCGTCCCGCAGGCCTGCAACGTCGTGGAAACACAAACTGCGCTCAGTCCCTGCCACGAACACCGACTGCTGGTCCGAGTTACCCGCCGTGAAGTGGTTGAACGCCAGATTCAGCAGGATCGCCATGATCGCCGACGAGCTGATGCCCGAGTGAAATATAGTCGCGAACCAGCTGGGGAATTGATCGTAGAAACTCGGCGCCGCGATGGGGATCATGCCAAAACCGATGGAGGTGGCGACGATGATCAGGTTCATGTTGTTGCGGTAATCCACCTTCGACAACGTGCGAATACCACTGGCCGCCACCGTGCCGAACAGCACAATCCCGGCACCGCCGAGCACCGAGGTCGGCACCGCCGCGATGACCCGGCCCATAAACGGCAGCAGGCCGAGGATCACCAGGAACAGGCCACCGGTGGCCACCACGAAGCGACTCTTCACCCCGGTCACCGCCACCAGGCCGACGTTCTGGGCGAATGCACTCTGCGTGAATGAACCGAAGATCGGCGCGAACATGCTCGACAGCATGTCGGCGCGCAGGCCGTTACCCAGGCGTTTGGAGTCAACTTTGGTGTCGATGATTTCGCCCACGGCCAGGATGTCCGCCGAGGTTTCCACCAGGGTCACCATCACCACGATGCACATGGAAATGATCGCCGCGATGTGGAAGGTCGGCATGCCGAAATGGAAGGGCGTCGGGAAACCAAACATCGGGCCTTGGGTTACGCCGGAAAAGTCCGCCATGCCAAGGAACACCGCGATCACCGTGCCGATTACCATCGCCAGCAGGATCGACAGGCGCGAGATGGTCGCGCTGCCAATCTTGCTCAATAGCAGCACCAGCACCAGGGTCAACGCCGCCAGGCCGATATTGGACATGCTGCCGAAATCCGCCGCACGGCTGTTACCGCCCATGGCCCAGCGCGCTGCCACGGGCATCAAGGTCAGGCCGATGGTGGTGATCACAATGCCGGTCACCAAGGGTGGGAAGAACTTGGTGATCCGCGAGAACACCGGCGTGATCAGCAGCCCGATAAACGACGCGGACATCACCGCCCCGAGAATCGCCGGCACCCCGCCAGCACCGTCGCTGCCGACAATCGCCACCATAGTGGCCACACCGGCAAACGACACGCCTTGCACCAGCGGCAACTGACAACCAAAAAACGGCAGGCCAAGGGTTTGCAACAGGGTCGCCAGGCCACCGGCAAACAGCGAGGCGGCGATCAACAGACCAATATCGGCAGGTGACAACCCAGCCGCCTGGCCGACGATCAAGGGTACCGCGACGATGCCGCCGTACATGGTGAGCACATGCTGCAGGCCGTAAGCCATGTTGGCGGCGACGCCGAGATTCTCATCTTCTGGCCGCTGCGGTGACGCCTTCGGGATAGTCATGGTGAGGGGTTCTCTGTTTTTGTTGTGCGGCCACTGTATGCAATGTTAGGACTAGATGTCCATAGAGTTGTATACAATCAATCGAACAAGATACCCTCCTTCGGCGTTACAAAAACAATCCGGCCGTGATGAGCCAGAACGCCAAAGGACCACAACCATGAAAAAGGTATTACAGGGCGCCACCGTTGCACTCACCCTCCTCGGCGGTGGGGAGGCTGTCGCGGTGGAATGGATGAACAACAGCCTGGGCTTTCGCTATGGCCAGCAGTTCACCAACCCGAACAATCCCGACGACTTCAGCAAACGCATCTACAGCTTCACCCACGCCAGCGGCTACCAATACGGCAGCAATTTCCTGAATCTGGATGTGTTCCTGTCCGACAGCAGCGACCCACGCAAGGGCACCGATCACGGTGGCAGCGAGGTGTATGCCGTATACCGGCATCAGTTGTACGCCTCACGTGTATTGGATGTGCCGCTGGGCACCGGGCTGATCAAGGATTACGCGCTGACCCTGGGCTTTGATGCCAACCGCAACAACAACTTTGCCTCGGCGAAAAAACGCGCGCTGGTGATTGGCCCGACCTTGAAGTTCAACACCGTGGGCGTGCTGGACCTGAGCCTGATGTACTACAAGGAAAAGAACCACACCGGCATCCCCGGCGCGCAGGAATCGAACCACGCCTTCGACGACACCTACCTGCTTAACCTGACCTGGATGCGTCCATTCGAGATCGCCAGCCACGCGGCGAAATTCCAGGGGTTTATCAATTACGTCGGGGAAAAAGGTGAGGACTACCATGGCCGCGACACGGCGCCGGAGGCCTTGATGCGCACAGCGTTGATGGTGGCGGTACGGCCGGGTAAAAGCGTGAAGCCGAACCTGTACCTCGGGGTGGGTTACGAGTACTGGCATAACAAGTTCGGTGTAGACGGCGGCCGGGGCAGCCGCACGTCGACGCCGACGGTGAATATGGAAATAACGTTCTAGGCAGCGGCCAACTCGGAGTCGTCCGCCTTCGGCCGCGCCAGCCAGTAGCCCAACACCGCCAGTGGCGCGGTCGCCAGCATCACGATCACGGTAATCAGCAGCGGTTGCTCGATCATCGACGACACCAGCAGGCTGCTGAGGAAACACAGGCCCAGTTGCAAGGTGTTTTGCAGCGCCGCCGCCTTGCCGGAGTTTTCCGCAAACGGCATCAGCGCATTCGCTACCACAATCGGATAACTCGCACCGTTGACCAACGCCATCAGGCAGAACGGAATCAGCAACGTGGTGAGGGTCGGCACGGTCAAGGTCGCAACCAGGTAAAGCGCCAGCATGCTGATGCAATAGGCCACCAGCAACCAGGGCAACAGCGTCTTGCCCTGGAAACGCTGCAGGGCACTGCGGCAACTGTAGCCACCCACCAGAAACGCCAGTGTCGGCAGTACGTAGCTCAGGCCGATGTCATTCGGGCTGTAGCCCATGTCGCCAAGGATGAAAGGCGAAGCGGTCAGCCAGGCAAAGAAACTGGCGGAGCAGGCAGCGAAGATCATTACGTTGCCGGTGAACACCCGAGACGTCAGCAACTGCGTATAACCCAGGCGCGATGGTGCTTCAGTCCGCAGCTTCGGCACGTTGCGCAGGAACAACGTCGGCAGCAGCAACAGCAGCGAAACGCCCAGCAGCACCCCGAAGATCGCCTGCCAGCCAAAGTGATTCAGCACCATCGCGCCCAGCAGCGGCGCCAGGGCCGGCGACAGCGACATCAACGGCATGATGCTGGCGAACACCCGGTGAGCCTTGTCGGCCGGATAGCGATCAATCACCAGCGCCTGCCAGCTCACGGCAGCAGAACACACGCCAATCGCCTGCATAAAACGCAAGGCCAGCAGTTGCGGTGCCGTCTCGACCCAGAACATCCCGGCGCAGCCCAGCACAAACAGGCTCAAGCCTGCGAGCAGAATGGGCTTGCGGCCCAGGCGGTCGGACAACGGCCCCCACAACAACTGTCCCAGGGCAAAGCCGGCGAGGAAAATGCTCAAGCTGGCACCCACCGCGCCCGCGCCAATCTGCAACTGTTCGCCCATGGCGCCGAACGCCGGCAAGTACATGTCCATGGCCAGATAACCGAGCATGCTCAGCCCCGCCAGATACCAAGTGAAACCAAAAGAATTTTTCATTGAAGCCTTGTCGATCCTGCCATCAAACTATTTGCTGACTGGCGCCCATTATGAAGCTGACAGATTGCGTGTGAAGCGATAATAATTGGACACT
Organism: Pseudomonas sp. 2822-17; assembly: GCF_002742485.1. Taxonomy (NCBI): domain Bacteria; kingdom Pseudomonadati; phylum Pseudomonadota; class Gammaproteobacteria; order Pseudomonadales; family Pseudomonadaceae; genus Pseudomonas; species Pseudomonas sp. 2822-17. The sequence continues at coordinate 64,181 of NZ_LJRZ01000926.1, forward strand.
CCTATCAATAATTTTGAAGGCAAGCATTATGTGGTCTGAATACTCCCTGGATGTCGTCGATGCGGTGGCGCGCCACGGCAGCTTCAGCGCCGCCGCTCAAGAATTGCACCGCGTCCCATCGGCTATCAGCTACACGGTGCGCCAGCTTGAAGAATGGCTGGCGGTGCCGCTGTTTGTGCGGCGCCATCGCGACGTCGAGCTGACCCCCGCAGGCCGTCTGTTTATAGACGAAGCCCGAGGCGTGATGAAAAAAATGCTCGGCACGCGGCGATTGTGCCAGCAGGTGGCGAACGGTTGGAGCGGCCAGTTGAAGGTAGCCGTGGACTCCATCGTCAAACCTCAGCGCTGCCGGCAATTGGTGCTGGATTTCTATCGACAGTTTCCCGAGGTGGAATTGTTGCTGGAGTACGAGGTGTACAACGGCGTGTGGGATGCCCTGGCCGATGAGCGCACCGACATTGTGATCGGCGCCACCAGCGCGGTGCCGGTGGCCAGTCACTTCACTTTCCGCGACATGGGCTTGTTGAACTGGCTGTGCGTGGTCAGCGCCAGGCATCCATTGGCGGCCGTGCAAGGCCTGCTCAGTGATGACCAACTGCGCCCGTACGCCTCGCTGTGCATGACCGACACCTCACGTAACCTGCCCAAGCGTGATACCTGGACGCTGGATAACCAACGGCGGCTGGTGGTGCCGAACTGGGCATCCGCCATCGATTGCCTGCGCGATGGCCTGTGCGTCGGCATGGCGCCGGCGCATCAGGTGTTGCCATGGATCGAACGCGGTGAACTGGTAGCGCTGCAATTGACCCGGCCCTTCCCTGCCAGCCCGTCGTGCGTGGCCTGGGCACAGAACAAACTGTCCCCGGCCATGGCGTGGTTGCTCGAATACCTGGGCGATAAAGAAACCATGAACCAGGAATGGCTCAATGGACCTGATCCAATAACCGGGTGATGGCCCGCACGATCATCTCGACCTCTTTGGCATCCAGGGTCAGCGGCGGCAACAGGCGAATGACCTTGCCCCGCGTCACGTTGATCAATAGCCCATGTTCCTGGGCGGCGCGCTGGGCAAGGTCGCGGCAGGGGCTGGCCAATTCGATACCGATCATCAAGCCCTGCCCGCGAATCGCCAGCACCTGCGGGTGCTCGTCCAATTCCATGCGTAACCGCGCCAGCAAGCGTTCGCCTTGTTGCGCAGCGTTCTGCAACAGGCCCTGCTCGTCGATGATGTCCAGCACGGTGCAGCCCACCCGACACGCCAGCGGGTTGCCGCCGAAGGTGCTGCCATGGCTGCCCGGCGTGAACAACTGAGCGACCGCCGTCCGGGCGAGGCAGGCGCCAATGGGCACGCCGTTGCCGAGGCCTTTGGCCAGGGTGATCACGTCCGGCACGATGCCTTCGTGCTGGAACGCAAACCACGCGCCGGTACGGCCGATGCCCGTCTGAATTTCATCGAGCATCATCAACCAGCCGTGGCGCGTGCAGTGGTCGCGCAAGGCTTGCAGGTAACCCGGTGGGGCTGGCAACACGCCACTTTCGCCCTGGATCGGCTCCAGCAAGACCGCCGCAATCCGCGTACCAAGGGTTTTGGTGAGCGCTTCGATGGCCGCCAGATCACCAAACCGGACTTTGAGAAAATCCCCAGGCAAGCGCTGAAAACCAAGACGCACCGATGGCCCATCACTCGCGGCCATGGTGCCGAGCGTGCGGCCATGGAAGGCGTTTTCCATCACCACCACCAACGGTTCTTCGATGCCTTTTTTCCAGCCGTGCAATCGCGCCAGTTTCAGTGCGGTCTCGTTGGCTTCGGCGCCGGAGTTGTTGAAGAAGGCACGGTCCAGGCCGGACAGTTGTGTCAGGCGCTGAGCCAGCCGCTGCTGCCAGTCGATGCTGTAGAGGTTGGAGGTGTGCAGCAACAGGCCGGCTTGCTCGCTGATGGCTGTCACCAGTTTCGGGTGGGAGTGACCGACGTTGGTTACTGCCACGCCCGCTACCGCGTCCAGGTACTCTCGGCCCTGCTGGTCCCATAGGCGTGTGCCCAGGCCACGGGTAAAACTCAAGGCCAAAGGTTGGTAGGTGGTCATCAGGCAGGCGGCAGTCATGGTGGCAGGCTCCGGTTGGGGTGGTTGAAGTATCGTTAGCCACCTCAGCTGGATAAACTGCACTTTCCTGCAATGACTTTAAATCAGGGATTGATAATGGATCTGTTCCAAGCGATGTCGGTCTACGTGAAAGTGGTGGAGACCGGCAGCATGACCGCCGCCGCCCACGCGTGCGGGATGTCGACCACCATGGTCGGCAACCACCTGCGCGCCTTGGAGCAACGCCTGGGCGTCAGCCTGCTCAAGCGCACCACGCGCAAACAGAGCCTGACGGAGTTCGGTGGCCAGTATTACCAGCGTTGTCTGGAAGTGCTGGGGCTGGTGGCCGATTCCGAGCAATGGGCTGAACAAGCCCACAGTGAAGTTCCCAAAGGCACCCTGCGCATCACCGCCCCACCTGCCTTCGGCACCGAACGCCTGGCGCCCGCCTTGAGCGAATTTTCCCTACGCTACCCCTTGATCAAACTGTACGTGGTGCTCAGCAATCAGCGCATGGACATGGTCGACAGCGGCTTTGACGTCGCGATCCGCCTGGGGGAACTGGAGGCGTCGAGCCTGATCGCGCGGCCGATGCAGGACTACACCATCACCCTCTGCGCCTCACCGCACTACCTGGCACGGCGCGGCACGCCACAGACACCCGAAGACCTGCAACACCACGACTGCCTGGCCTTCGCCTACCCGTCCACCGACGACTGGCGCAATGCAGACAAGCTCTGGCGCATGACCGGCGCAGAGGGCGAGGTGGAAATCCCGGTATCCGGCTCGCTGACCATCAACAGCTCCCAGGCCCTGCGCCAGGCAGCGGTGCAAAGCATGGGCATCGTCATGCTGCCCGACGCCCTGGTGCAACCCGACCTGCAGACCGGCAAGCTGGTGGCATTGCTGACCACCTACCAACTGCCCAGCCGCCCCATGCACTTGCTGTACGGCCAGGACCGTTATCGCCTGCCAAAGCTGCGCGCCTTTGTCGATTTCGCCCTGGAGAAGTGGGCGCGCTAGAACCCCACGCCCAACTCACGCAGCCGAGCCGCCGTGTGTTCAGCCGACACATGGTGAATGCCTCGCCAGCCGAGCGCGACGGCAGCGTCGACATTGTCGGCAACATCGTCGATAAACACGACTTCCCCTGGCTGGATATCGGGCAAATAGGCACGGACCTGACTGAGGCTGGCGTTGTAGATCGCCGGATTGGGCTTGATCAGCTTCAATTCGCCAGACACCACTATGTCGCGAAAACACTTCAGGAATGGGTAGTTGGCCCGGGCATAGGGAAAGGTTTCGGCAGACCAGTTCGTGAGCCCGAATAACGGCATGTTGGCCGTATGCAGCGCCTTGAGAATCGCCACACCGTCAGGCAACGGACCACGCAGCATCTCGTGCCAACGGTCGTAGTACGCGGTGATCAAGGCTTTATGGTGCGGGAATTGATCGACCAGCACCTGCGTGGCTTCGGCCAACGGCCGACCGGCATCCTGCTCGGTGTTCCAGGCCTGGGTGCAAATAGTATCGAGGAACCATTGCCGCTCGTGTTCGTCGGCAATCAGCTTGCGGTACAGGTGTTGCGGGTTCCAATCGAACAAAACACCGCCGAAATCAAAAACTACTGCACGAATCGTCATCAGATCCTCCGTTAGCGTGGCTTGATAGCGGGGGAAGTCTGGCAGATTGAGGCGGGAATGGGAGCGCAACGGCGTGTAGGAATGTTCCCATAAGGAAGCATCTACACCAATCAAATGTGGGAGAGGATTGCTCCCTCCCACAGTTTCAACCGCGTTTAGGCCTGGACCAGACCGTTGATCTTGACGGTCGGGTTCACATCAGCCTCGTAATCCACGCCGTCGATTTCAAAGCCGAACAAGCGCAGGAACTCTGCCTTGTAGCCGGCAAAATCGCTGATCTCGTTGACGTTTTCGTCGGTAACCTGATCCCACAGTGCCGCAACGGCGTCCTGGACCTTTGGCTCCAACTCAGCCAGGTCGGCACGCAAACGACCGTCGGCGTCGAGTTTCGGCTCGCTGCCGTACAGGCTGTCTTTGAACAGGCCGTAGACTTGCTCGATGCAGCCTTCGTGAGTGCCCTGCTCTTTCATCACGCGGAACAGCAACGACAGGTACAACGGCATGATCGGGATCGCCGAGCTTGCCTGGGTAACCACCGCCTTGAGTACCGACACACGGGCGTCGCCTTTCAGTGCGGCCAGGTTGTCGCGCAGGGTCAGGACTTTCTTGTCGAGGTCTTTCTTGGCTTCGCCGATGGAGCCGTTCCAGTAGATGTCCTGGGTCAGCTTCTCGCCGAGGTAGGTGAACGCAGTGGTCTTGGCGCCTTCGGCCAGGACGTCGGCGTCACGCAGGGCGTCGATCCACAATTGCCAGTCAGCGCCACCCATGACATTCACGGTGCCGTCGATTTCTTCCTGGGTCGCAGGCTCAAGGGTGGTGTCGACCACAACGCCTTTGTCGGTATTGATACCGCGCAGGGTCACGGCTTTGCCGATCGGCTTGAGGGTGGAGTTATAGACTTCACCGGTTTTAGGATCGGTACGGCGTGGCGCGGCCAGGCTGTAGACCACCAGGTCGATCTTGCCCAGGTCTTTCTTGATTGTTTCGATGGTCAGGCGCTTGATGTCGTCGGAGAACGCGTCGCCGTTGATGCTCTTGGCGTACAGGCCTTTTTCGACGGCAAACTTCTCGAACGCAGCACTGTTGTACCAGCCGGCGGAGCTGAGCTTGCCTTCTTCGCCTTCTTTCTCAAAAAACACGCCCAGGGTATCGGCGCCGCAGCCAAACGCAGCACTGATGCGCGCGGCCAGGCCGTAGCCGGTGGAAGCGCCGAGGACCAGCACCTTCTTGGGGCCGCCTTCGATGACGCCGTTTTCAGTTACGTAGTTGATCTGCTCTTTGACGTTCGCTTCACAGCCAACAGGGTGAGCGGTCACACAGATAAAGCCACGAACCCGCGGTTTGATGATCATAAAAATTTCTGCCTCTTCCAAGGTGCCGAAGGCCAATGGTGGCCATTCAACTTCAATCGTACCGGTCTATGACGCCCGAAAAACCGAAGCGTCACGATAGACGTAAATCTTCCGTTTACAAAATCCAATCCACACAGTGCTGGCAAGGCTTGAAAACGGTGCAAAGCCTTCACAATTTCGCACTATTTAATACGCCCTTGCGGCGCAGAACGTCTTATCATGACGCAGTTGTTTCAATATGTTTCAAAAACCCCACCACTCGCGGCCACGGATCCGACTGTCGAATGGCGTCCTCCTGGAGCTGAGTTGCATGAACAAGCCTGCTTTGCGTAAAAAAGCGGTATCGGTCGCCTGGGTACTCGGCGTGCTGCTGATTATCGATGTATTCCCCGAAACCACGCTGGTGTTCCTCTGCCTGGTACTGGTGTGCGGTATTTACGACTTCCTGCGTAACGGCCTGTATGACAAGAGCACCATCAAGAAATACTTTATTGGCAGTGGCCGCAACACCTGGCTGTTGGCGCCGTTCAACACGCTGTTCGACCTGCTGAGTTCGCGTAACCGCCACGTTTACACGATGCATGACCTGCCACTCGCCTGGCGACAGGACCTGCAACAGGTGATCGACGACGCTATGGCGCACAAGGATGAAATCATCGGGTACCTGGACGAACGCATGGCCGAGAAGAAGCGCGGCATGTTGTTTTTCCAATGGTACGGCCGGCCGATCGAGACCACCCTGGACATCCCGAAACTGCGGGAGAAACTGCCGTTCGTGAAGACCATCGGTGTGTCCGTCTTCAACGAAAACCGCTCGACCTCCTTTCACTTCGGCCCGCTGCGCATGATGTTCCGCGTGCTCTACAACATGGCGCCGGCGCCCCATCACGAGGGCGTCTACATCCAGGTGGGCAAGCACAAGCATTACTGGCATGACGACCCGCTGTTTATCTTCGATGACACGCTGATGCACGCGTCCTTCAACAAAAATGACGCCAAACGTTACTGTCTGTTTATCGATATCGTACGACCGACGCCGTTGCCGTCCGTGCTCAACGCCGTGATCGCTGGGTTTTCGGGAATGGTCTTTACCCTGCGTCGGGTTTTCTACAAAAACTGGAAGCTGATTCAGTAAGTTCTGCGGCATGATGGGGGTGGACGGTATTTGCGCTGGGCCCTGCGCCTGAGGTAAATATCCGGCTCGTGCGACCGTTTACGGCGCCCACCATTCTCAAGCCATCGCGCCTCCACGGCTGCGGTGGCTGTGCTTTCAAGGAATCAGAATGCTCCAACGCCAAGTCATCAATGCCTCCGTCAGCCCCAAGGGCAGCCTCGAAACCCTGTCCCAACGTGAAGTCCAGCAACTGAGCGAAGCCGGTACCGGCAGCATCTATACCCTGTTCCGCCAGTGCGCCCTGGCGATCCTCAACACCGGCGCGCACATCGACAACGCCAAGACCATCCTCGACGCCTACAAAGACTTTGAAGTGCGCATCCATCAGCAGGATCGTGGCGTGCGCCTGGAACTGCTGAACGCCCCAGCCGACGCGTTTGTCGATGGTGAAATGATCGCCAGTACCCGTGAGATGTTGTTCAGCGCCCTGCGCGACATCGTCTACACCGAGAACGAACTCGACAGCCAGCGCATCGACCTGAGCAACTCCCAGGGCATCACCGACTACGTGTTCCACCTGCTGCGCAACGCCCGCACGCTGCGTCCGGGCGTGGAGCCGAAGATCGTGGTGTGCTGGGGCGGGCACTCGATCAATACCGAAGAATACAAATACACCAAGAAAGTCGGCCACGAACTGGGGCTGCGCAGCCTCGACGTGTGCACCGGTTGCGGCCCCGGCGTGATGAAAGGCCCGATGAAGGGCGCGACCATTTCCCACGCCAAGCAACGCATCACCGGCGGGCGCTACCTGGGCCTGACCGAGCCGGGCATCATCGCCGCCGAAGCGCCGAACCCGATCGTCAACGAACTGGTGATTCTGCCGGACATCGAAAAACGCCTGGAAGCCTTTGTGCGTGTCGGTCACGGCATCATCATCTTCCCGGGCGGTGCCGGCACGGCTGAAGAGTTCCTCTACCTGCTCGGCATCCTGATGCACCCGGACAACCGCGACGTGCCCTTCCCGGTCATTCTCACCGGGCCGAAACAGGCCGCGCCGTATCTGCAACAGCTGCACGCCTTCGTCGGCGCCACCCTCGGCGAAGCGGCGCAGGCGCACTACCAGATCATCATCGACGACCCGGCCGAAGTGGCCCGCCAGATGACCGCCGGCCTCAAGGCGGTGAAACAGTTCCGCCGCGAGCGCAACGATGCGTTCCATTTCAACTGGCTGCTGAAAATCGACGAAGGCTTCCAGCGCCCCTTCGACCCGACGCACGAGAACATGGCCAGCCTGCAACTGAGCCACACGCTGCCACCCCACGAACTGGCGGCCAACCTGCGCCGGGCCTTCTCGGGGATCGTGGCGGGCAACGTGAAGGACAAGGGCATCCGCCTGATCGAAGAGCATGGCCCGTACGAGATCCATGGCGACCCGGCCATCATGAAGCCGCTGGATGAGCTGCTGCAGGCGTTTGTTGCCCAGCACCGCATGAAGTTACCGGGCGGCGCGGCGTATGTGCCTTGTTATCGCGTGGTGCAATAAGGCAACAGGGCTGGCGGTAGGTCATAGTTTGTATCGCTTTGGCCCACGGCCAAGGGTGTGAGTACGGGGAATCCGGACTTGGGTTTGACTATTGCGACTCACTCACACCTGCGAGCCACCCTATGGACCAACGGATATTGTCCTCCATCATTCCTTACCCTAAGGTAAGGAGCATCATGTTGGAGATACTCACTATGGCCACCGCCACACTCACCTCGAAAGGGCAAATCACCATCCCCATACAAGTCAGGACCGCACTCGGCCTCGAAACAGGAGACCGCGTCGAGTTTGTCGAAATGGAAGACGGCAGATTTTCGATCATTGCAGCGAGCAAGACGGTGCAGGACCTCAAGGGGCTGATCCGCAAGCCTGCAGAAGCGGTGTCCATCGACGATATGAACCGCGCCATCGCTGCACGGGGAGCGAATGGCGGATGATCGGGCTGGATACCAACGTACTGGTGCGCTACGTCACCCAGGATGATCCGGTGCAGTCCCCCAAGGCATCCGCCCTGATCGAATCCCTCACCACCCTTGCGCCAGGCTTTGTCAGCCTGGTGTCCGTGGTGGAGTTGGTCTGGGTGTTACAAAGCTGTTACCCGTGCACGAAGAGTGACGTGGTCACCGTTCTGGAAACGTTGCTGCGCACCCGTGAGCTGACCATCGAACACGCCGAAGTCATCTGGCAGGCGCTTCGGCGATTCGCGGCGAACAACGCTGATTTTGCCGACTGCCTGATAGAACGCTGCGCCCACGCAGCCGGGTGTGAATACACCGCCACCTTTGATCTCAAGGCCGCCAAGGCGGCGGCTATGAGACGACTGACCTGAGTCACGGCGTTGCGGCACCGGGCAGGTTTTGTTGATACGAGGCTCAGCGAACCCAACCCCCTACCTGCCAGTGATACCCGTCATTGCGCGGCACCCAGTGCGGATGCACATAGCGATAGCCTTCGCGCACCGGCTCCCAGTGGCCGTGTACCGCCACGTATCGCCCGCCTTCCCAGCGCCAGTAACCGCGCGACCATATGTAACCTTCGCGCACAGGTGGCTCGACTTCAATCACCTGCACCGGCGGAGGTTGCGGCGCAACCACCTCGACATATTCACGTTGCGGCGGCCGGCGCTCATGCACCACACGCTCTTGCACACACCCGGATGCCGCGACGACGACCGCCGCCAATGCCGCATAACGTAGCAACATAGAAAACCCTCGGGCGCTGACGCCCAACACCTGCACCAGTAAAAAAATCCTCCTGTGTTACAGCCGCGCTCCTGCGTGGCATGGGTACTTTTTTAACAGGCAGTATCTGTCAGGTTGCTGAACCCAAGGGCATCAAGAGGCACATGCGACAGTCGGTCGTTTCAACCGTACCAGCACCAGGCCTGCGATCACTACGGCAATACCGGCAGCGCAAACCATTTGGCGCTGCATCTGCATGAGCAACTGAAAAAAGGCTTCAATATTTGAATACTGATCTTCAAGAACCGCTGAACGTTAGCGGTTAAACGTGCAGACCAAATTCCCAGGCTGGCTTGAATGAAGCGCTTGCGCACTTAACACGCACAAAAAAGCCCGCTGACCGTTATCGGTTCAGCGGGCTTTTTGTTACCGGTAGGGTCCTGATTCAGCCCCCCACGAGCGATTTACAGCGCCAGGTCAGACGCCGGCTTGCTCGGCTCAGCCGCAGGCTTGGCAGCCTCGGTCGCCTTGGGAGCAGCCTTCGCCGGGATTACCGGCGGTGTAGGCAGTTGCAGGATATTGGCGGTGTAAGCCCATTCCTTCGCAACAGCTTCAGGGCTGTCATTCAGCTTGGTGCCGTAGCTTGGCACGATCTGGTGCAGTTTTTCCTGCCAGGCCGGGGTAGCGACCTTGTCCTTGAACACTTTCTGCAGCACGGTCAGCATGATCGGAGCCGCGGTGGACGCGCCTGGCGATGCACCCAGCAGGCCTGCAATGGTGTTGTCGGCGGAGCTGACCACTTCGGTACCGAGTTTCAGGACGCCGCCCTGCTCTTCGTCACGCTTGATGATCTGCACGCGCTGACCGGCTTGCCACAGGCGCCAGTCGGATTGCTTGGCGTTCGGGAAGTACTCTTGCAGCGCCTTGAAGCGGTCGTCATCGGACAGCATCAGTTGACCGGCGAGGTACTCGACCAGTGGGTATTCACGAATACCAACCTTGGTCATCGGCCAGATGTTGTGGGTGGTGGTGCTGGTCAGCAGGTCCAGATACGAGCCTTCTTTCAGGAACTTGGTCGAGAAGGTCGCGAATGGGCCAAACAGGATCACGCGCTTGCCATCCAGCACGCGAGTGTCGAGGTGCGGAACCGACATCGGTGGCGCGCCAACCGAAGCCTTACCGTAGGCCTTGGCCAAGTGCTGCTCGGCCACGGTCGGGTTATCGGTCACCAGGAACGAACCACCCACTGGGAAGCCAGCGTATTCCTTGGCTTCAGGAATACCCGACTTTTGCAGCAGGTGCAGTGCACCGCCGCCCGCGCCGATGAACACGAACTTGGCGTCGGTTTCAGTCTTGGTGCCATCTTTCAGGTTTTTGTAGCTGACACGCCACGAACCGTCGGCGTTCTTGGTGATGTCCTGCACTTCGCTCGACAGCTTCAAATCGAACTTAGGCGTGGTTTGCAGGTGAGCAACGAACTGGCGGGTGATCTCGCCGAAGTTCATGTCGGTACCCAGCGGGCTCCAGGTGGCCGCGATTTTCTGGTTCGGGTCACGCCCTTCCATCATCAGCGGAACCCACTTGGCGATCTGCGCCGGGTCTTCGGAGTACTGCATGCCGGCGAACAACGGGCTCGCTTGCAGGGCTTCGTAGCGCTTCTTGAGGAACTTGATGTTGTCATCGCCCCACACAAAGCTCATGTGCGGAGTGGTGTTGATGAACGAACGCGGGTTCTTCAGCACGCCCTGCTGGACCTGCCAGGACCAGAACTGACGGGAGATCTGGAACGCTTCGTTGATCTCGACCGCTTTCGGGATCTCAACGTTGCCGTTCTTGTCTTCCGGGGTGTAGTTCAGCTCAGCCAGGGCCGAGTGACCGGTACCCGCGTTGTTCCAGCCGTTGGAGCTTTCTTCGGCCACGCCATCGAGGCGCTCGACCATTTCCATCGACCATTCCGGTTCCAGCTCGTTAAGCCAGACACCCAGGGTCGCACTCATGATGCCGCCGCCGATCAGCAGCACATCGACTTTCTTTGCCTCTTCCGCGTGAACGGACGTGATCCCCATCGACAAAGCCAGCCCCAGCAGGGCAGTGTTTACTTTCTTAAACATCAGTAGCACCTATGATAAAACGCCATCCGCCCCGCTACCCCAGAGAACGGGCAACCCTCGATCACGCTACGCCAGGCAACGTACCGCGGGGTTTGCACATTCACACGAGGGCCGCAGGGTGGGCACACAAGGCCGACGTATCGACCTCACTTTTATGTCCCTTCTGCGCTGACTTCTTATCATTATTGGCTTCAGCTACCTGGGCGACAGCCAATCGCTGGGACGTATACGGGTGTACGCACCAGGAAAGACTAGACCAAGACGGCGCGCAGAATATCACGGCAAACAGCGTTTATGCGCCGTTTGGCCAATTGACAGCTCTAAATCGCGGCTTTTATCGGGCCGGTGTCAAGTATGGTAGGCGCGACGTGGGGTCACAGGCACGGAACTCTGCCTGAATCAGCGGTTCTAGACACCTTCGCCGCAGCTTGCGTAGCATCGGCGGCTCTCCTTTATGCACTCCTTCCAAACAGGCGATCCATGTCTATCCACCAAACACCCGGGCACGTGCTGCCCGCGCGCAGTGCCGCCAAAATGGAAGCGGCCATGGCTGTGGGCGCTTTCGCAATCGGCACCGGCGAATTCGCCATCATGGGCCTGATGCCCGACATCGCCCAGAACCTGGGTTTAAGCGAACCCCAGGTCGGCCACGCCATCAGCGCCTACGCGCTGGGTGTTATGGTCGGCGCGCCCCTGCTGGCCATCCTCGGCGCCAAGCTGCTGCGCAAACACATGCTGTTGTTGTTGATGGGCCTGTATGCCCTGGGCAACTTTGCCACAGCCTTCACCCCGACCTTCGGCTCGCTGGTGGCCTTCCGCTTTATCAGCGGCCTGCCCCACGGCGCCTACTTCGGCATCGCCGCCGTGGTCGCCTCCAGCATGGTGCCCAACGACAAACGTGCCGGCGCCGTCGCCCGGGTAATGCTCGGCCTGACGCTGGCCATGTTGCTGGGCAACCCCATCGCCACCTTCCTCGGCCAACACCTGGGCTGGCGCTCGGCGTTTGCGCTGGTCAGCGTCATCGCCCTGTGCACCATTGCGCTGGTCTGGCAATTCGTACCCCACCGCCACGACGAACAACGCAGCGACCCGCGCAAGGAACTGCGCGCCTTCACCAAGCCCCAGGTGTGGATGGCCCTGTCCATCGGCGCGATTGGCTTTGCCGGCATGTTCTGCGTGTTCAGCTACCTGGCGCCGACCATGCTCGAAGTGACCAAAGTGTCACCGCAGTGGATCCCCTTCGGCCTCGCCGCGTTTGGCGTCGGCGGCATCATTGGCAACATCGCCGGCGGCAAGCTGTTTGACCGCATGCAATTTCGCGCGGTGGGTTGGATTCTGGTTTGGTCGATGGCCGTGCTGGTGTTCTTCCACTTTGCAGCGAGTTCGCTATGGGGCGTGCTAGTGGGCATCGCATTGGTCGGCACCATGATCGCCCTGGCCGCCCCGTTGCAAATCCGCCTGATGGACATCGCCCATGAAGCACCGAGCCTCGCGGCGGCATCCAACCACGCGGCCTTCAACCTGGCGAACGCGCTGGGGCCATGGTTTGGCGGAATGGCGATTACGGCGGGGTTGGGCTGGACCAGTACCGGCTATATAGGTGCCGCTACGGCGCTGGTCGGGCTGGGCATTTACGTGATCGCGCGGCGCATGAAGGGCGGCCACTGACATTTCCCGCTCCAATCTCAGTTCCAATGTGGGAGGGGGCTTGCCCCCGATAGCAATGGGTCAGTCACCACCCCAGTGACTGCCCCACCACCCCATCAATCATCATGCAACAACCCCGACCCATACTCCCCATAACTGCTCCCCAACCCACTGCCACCAGCATTCATCTTGGTGGCTTTGTTGGGACTGTGGTCGCCAAATGCCTGGCATCCACCTGAAAAGCACGGGTCACTGCTCACGGCTGGGGAAGATGAACAAGCGCTCAACAACAACGCGCCGGTGATCATTGCGATTTTGACGAGGTTTGAAATCATGGTTTCAGTTCCCTGTGGGCTGGAGGCGCTGGGGTCCTCTATTGCAGGGAATCGTAGACCTCAACGGCGCAGGGAATTATGAAGCTTTGCTGGGCGACAGGTAGGGTTCAGGTTGCCTGATTTGGGGATGACGCCAGGTTTTCGCAGGCATTGGCAATGATATAGTCCGTTAACGTCCACCCCATCGAAGCCTTGAACATGTCCAGCATCAAAGTATTTGAATCCAACCCAAAGGGCCGCGACTTTGTGGTGGGTGATATTCACGGGCATTTCAAGCTACTCGCGTCACTCCTGGAAAAAGTAGACTTCAACACCCAACAGGATCGTTTGTTTTGTGTGGGCGATCTTATTGATAGAGGCCCTGACTCTATTGACGTGTTGAAGTGGCTCAGCGAACCATGGTTTTACGGCGTACGTGGCAACCACGAGCAGATGCTTATTGATTGCCTATCCGGTCGCGGCGACATCAACAGGCACACCCGAAACGGCGGAGCGTGGCTTTACGCGCTGTCGCCCAGCGTCCAGAACGAGATCTACAACCTACTGCAAACGCTCCCAGTCATGATTGAGGTCAACTTATCGGATGGTCGAAAAATCGGCATTGTCCATGCTGAAGCCTTTCTTTCATGTGCTACCCAAAGTTGGCAAGACGCCAAAGACGCTATCAGTGGCATGCGCGGAGAATCCGCCCAACAACAAGCGTTGAAAACCGCACTCTATGCCAGGGAAAGAATAGAACAGCAAAACCAGGCACCGATCATAGGTCTGGATAAGTTATATGTGGGCCACTCGACAGTCCCCCATGTGCATACATTGGGCAATGTCGTTTATATCGATACTGGTTGCTCTTTTTCGGACGGTACATTGAGCGTGATAGACATTGATACTGGAGAGGTTAGCCATGTAAGCATGCGTTTATTGCATGACTCTCTTGGCGCCGGGTCGTAATAGCGGACTCTGCTTTACGCCGACTACCCTAGGTAAAGAGTTTGGGTTCTACCCGCGTCACCGTGCGTGGCGCGGGATATCGGGGTCAGACCACGATACCCGGCTTTGCGTTGGCAGAGGAAAAGCAACGATTCACTCCCAAACACACCTCACAATTGAGTGGCTTAAAAAAGCACTCAAAAACCTGGAAGACGAAGCCAACTAATTCTCCTTGAAAATCAATAGCTTGATGATTATTTCTTCGGCGCTATTTGCACCAGCGTCGACAAACTGGCTCAGTTTCCCTCCATGGGCCGTGAAGGCAGGGTCAAAAACACCCGCGAATGGGCAGTACCCAACTGGTCTTATCTAATCCCGTACCGGGTAGGCGGTGATCGCCTGCAATTCTCGGCGTGCTTCATACACGGTAACGTCCCCGTACGAGGTGAACTGCACACCACCGACACCCAATACCCATCCCTGATAAACTGCACCCCATTCGCCTCGCTGACTCAGATTCCCCCATGCCCCTACAAACCGCCCCACTCTCCCGCCGCTTCTCCGTCGCCCCGATGATGGATTGGGCGTAGCCCCTCGCTTCCCTCCCGGCCAACCTGGCTCATCCCTCGAAACCATAATGCTTTGTAGCAATTTCTAAGCATGCATCAATTACCGCCCACAAAGCGCACTACCGGTACTATGCTTTGTCTTTTCGAAAGGAGTCGATGCTATGGCAGACGAATATTCGTTATCGGATGTGCTGGAGAGGATGTACCAGAATCAGCTCGGTCTGGAAGCAGCCTTGATGGAGCTGACGCTTCATGCTGAACAGCAAGGCTTGGCCGAAGTCGGCGACAACGTTCGGGGGGCCTTGTGGGCGATTGGAGAGAATGCTGGGCATATCAAGCAAGGGCTTGCCAGACTGAATGGAAAGAGCGAGGGCTAACCTGACGTTGTCTGTGCCAGATCAGGATTGTCCGGGATCCGTGAGAACGTAGTCCACATAAAGCAAGGCTTGACCCAGCTGTGTGATTAAAGGTCGAGAATAGGAACCGTCTGCTTCGTTCGCTTCATGGCGAACAAGATGCCAAAAGAACCGAAATCCATTTATATGAAGACCAGGTAAATATGGACAGTTGGGCACGATTATCATTGTATGAAAGCACGGACTTGGTGAAGGCTCTTTTTAATAAGAGACACTCAAGAACACTGAACACAGGCAAAGCCCAAGAAATAGTTTCCGCATTAGCACAGGGTCGCGAGTACTTCACTGCAGCTGCAGACGCAGGGCTATTGGTACGGCCAGTACTGCAATACTACGGAGTACTAGCTCTTAGCCGTGGGCTAATTTTGTTGCTATCGCCAAATCTCCGAGAAACATCGCTGCCTCAAGCACACGGTCTATCTAGCAATGGGTGGGGAGAAAAACTTTCAAAAAAACAACCTGGAGAGTTATCCGTAGCGGTGAATAATGGAACATTTCTATCATTGATGGAGCATACGGGAAACTTTGATACCCCTTGGGTATATACAGGGCCATATCCAAGCAAGCTGATATTGGCCAGAAGTTATCCGACAGCGTCGCTCGCCGAGGTCCGGATCACATTTGAAGAGGTGCTTTCAAGAACGCCTGAATTAAGAGAGATATTTGAGAAAACCTTTCAAAAAAGCGCCTCCAATTATCGTTCATTCATGTTTTCAATTGGAAACGCGCACACCGACATTGACATATTTCCTGGGATACACGGTCTTCCTGAAGAAGCTATTCTTAGGAAACAGCTTGCAATCCCGACCAGCTTAGAAATTACGCACACGTATAACCATAACTTCGTACACACAGACGGTCACTCTCACTACAGGCTGCCCCATCCAACGGACTCATCTTGGTTAGAGCTTCTGCCACAATTCGAAAACATTTCTGAGGCGCACTCAGCGTTAATTGCACCATTTCGAGACGATATTCATATTTCCAAAATTGGGCGCTACTTTCTTCTAGCCTTTTTCTTAGGAACTTTGTCGCGGTATCACCCTACCCATTGGCTTGGGATGATGCAGGGCCAACAGAATGGTGATTTCATAATGCCTGCAATACGAGAAGTGATGAATATAATTCAAGCAAATTACTGCGCACTGATAATCCGCGAACTTGAAGGGCTCTCTTGAGGCCACTCCCAGAACCATACCATCCGGCGGCCATAGACAGCATGAGTGCTGGGCTTTCGAATGCGAGAAACTCAGCCCACTTTTTTGTCATGCTATGATATGTAACACCTTAACAATCAAAGGACTTCAAAAATGGAAAACCGATTAGACATCTCGAACAGCCTTAACCAAGACTCAATTTTACAACGATACCTAGACCTGCCAAAGTTTCTCTTCCTACTCCAAAGCAACTCACTATTTCTTTCAAAAATGAGTAAATTTGAGGACCAGCTTGAAGGCGGACTCACAGCTAACGATTACTTAAAAACAACTGATGATGCTCCAATACTTGACTTGGCTTTAAATGGTCTCTTCCCCGTACCTAATGAACCCCCTTCTACCCGACAGGCTCGACTCGCAGAATGCGCCGTCATTGAAACCGCAATAAGCTCAAGTGAGTTTTCGACCCCATTTGGAAACTATCCTTGCAGCCAAGCCAAGACGATTTTCCCACGGTGCAGGGAGTGGCTATACGTCAGCTGTTGGCACCAATCAGATAACGAATGCGCTGCCATGTGGCCGCTGTATGGAGGTAAAAACTCCATCTGTATATTTACGACTGCGAAGCAAATTTTAGAGCAGATAACCGTCCCTCAAGAGCTAACCAAAGCAATACTTTCTCCAGTAAGTTACATCAATCATGATGCGGCTAGCTTCGACAACAAACAGCATGGACCGTTTACATCGAAATCACTTCCATATACATACGAGCGCGAGGTGCGACTGACAGCATGGAATCCTGAGATCAACCTAAATACGGAGAGAGAAAACCCCGGAGTTGGAGCAGTCGCGAAAATTTCCGACTTAGGAAAGCTTATTAATTATATTGTTGTTTCGCCAAAATCGGATGCTTGGTTCAAAGAGTCAATCGAGCTACTATGTCGCGACTATCACCTTGATGTAGAGATCCTGGATTCATCTTTGAAGCGAAAACCTCCGGCCTCCATCTATGACGTCTTAGCCCACATCCAAACACCTAACTGCTAGCAACACGGTTTTCTTCAACTGACACGCACCTTAGAAAGCACAGATATAGCCACGGTCATCTAGCTCGTCAGACAGTAGATTGAGCGCGGGTTGAGTCCCGGAAACTGTCTGTATTTTTATACAAATTGGACAAGCAGTAATGACTTCCACTATTCGCCAAAATCCCCGTCACAGGAATTATCAGCGGGATATTGACGGGGGGCGGATCGACCAGCAAGAGAACGAAGCGGCCCTTGCCACCATCGACTAAGCTCTGGCAGCGGTCAAGGCAAATAGTGGCTGGTGCGTTACGAATAACTTCTGTTATGTAAGAGTTGGCCCCAATACCTTGCCGGGGACAGGAGGCCTTTTTTTGGGGGGGGAATCGGACTATCTTCGCGGAACCTTCGACACGACGCGGAACGACAGCTGCCACAAACTTATCGCGACCCCATAGCTTGCAAACAAGTCAAATATAGTCTTCCCAACTAGTCCCTTTGAACATTCTCTTAGACGGAAACCCAGTCGTATGACTTAAATTCCAATGACCATCTCCGTCAGTCCAAACATACCTCAATTTCCCCAATAGGCTTGGATCAATATCACTTTCCACCATTCGCCCTTCCGCCCTACTTCCGACACAGTACAAATATCTAGCCACTAAAAAGCTAACCACATCTGCGATTTCTAGATAAAAGCTGTGTGACGGCGGTACAAATACGGGAGACATTACCGGCAAGCCGTTTGCAATCCGAGTCCATAACAGCGTCAAACGCCCACCATCAAACAAGTTTTTTGCCCAACCATCCGCCCCTGTCCTTTCGAAATAAAATTTAGGTGCAACTCCGCTAGCAGTGTACTCACTAACAACACGCATCAGCACAGAGCTATAGACACTATCTAATACGCTAGCCTTACCCCTACCCTTAGCATCCCCAAGCAGGATACTAACCGCATTATATACATTCAGATGGGACAAACTAGAAAACTTCCCTATCAATCTGGCGATTTCTCTTAATCCTTTGAGAGCTTGATCACCATTTAAATGGGAAAGATACTTATTTTTCCTACGCTTATCAGAGCTGAGCAATTCTGTTACGTGCAATACCCACTCGTCTGGACATACAGCCGGAGCAAGACGCGCCTTTATTTTACTGTATTCACGCTTAAACTTTTTCTCGCTTTTCTGCGCCCCTACAAACCCAACAAACGTATAGCAGAATATTGACTTACCATCAACAAAGCGAAAAGCTTCATCTCCAAAAATATCGGCGTCCCTGACATATTTAGCATTATGAATAGGCATTTGATATGGAGCGCCGCAAACAGTACAAAACGTCCCATAAGTCGCCTGCCTTAACAGTCCGCCCTCTACTTCAAACACTGATGATGGTGGAGTCTTGGCCAACCAATCCACACTAAAGTCATGCCCTTGATCACAGTGAAAATTTATCGCCAGCCACTCTTCTGGAACATGCTTTAACCTCACCTCACACTTATCATACTCTGTTTTTTTTAGAAACCTAATCGCCTCTTTATTTATCCAACTATTACGATCCAACTTAAGATCTCTAACCAGATGATTTACGCTATCATACATCGGTACAGCGCTCTCCAAATTCTCCATACCCCCCCCCAAAAAGCCTAATACAACAGACTAAAATAGACCTCCAAATACTGATGGAGACCAATTCATTATAACCAACTCTCCGCACACCTCGGCCTTGCCCTGTCGTTGATTAGTGTTGCTGTAGCGGATGTCCAGCGTCTCGAAATGAAAACCGTCAAACACCCGCCGGATGTCCGGGTGGTCGTTGATGCTGACCATCACCTTCCCCTTAGAGCTCCGCATGAAATCAGCCATCCGCTCATAGTTTTCAAAAGGAAAATCTACGCCATACCCCGCCGTCTGCCAGTAAGGCGGATCCATGTAGTGAAAGGTGTGCGCACGGTCGTAACGTTCGGCGCAGTCCAACCAGGGCAGGTTTTCAACGTAAGTGCCGGACAACCGTTGCCACGCTGCAGACAAGTTCTCCTCGATCCGCAGCAGGTTGATTGCCGGTCCAGTCGTCGCGGTGCCGAAAGTCTGCCCTGTCACCTTGCCGGCAAAGGCATGGTGCTGCAGGTAGAAGAATCGAGCGGCACGCTGGATGTCGGTGAGGGTTTCAGGGCGGGTCATCTTCTGCCACTCGAACACCTGGCGGGAACTGAGCGCCCATTTGAACTGGCGCACAAATTCTTCCAGGTGGTTTTGTACTACGCGGTAGAGCGTCACCAGGTCGCCGTTGATGTCGTTGAGGACCTCAACGGGCGCGGCCTGGGGACGCATGAAGTAGAGCGCAGCTCCGCCGGCAAAGACTTCAACGTAGCATTCGTGGGGTGGGAAGAGAGGGATAAGGCGGTCGGCCAGGCGGCGTTTGCCGCCCATCCAAGGGATGATGGGTGTGGACATATAAAAGCAAGACCTTTGCTGTATGGATAAACAGTGCTAGGCTCGCTCCGCTTTGTGCACGAAGCAGGAGCCTTGGCTGGACTTGCAGGGACGTTCTGCGGGGAAGGTGGCCGGGTTGGATGTTGACGCATCCTGCCCGGCCGCTCCTTTTACTTCGGTGTAGAAACTTCTTTTGCGTAGGCCTGACAGGCCCGCAAGGCGATCAATCCTTGGTCGCCGGCATCGGTGATGTCGATAATTCGTTGAGCATGCGCTGGGTCAAGTTGGACTCTTGTGGGGCCATGAACCACGCGGCCGGTGGCGGTGGTGGTTGGCACTGTACAGCCGCTGGTGGTATCGGTGGCGGCGAGAACGACTGACAGCCGCAGATCAGCAGTAGCCAGGCGATCACGCAGGCGAGCCTGTTTCGTTTGCTCATCGGTCAATTCCTTGTGGTGGGTTTCATCTTTGCTCTGCAGGCGCCGCTCCAGTGCAAGGCGCTTGTCCTGCTCAACACGTTGCAGGCTGGCAGATGCCTGGGCCAGCTCGTTGAGGGTGTCGGCCTGGAGGCGCGCTTGGCGCTCCAATTGCTGACCGTACCGCCAGCCTTGGACGGTCCAGGCCAATGCAGCAGATCCGGCGGCCAACATCACCAGCAGCAGGCCGACCGCCGCAATCCGGTATTGCACGGGGATCAGATCGAAGAGACGCATAACACCGCCCTCGCCCTGGCCCACAGTTGCAGCCGATCCTCCAGGCCATTGAGGCCGCCGTTGATCCGCCGGGTGATGGTGTTGAATTGCTCTTGGTCCGCGAGCGCGTTTAATCCATTTATCGACCAGAACCACGCGGCCGACTCAGCGGCCCATTGCGGCAGCTCAAGCAGCTCCGGCGTGCGCAGCAATCGCTCATCGCCGAACAGTGCCAGGCTGCAGCGCAGGTAGTTGTCGTGGCCGGTGATCTGGATCAGCCCACGACCTCGATAGCGTTGGCCGTCACCATCGGCTGCCGGCGTGTTCCCCAGCTTGGCGGCCAGCGGGCCGGTGTCGTACTTGCTGAGATACTGATCGCCCCCCAGTTCACGCACGTATTGCAGTTGGCCCGACTCGTGGCCGATCTGGGCGAGGAACGCCGCCTGCCGCTTCGGCGTATCGATCTTGCGATTGATCATGGCCGCGTTGAGCGCGGACACAAAAACGCCCGCTTGGCGGCGGGCGTTGGGCATGATGCGTTGGAGTTGTTGCTCGGTGATGGACATCGCTTTTTCCCAGACAAAAAAATACCGCTCGATGGCGGCGGGGGGTGAAGCAGGTACGGCCAGTTACAGCTCTAGGACTTTGACCTCCTTGGACTTCTTCTTTTTCTTGCCGGACGCCTTGGCCTTACCCTTCTTCCCTGCGTTGCACTCGACCGTGGTGCTCCAGCCTGACTGGGTGAACACCTGCTCCACGGAGCCGACCAGGAACTCCCCGTCCAATCCGTCCTTGAAGCCCTGCGCGTCGATCTGTCGTTCTGCAAATAGGTCCGTGCGCCCCACCATCTCTAACCGAACCTCGGCGGTCGAGCGGTTGAACGCCGCGAGCCGGGCCTTAACGGCTTGTTCAGCGGCGGATTTGTTCGGGTGGATGTGACGGTCGGTATGAACCGGCGGCAAACCTGGCGGCGCGTCGTCGTTGTCCAGGGTCAAGTTGACCAGTTCGCCGGTTTTCTTGTCCTGGTACTTGGCCTTGACGGCCTTCTGAGTGGTGCGGTCGGGGAAGCGGAATTGCCAGCGGCTGACGTCACTGCGCCTGAGAGTGATCGCTGGCAGGTTCTTGCCACTGGCGGTCTGCCCACTTTGGCGAGGCAACACCAGCAGCTTGCTATCGGCGACCTTGGCCGTGCAGTCGTGATCTTTGGCGAGCCGGGTGATGAAGTTGTAGTCCGACTCATTCATCTGATCAGCTCTGGGCACGACCGTGGCGACCGGACATTCAGGCTTCCATCCATTGCGCGCAGCAAGGTCGCTGACGATCTTCGACAGCGGCACATTCTCCCAACTGCCGCTACGGGTGGTCTTGCCGCTGCCGCGCATGTCGCTGGCCTTACCGCGAATGACAAGGGTATCAGGCGGGCCGGAGACCTCGATGTCGTCGACCGTGTAGCGGCCGACGCGGGCAAGTGCTTTGCTGTCGTAGCCCAGGTAGATCTGTATGGCAGCTCCTTTTTTGGGGAGGGACACAGCACCGTCGCGGTCATCGATGCGCAGCTCGAACTCGTCGGACTCCATGCCAGGTTTGTCGAGTGTGCGTAGCAACAACAGGCGGTCGTTGATCAACGCCGTAATGTCAGCGCCGTCGGCGACGATCCGAAAGATTGGCTTCAAAAGTAAACCTCCAAAACAACAAAGCCCCGCACGATGGCGGGGCTGGAAGTGGTATTGCGAACGGCGACGTCAGTCCTCGACAATCAACCGGTTGTCGCTGATCTCGACGTAGCTTTGGCAAACAGGGCAATCAATGCCTTCAACCTTGGGCTCAATCAACAGCGTCTGGGTACACACAGGGCAGTCACCGACCTTCTGCTTTTCCCTGAGACCGAAGGTTTTCCACACCATCGCCAGGAACACGCCGGCAGCCATGAACCAACCGACAATCGGAATGAATGCCAAAAGAATGCACGCAATCAGACCGAAGACAAACCAGTTTGAGCGGTAGCTAAGCTCACCCCAAAAACTGCGTTTGACCAGCCGAATTTCGCTGACTCTTTCCATAGAAGACTCCATCCATGCAAATAAACGAAGGAGTCTATCAGCGCGTCGATTTTATGGGCAACGAGCCATCAGTCCCACAACTGCACTTGCTCGACCACTGACGGTTCGATATCGGGAAAGGTGATCAGCAGCCCGGTACGCAACGGTTGCGGCTCATCCGCCAGCAGCCGATTCGCGGCAAGCACCGCCTCGACCGTGCCATTGAGGTGCCCATAATGCTGGTAACACAACGTATCCAGCAGGTCACCGTCAGACGTTCTGCATATCATCGCCATAGCGCGAGAACTCCAAACTAAAGGTTTGCTTGCGCGGGATCCCGCCGGCCAGCAGCGCGCCCTGCTCTTCCTCCATGCTGCGTAGGCACCAGGTGCCGAGGACAACGCCGTAGCCAGTGGTCAGATTCAACGGCAGCAACTGCCCGCCGATTGAACGCAGTGTGTCGAGTTGCTTAAGCCCACCTTTGAACGTGGGGAAAATCACACCCTTCAGACTGAGCTTATCTTCCCCTATGCCCACTGCTTGCTGCGCCGGCCGACGACTGAGGCGCTCTTGCGAGGCCCAGCGGAATTCCGTCTGCCGGCGTAGCTCGTTAAACGCTGCGGTGTCCAGATTGAAGTAGAACGGCTGCGCATTCGCCTGCAGCGGCTGCAGGATCAGCAGGTGCGGAAACGGTTTGACCGCTTCCGCCAGGGGCGTGGCATTGGGCGCCAATGCGCTGGTAGGCAAGATGTTCGCCAGGCGCGGACTGACCTTGCCAGCGATCTGATTGATCGCGGTGCTGGCCCTAGCAGCTTGTTCCTTCAACGTGCCCAAGCGCTCGTCAATTGCCGACAACGCACGCGTGGCTTTGCTATAGGTCGCCAGCACCGTACCGACCTTGGACTGCGCCGCGTTGATCCCGCGCATAACCCGCTGCAGCTTCTCGCCGACACCGGGTGGCACTCCGGGAATGCTGGACAGTTCATCAGCCGCCCCGCTGATTTCGCCAATGGCACCGTTCACAGGGCCGATCATATCGTCGATGCTGTGGCGGCCCGCCTCCCCGGCCTGGACCAGGGATTTGAAGCCCGATTGCAGTTGCTCCATGTAAGCCATGACAACTCCTTAAACGTGAGGGGCATCGAACAGGTTGCGCCGCCCCTGCTCCCGGCTGAACTCCTCGAACATCTGACGCAGGTGCGGCATCATTTCCTGCGCGAGCTGCCGTGGATCCTTGACGTCGCCGTGCACGGTCACCGGCATGGTTGGGGAAAACGTCCACTGTTGATCAACCCGAGGGGGTTCCGGTTTCGCGGCGAGTCCAGCAGCCAGCACAGCCGGAGCCGTAGTTGCTGTGGGAGCCGCCGCCAACGAACGCGAGACATCCCCCAAGGCGGGCCCCGGTGCTGCCGGCGCTTTAAGCATCAACGGGCCGGACGATAGCGAAGGCGCCAGGTGCGCCAGACGTGGCATAACTGCCGCACCTGGCGCTGGCAACCGCAACGGCGAAGGCTGAGCCAGACGCTCTACAGGTGTGTCTGGCCCGCCAAAAGCGGCTTTACCCACCGCCCCGCCCAACTCGCCGCCGCCCCAACTGCCGAGGAAGCCGCCGATCAATCCGCCAACGACGGTGCCGATCACCGGCACCACCGAACCGATCGCGGCGCCCGCTGCAGCACCGGCCAATGTTCCGGCCAAGGTGCCAGCGGCATTACCGTAGCCCTCGGCCTTTTCATCGCGGGTCTCGGCGTTTTGATAGGTATCAGCAGCGATCAAACCCGCCTCGATCAGTGCCATAGGCGCGCCAACCTTGGCGAACCCGAGCCCCTTACCCATCATGGCCTTGGGGGCGAACCGGCTGGCCGTTGCGCCAATCGGCGCCGAAGGTGCAGCGGTACTGACGGGAGCGCCTCGGCCACCGCGACCACGTTTGCCCTTGCCGCGACGCCGCTTTCCATCACCTACATCGACCCCGCCACCGCTGCTGGAAGGGTTCGTGACAAACACTCGTTGGATCACGTTTGGATTGCCCATCAGCGAGCCGCGAGCAACATTCATCAAGCCTTTGCCGATCTTGATCGCATTGATCGCAGCGCCCAGGCCAACAACACCCGCAGCCAGCACGGCCGCCCCGCTGACCACTGTCGGAAACCGACCTGCCAACTCGCCAAGCCCATAGGCCACTTTCGCCAGCCCGTCTGCCGCCACATCCGTCAGCGGCCGTAATGCATCACCGATGCGGGTCATCGAGGATTCAATGCCGGCTGTCGCCGTTGCCCACTTCCGGTTGGACGTCTCCCGCGCCTTCGCCGCGTCCGATTCGATCTTGGCCTTGCCGTCCGTTTTCTCGATGGTCGACATGTCCGTCTTGATCTTTTCGCCGTATTTGATCTGCGCGAGCAGGCCCGCACTGGCGCTCTGATCGCTGACAATGGTTGCCAGACCAGCCGCTTCGGTGAGCGCGATCATGGCCTGCGCTTCCTCTTGGCTGCCATCGACTGAGCTTTTGATTTTCTCCTTGAGGGCCTCGATTTTCTTGGCCTTGGCCGGATCCTGCTTTTTGATCAACTGCTCACTGAGCATGATGAACGCGTCGACAGGATTCGCCGCCTTGCCACTTTTCGTCGCCGCGTTGATCGAGCCGGCCAAGTCATAGCCTTCCTTGGCAAACCGTTCCTGGCTGGTGCTGCTGATCACTGCGTTGAGCAGGTTGTTCATGTTAGTGGCTGCAGCCGCCGCGTCCTGGGTTTGCGAATACTGCGACTGCAGACTGGCACCCAGAAAGCGCACAGCCTCCGGGCCTTCCATACCCAAGCGCCTGATGTTGCCAAGCATGGCGGGCAAGTACTTTGCCATTTCCTTGGGGCCGAACGCGCCGATGTCTCCGGCCGCTGCTACCTGGCCCAGCATCGCAGCCATGTCGCCCTGCTTGACCCCGGCTTCCTTGAAAGAGTTGATCAGAGTCGCGATTGTTTCGGGCTCCATGCCCTGACCGTCGATAAGGTCCGCGATCTGCCCGGCATAGGAGGTGGCCACGTCCCAGTCCACGCCCTTTTCGATCAAGGCACCAACCGACTTCGCGAGCAGTTGCTGGCTCATGCCTTTCTCTGCCGCGACCTTGCTGATGCTCGCCGCCAGCTCAGCCTCATCGCCGGTACCGGCGGTGTGCGCCCACAACGACATCTGGCGAATCTGCGCCTGATAATCGCCAGAGATCTTGGTCGGGATCGCCAACGACCCTGTCAGCACAGCGGCCTGGCCCAGAGAACTCTTCATCCCCTCCTTGCCCTGCTGGATCTGCGTATGGCCCAGCGCCTTGAGTTCGGCGCCCCGCGCTACTTTGCCGAGGGCCTGGTATTCCCTACGCAATTTGCCGACCTCAATGCCCTGTTCCTTCAGGGTTTTGAGATTGCCCTCCAGCTTTTTCAGCAGGTCACCGGCCGAGGCTGAGCCGGTGTCGTGGGCTTTTTTCCATTCGTCCCGCAGGCGAATCGTGTCGCCGATGGTGCTCTGCAGCACGCGGGCCTTGGTGCCGGTTTCGCCGAGTTTCTTGATGCGGCCTTCAACGTCCTTGAAGGCGGCGCCGACCGTGGAGCTGACGACGCCGCCGATGACCAGGCCAAGCGCCAGGTTGTTTGCCATGAGAACACTCCAGGCAGGGATGTGGGGCTCAGTCCATGAGCCACCAGATCATCGTGGAAAAGGGCATGGTCTCGATTTCGTGGGCGGCAAATGAAAACTGCGTAGCCAAGCGTTTCGCGACCTGCTTCTGCAGTTCGGCGTTAAACCCCGTCGTCCTGCACCAGGCGAAAGTAGGCGGCTTGCAGCCGCTGGTAGTCCGTCAGCTTGAGCCCCTCCAGATCCTTGGTGTCGGACTCAGACAGGTTGGCCAGGAGGAGTGTCTCGCGCTGATCGTCGTCACCATTGGACGCCGAGGTCGCAGCACGCACGTCACGTACAGTCGGTGCGCGCAACATCAGTCGGTCGTGCTTGATGTCTTTGATGTCATAGGGTCTGGACAGCGTGACGATGGCGCCGTCCGGGCCGACGACCAACCAAGTCGGGATCTGGTCGTTTTTCTCGGGCATCCCGGCATCCAGCAGCAATTGCGAATATGCCGTCTGCACCCGTGCGTAGTCCGTCATTTTGAGCCCATCGATGTCCTTGGTACCGACGTCGGTAAGCGAGGCGAACAAGGTCACCTCACGCAACACGACGTCAGCGCCACCGATTGCGTCAGAGGCACGCACCTCGCGCAACGTCGGAGCGCGCAGGGTCAACTGGTCGACCGTGACGCCATTGACATCACTTGGGCGGGTCAGGTTGATCGTCGCGCAGTCAGTGCCAATGGTGAGCCAGGAAGGCAGCTCTTTGAGTTTTCTTTTCATGAGAAATATCTCCCTTACATGCCCAGGTCGCGGCGGACGCTGGCAAGTTGATCCACACCATTGATGACCCGCACGCAGTTGATCGGGTCGATTTCGTACATCAGGCGGCCAGCGACTTCGAGCTTGTAATAGCTGACAGCCACGGAGTACTTGAACTCCCCGGCCTCACCTGCTTTCCAGTCGCCCGGATCAATCTCTTTGAGCATGCCGCGCAGGGTGGCGACCACTGCCGTGGTCGCGCCTTTCTGGCCTTTGAAGGAACCCCGGAAAACCGCGTTGAACGCAGTTTGGTCAGCCAGGCCGTAAAACTTCATGATCTCGGGGCGCGCACCTTTGCCAGCAAAACTGGACTCCAGTTTTTCCATACCCTGATCCATCTCCACCGGGGCATCCATGCCACCAGCGCGATGCTCCTCGGTTTTCAAGGTGAGCTTGGGGAGCGTTAGGCTGGTGATTTCCCCGTTGAAGCTGAGGCCATCGATATGGGCGTTCATGTTGTAGAGCGTTTGCGGAACCATCGAGGGCTCTCCTTTATGCGTTGGTATCGAGGACTTCGGTCAGCCACTGGTTGGTGACCTCGACCCGGAAGTTGGGGTTTTCTGCCGGCGGCACGTCGGTAAAACGAATGTTCCAGTACACCTTGCCCTGCTCCAGCTGACTGGCCGTATTCAACTCAGGGTCGGCGAACACCTCGAAATTGATCACCGCGCCCTGATTTTTCAGGTCGCGCATAAAGGCCTGCAGGCCGTTCGTGACGTCGCTGACGTAGGTCTTGGTGATCGAGCGATCGACTGCCCATTTATGCCCGTACAGGATCGCGTCCATGACGATGTCCATGGTCCGCACACGGGTGACGAACGCCCACTTCGGATCGCTGGAACAAGTGCGGTTGCCCCACAGGCGATACCCGTCATCGCGGATGATCGTGGTGATCTGCGCGTTGTTGAGCAGGTTGGCCCGGCAGGTTTCGTCGCCGTCGAGGAATTCGATAGGCCGGCCGGTACCAGTGACGCCGACAAACTCTTTGTTCGAAGGCGAGGCCCAGAAGCCGTACTCCGAGTCAGTCCAGGCGAAGAGCCCGGCAACCCAGGCAGAACCCGGTGCATCGACGGTGACACTGAGTGCGGTGTCCCAGTACTGCACGCCAGGGTCGACCAGGAACACGCGCTTGCTGCCGAAGTTTTCGCGGTATTCCATGGCGGCTTCGTCGGTAGTGTTGGGGCCGTCGATGATTGCCAGGGCGCGTAGCTTATCGCTCAGCGCTTCAAGCGCCGTAGCGACGGGCAACGTCGCGGTGTGTTTGGGTACGATCAGCAAGCGCGGCTGCGCGTTGAAGCGACTCTTGCCATCGAGCAGTGCCTGCATGCCGGTGCGAGTGCCATTCGCCAGAACACCGCCAATGATGGCCGAGGTCTGCGCGGCGGCGTCTGCCACCTTCTCCACACCACAGGCGACAATCACCGCCTTGGAGCGAACGTAGATCGCCTGGATCGCCTTGGTGATTGCCGCGTCTGCGCCCCAGGCGGCAATGGCTTCGCTTTCGCGAGTGATCAGCATCAACTGATTGGGCAAGGCACCGGCAGCGGGGCCTGGGGTGAAGGTGTCGCAGAGACCAATGATCGACGACGACGGCACGGCGATAGGCCGCGTGCCAGTGTCGACATTAGTCACGGTGACGCCGTGAAAAAAACCACCTGCAGTACTCATGGTTGAACTCCAGAAACGAGAAAGCCCCGCATAAGCGAGGCCGTGGGTTGGCAGTGATGCGCGTAACGGAAAAGAAAAGGCCCCGTCAGTGCGGGACGTTATTGGATCAACTGAGCCAGCCATGCAGGCTGTTCAGGCCTGTACTCAATTGCCGGGAAGTACTCCGACTCAGGCCAGTCGCGCAGATCCTGCCGGTAGCCCTGCAACTGCTTGTACTGCTCTGCCGTGAGGGCCGTAGGCCGCTCGGCCTCCACCTCATCACGGTGCCGCGAGATCAACGGATCTGTGAGCAGCAACACGCGGTCGCGGATTGCACGCTCGCGGTTTTTCTGTTCTTCCAGCGTAGGGCCAGGCGCTGGAACAGTGCTTGGCCGTCCGTTTTCGCCAGGCGCAAGCACTGAGCCACCCAGCGAAAGCACTCGGTAAATCTCGTCGTGCTCATCCTGCGTTACGTCGATAAGCTCGGACGCTGGTGGAAGCAAGCACGTAGGGTTAGGCACGGTAATGAGCGGAGGTGAAGCTCCCTCATCTGGAACCATAATCATTGGATGCGCTGCCTCAGGATCAGGAATCAAAATGGTTTTATATTCCGCTTGAGCAACCGTTTCCTCACCCTCTCCCTCAAGCTCAACCCAGGCCGGGTTGGGCACTGAAATACTTGGGCGAATCCACTCCGGGTCAGGAACAGCCACGGTAGGCCGCACCCACTCGGGGTCAGCCACCTGAATAGCCCGAGTATTGTGGAATACCTCATTGAAGAACGTATTATCTTTTGCGCTATAGAAAATTTTCATTTATTAGAATCCCCTGGCCTCTACCATTAAAACTAGTCCTGTTTGCACTACAGAGGCCCACTCCTCAACTCTCACAGTACACCCAGTTGCTGTAATCGCAGACACCGAAACACCCAGCGCCGACGCAGTACTAGCCGCTAGCTTTAGACTTGGCCTTACATTTAAACACTGGCCAGGAAACTGAAACGGCCATGTAACTGGAACTAAAGTAGTTCCAGGGGTATCGCCAACAACAACCTCAGCCCATTGAATAATCTCGCCGGTATCGGCGTTCTTACTCCAGCCGTTAGCAGCGAGCAGGGCTGTATCCTTGGGCTTTAACGGCTGGAGCATTACAAGCTCACCGGTTGTATCTTTTCGCATGTAAGGCAGGTTTTTATCACCACTCGCCAACCCCAATGCTGTTATCGAGTCGCGGAGCGGGTACTGCGATGTCCAAGCTTTCACGAATTCTGTATTAGCAATTCGCTTGCTATTATCGCCCGCGTCCTGAGTTGGAACAGTAGCCACCCCCGATACAGCCAACGAAGGAACAGTTAACAGGCCCTCATAGGAGTAAGTCATTGTAGGGCCGGTGGCGCTGTTGTCGGCGTTAACAGTTCTCCAGGTAAAACCGCCAGTTCCTGAGCTTCGGTTGCACACAGAATTGAAAGCATTAGTGAACTGCCCGTCAGCTCCGTATGAAACGTATGCGCCTGGATTGTTAATAGGCAAGGAGTTAGTAGTAATGCGCAGGCTGAAAAAACTAGGCGAGTAAGCCCCACCACTAACAGGCATTTTAGTTGCAGGGTCGAAGTTTCCGTCGTGATAAACAGTTCGATGTACAAATGACCCATCGGCAAGCACACGCCGGAAGCCAAAAATATCACCGCCACCCCCTACATGCCCGAAAATATCGAACGCGGCGAGAGATTCGCCGGGGTACTTCATATGCAAAAACAAGCCACCACTTGAGCTAGGCGGGCTATCGGTGGTCCCACTCGCATATACGCCAATCTGGTGCCTGGCAATGTCCGCGATTTTCCCAACAACACCAGTTTGAGGCGTTGAAAGGATAGCGTCAGTAATACCGGCACCCGCAAGCGTCGTGGGGTTCGTGCCTGCAATAACGCGACCGAGCTTATCCACGGTAAAGCTACGGTAGGTGCCCGCGACAACACCGGTGCGCCCTGCTACGACCTCAAAGATCAGAGCAGTGGTGCCCAAGACAATCGGCGCATCTGTCACGAGCTGCCAAACGCTATCACCGTTGGTAGTACCTTTCTCAACGGTGACGAACAGGCCCGGTGTCACCTCGGCACCGGCGTCAGCATCTTGAGCGCGCTTCCAGGCACCGGCTGCCGGCACAACGTAGATACCGTTGTTTTTCGCCTGAGTCTGGTCTTTCACCAGTACGCGGTCATCTGCGGCAAGCGCTACGCCGTCGACAGTCTGTAGGCCACTCAGGACGATGTTTGCCGTGGTGGCCACGAGCACCGAATGCTTGAAGTCCTGCTTGTTGAGCGCCTCAGCAATCGACAGGTCAACGTATTCGCGGGTCGCCAGCACAATCGAAGGATCGATCTTCAGAACAATGTTGCTGATGCTGGAAACAATGAAGTTCATCCGCACGATTTGCGTACGACCTGAGCCCTGGTCCAAAGCTGATTTATAGCTTGGCGCACAGTTGGCAACAGCAACCAAGTCACCGTCCGAATCGTACAACCCGATCTCCCGGACCCACCAACCACCCACGTCCGCCGGGATCACCTGCTCAGCAATGATCACCGCCGCGTTAACCGGATCAACGCGCAGTTGATTCAGCGGTGCACGTCGCTGCTCGTTGATCAGCTTGGTCTGTGTTGCGCTGGGCATAGGATCAGTGCCATTGGCATCCCCTACCCCGAGCTGGGTCAGGTTCCAGGGAATCCCTAAGGCATTGGCATTTGCCAACTTTGCGGCCCCCACGTTGGTGAGGATCGCCATAAATTGCGAGTTGCGATCAATCATGGGTAAACGTCCAGAGTGTCTATGCTGTGTTCGCGCCCGACCACACCGATGTACCCGGTGACGTCAATGTCACGCTGCACGGGTGGGTAGACGTCGATTACGTCGCCTTCGTAGAGGGCGACACCGATGTGTATGGCGCCTTGGGTTTCGAGGCTGATCGCCAGTCCGGTCAAGGGGCGGCTGACGGGCTTGGCGTCGTCGATCAGGCGCTCTAGCTCCAGGTACATCTCTTCGGTGATTCCGGTTTCCAGAACACCAACCTTCAAGGCGAAGG
Source organism: Pseudomonas sp. 2822-17 (assembly GCF_002742485.1). Taxonomy (NCBI): domain Bacteria; kingdom Pseudomonadati; phylum Pseudomonadota; class Gammaproteobacteria; order Pseudomonadales; family Pseudomonadaceae; genus Pseudomonas; species Pseudomonas sp. 2822-17. The sequence goes on from NZ_LJRZ01000926.1 coordinate 95,597, forward strand.
TGCCGGGAATACCTTTGGGCGTGGTCTGCCACCACTCCATCACCTCGATCAGGTAGCCGAGCGGCTCGACCACCCGACGCAGGGCGCCAATGGTTCCTTTGTGCGCGTGCACGTAAAACGCAGAACGGATGGCCGAGCGCTTGACGGCTTCGGACCATTTGTTGTCCCAGCGGTCGACCGACCAAGTCCAGGCCAGCCATGGCAGCAGAGGCGCCGGGCAGGTGTCCGGGTTGTACAGGGTGCGCAGTGGGATGGCGGTTTTCTCAGCCAACGCGGCCTCGATAGCGCGCTCCAACTGCGTACTGTTCAGCGGCAGCAAACTGGTCATGATGTGCCACCTAGAACGACGCTGTAGCCTGTGCAATATGCCGCCTGGGATTTGCTGGGCTTGAGGTCTTTCCAGTTCTTCAGTTCTACCCGACCGACGCCGCTGATGTGCAACTGGGCGTTGACGCCAGATTGAGCAACTTCCAATGCCAGGCGTTTGCGCGGGTTTATCCAGGCAGCAAGCCGCCGGGTCGCCTCGGCCAGGATGGCGTCGTTTTCCGGTCCAGCGCCCTGCATGTGCAGCACGGCATCCACTCGGTAATTCAGGATCTCGGCGCTCTGCACAATGAGGCGGTCACCCACCGGCCGGACGTCATCGTCGCTGAGCTTGGTATGCACCGCGTCAAGCAATGGCTGATCAGCCATACCGCTACCGCTAAGGCTTAGCACGGTCACTACCACGACAGCGGGTGATGGGCTTTCTGCCGTGGCATCGGCGACCAGCGCCGAAGCGTTGCGGGCATGGAAGATGTAGCTGTTACGGGGGCCTGCTGTAGTCAGTCCTTCGTAAACCAGTTGGATACGCTCGCGCAGAGCATCGTCAGACTCTTTAACTTCTTCGACCGGCGGAACCGCCAACAAGTTGGCCGGCTGTATCACCAGCCGTTGAAGTTTCACGTTGGCCGCGAGCTGATCCAGATCTTCCTTTTCGGCGTACGCCAGCATCAGCGCCTTGGCCGCGTCGTTGACCCGTGCACGATTTTGCATCTTGCCGTAGGCGCCCAGTTCGACGAGCTTGACCACCGGGTCGCTTTCCAGCGCGGCGGACCAGTTATCGCCCATGTACTCGCGAAAAGCAGCGAGGCCCTCTTCGTACAGCGCTTCGTAGTCCAGCGACTCCAGCACCTGCGGCGCCGGCAACGCTGATAAATCCACCGTGCTCATGCCGACACCTCCAACAGTAGGCTTTCGCCCAAGTACTCGCCTGTTAACTTGAAGTCGATACGGCCGCTGACGACGGCAACGACCTGCACCTGTTCCAGCTTGAGTCGCGACTCCCAGCGCCCCAGCGAGCGAGCCACCTCGGCCTGCACCGCACTCTTCCAACCGGCGTTAACCGGCAGGTCGACAAAGCGCCGGATCTGGCTGCCGTACTCAGGTCGCATCCTTCGACTGCCCACGGGCGTCCCAAGAATGTCCCCAATGGACTGCCGGAGATGGTCGAGACCGGACAGCGGTTTGCCGGTGTGGCGATCCATTCCGATCATCGGGATTACTCCTGCAGCAGTTCCATATCCGGGTGCGCCTCCAGCTGGGCGAATTGCTCATCGCTGCTGGCTGTCACACGCCCCTTGGCAACCGCTGCCGTACTGCCATCGGCGAAGACCAAGGTGCGCGAGGTGTAGAGCGTGTCGCGGAAAACTCGGCCAGGCCGTGCATCGTCCTGGCTGTCGGGTTTGTTCTTACTCATCAACGGATGCTCCTAAAACGAAAAACCCGCACAGGGCGGGTTGAAATCAGTGTTTGTGGTTCGGCGTGTTGCCGCCAACGTCGATGACCTGGCCGTCGCTATTGATGTTGCCGGTCGCGTGCAATGGCCCCTTGATCTGGGTTGCACCGTCGATAGTGACAGCGCCCACCAGGTTGATCGCGCCTGACACCAACCGCGTGCTGTCTGGCGTCATCTCCCACACAGACCCGCCGACCTTGACCGTCACGGTGCCGGCTGGCAGGTCGATGGTGTAGCTGTTGGCCTCCCAGTCGTAGACCAGGGAGCCCCCATCGTCGAAACGCCACACCTCGACGTGGTCGCGGTTGTCCGGCTGGGCACCTGCATTGCCGTACAAGCCGGGGATGAACGTACCCATCGCCGGCTCACCGCTTGGGCTGATCAACACGCCCTGCTCTTTCAGGCTCGGCACCCGCCAGTGGCGCGCCTTGCCTGCCGCCTGGCTGTGCCAGCGCACCCAGGCGCTGGTCCAGTCGCCCGACTGCACGCGCACCATGGCGGTGGTCAGATCGACCGCCACCACCACGCAGGGCATCACCGTCGAGGCGATCATCCGGTCATGCTGGGCACTGGCGTAGCTCATTGCAGATCCCCTGAATTGATCTGTCCAACGCCTGGCCCCAGGTCAATCACCAGCGAACCCGGCGGCTCATCCGGCCACGGCCATTCCTCGGCGCCCAGGTAAACCGTCTGGTCCCACTCCACCAGCCAAACGAAATAGCCGTCCAGCTCGGGCTTGGTCCAGTCCTGGGTGGAGCGCACGAACTCGGCGCAGTCGACTTCCAACCCCCAGCTCTGCCCCCTTAGAAGCACCGCCAGTTGAGAGGCCAATTGCACCGCCTGCCGTTGAGGATCCGCACTGATCGAATCGACGATGATCCGCGCCTCGAACTTGCAGGTGAGCGCGGTTTCACCCGTGCCGAGATCCTGCGCGGGCTCCATCTCGGCCATCTCCAGCAGCACCACGGGTGTGGGGAGGCTGGTGTCTGCCGACAAGTCCGGCCAGAACGAAACGCCCTGAAGGCCCGGCAACTGATCCTGCAGGTGCTGCTCGATGGCCTCATACAAACGGTCAAGGCTGAAAGGTTGATCAGACACGGGCGGTCCCCTTGAGGTACTTCTGTAGTTCAAAGTTGAGTTCTTGCTTGAGGATTTCCAGCAAGCGCTCATCGGCCTGTTTCACCCAGTTGTCGAAGTGCGGCCGCACCTGGTCCAGCGAGACCTTGGCTTTCGCCAGCGGGAAGCGGTTGTCGCTCTCCGCGATAAAGCCCGAGCTGCGCCGGCCCTGAGTGCTGTCGGGATAGTCCGAGGCGTTGAAGTGCTTGCTCGACGTGCGGATCCAGATGTCAGGACTGCTGCCATACACTTGCTTGAAGAACGCGCCCTGGTAACGCCGCCCCGCCACCGAGACGCCAGAGCGGGTTTGCCGAGCCTTGCCTACCCGGCTGGCCTCGATGGCGTTGACCCCGAACCACAACTTGCCGCGCATCGCCCCACCGCTGACCGGGTAGGCCCGCAGGCGTTGCCGGACGGCGCCGATAGCGATGCGTTCCTGCTTGCCCACGGCGCGGGCGATGTGGGTACGCAGCCAGCCCAGCGTCTTGTTGATCGCACGACGCTGTGCCGCTGCAGCAGCCTTGGGCACCAACTGGCCGAACTCGCGTAATGCCTGGGAATGTAATGCTGACGGCTGAATGTTGAGCATCCCGCTGTCGCGAGTCTGATGGACGTAGCTGCCGACACTCATGGACGCTTCCTCAAAATCAGGGCAACCAAGCCATCGCCACCGGGCTCCAGCTGCAGCAGGTCGTAGTCACCCCCGCCGTCAAGCGTGGGCAGATCAATGGTGACCCGCAGACCCTTGCTCAGACCGTCCGAGTCTTTCACGCGAACCTCAAAACGAGGCTCGCGCAATCCGGTGTGGACCTTGCCGAACTGCGGCGCTTTCCAGGGTGCCGCGAACATGCCAAGCACCGGTTCGGCGCGGCCTTCGATCTGGGCACTGTCGCCCAGGGTTTCGAACACCACATCGTCGATGTCGTCGATCAGATCGCGAAAGGCCACTGTCAGAGTTCCAGCAGGATCTGCGCCCGAGGTCGTGTGCACAGGTGCAGCGGGTTGGACTGGGCTTCACCGGCCACGCCCTTGCCGAACTGCATTGGCTCGATCTTGCTGTAGTACGGGATGCCTTGGGTATTTACCGTCTCCATGTAGTCGGCCGGCGCGAAGGACGAGATGTACAGATCCGGCACACCCTCGGGGATCAGCAGGGCCTTGTCGTCGTGGACGAACGCAACACCCGCCACTTTGCCGCGATAGCGCTCCCAGACGATCCCGCCGAACTCGAAGCTTTCACGGGCATCGCCACGCAGGGACGCGGCCTGCATGGTGTTGAGGTAGGTCTCCTTGACCGACTTGTGCACGATGAGCTTGTTCCAGAAGTTCTTGCCGCACATTGCGCGGGAGCCGCTGCTGGTGACGCTGCCCAGGGCTTCCTCTTGCATGTCCAACGCTTCGCCGCATTTGACCCGCAGCTCGGTGTCTGGACTGTTCAAACCCATCTGAAGCTTCTGGCGATTCACGCCGAAGGATTTATAAATGTCCAACAGGACCGTCTTGCCATCGGCGTCCAGTACCTGGCCGTTCAACGCGCCCATGCGCTGGAACTCGTGGGTGGCATCCAACTGGCGGCGCGCTTTCGCCAGGCGCTTGTTGACCACGTCCTGCACGGCCTGCAATTCGGTGCGCGTGCCGAAGGCGCGAATGCCCTGGATCTCGTCGGCCTTGATGGTGAAGCGTTCCGGCAGGTGCACGGTGTTGAACGGGATCAACTGACGCTTGGTCGCACCGACCACCAGACCGGAAGTGCCACGCTCACCCGCCGGCACCAGGGCCAGGGTGTCGCCATCCTTCTCGATCTGCACGGTCAGCGTGCTGATCCCCTCTTCACGGAACAAACCAAGGCTACTGATGCGGCCCGGCAGATATTCCTGGTCATTGATTGCAGCGGTCAACGAGGAGACGCTGAACGCGTCATCTTCAAAAATGGCGATCTCGGCCATGGGGTACTCTCCAGAAACGAAAAATCCCGCGCTCGGCGGGATGGATTAACAGGGTGAGCGTCTTAGCGGACGATTACGAAATGGGTCGCCAGGGCCTTCTCGGCGGCGGGGTCGAGGCCGGTAAGATGCGCTTCGCTGACCTCAGCCAAGCGCACGATGGCACGACCGCGACGCGGCACATCCGACTCGCCCAGCGGCCCGTAGAGGATCGCGATGGCGTTTTCGGTGCCGTCTTCGGCAGTTGGCTGGTACGGCGCAAACTCACCGGTGAGCGTGACCAAGCCCAGGATCTGGCCCGGTTCCAGCGCGGCACCGGCAGCGACGTTGATCGCTTCACGGGAAATATTGCCAGCGCCCTCGGACAGCAGGAACTCACCTGCGTGCATCGATTCAGTTTTCATGCTCTTGCTCCTTTCGAGTTACCGTTTTGTGCCGCCTGACGGGTGGCCCAGATTGATTGGCTGTCGACCTGCTTGGCCTTGACCGTGAGTGCCGGGTCGCTATCCAGCGGCAAGGCGTTGTTGATTTCAAAGCCACCACCACTGCTTACCAGCTTGTCGAAAAGACGCGCACGGACTGCGGCTTCGTCAAGGCCGGCAGCGATGAACTCGCCGGTCAGCTCAGGCAGGCGCGCCGCGACACACAGGCCGTGCAAGGCTTTGGCCTTGGTCAGCGCAGCCTGGACCACGGTTTCGCTTTCAAGCTTGGTCGCGGCGAGTATCGGATCCACCAGGTTGCTGATACCCGCCGCTGCACATCCTTGTGTGACCATCAGCGCCAGCTTGGCCGCGTCCAGCACTGGGGCCGTATCAGGCTCAGGCGGTTCTACTTCCGGCTCTTCGTCCAATTGAGCGAGCAGCTCAGGCGGGGCATGCTGGAAACGCTGTAGCACGCTGCCCTGGCCGAGACAGGCGCTGACCTTGAGGCCGTCGCCCACTTCATCGGCCAGGCCCAGCGCCACCGCTTCATTGGCCGTGAGCCAGGTTTCAGCGTTGACCATGCGCCGCAGCTCGGCGTCGTCAATGTCCGGCGCCTTGGCTTTGTAGGCCGCAATAATCGCTTCCAGAGTCTGGTCCAGCACGTCGGCCACACGGCGGAAGTCTTCAGCATCACCACTGGTGAAGGTGTAGGGGTTGTGGATCATCAGCATGGCGTTGGCCGCGATCACCACCCGGTGAGCGCCGCACACCGCAACACTGGCCGCGCTCGCCGCTAGGGCGTCAATGCGCCCCGTACAGCGCTCGCCCAGCCGTGACAGCGCGTTGTGGATCGCCAGACCGTCGAACAGATCACCGCCAATGCTGTTGAACGCGACGATCACCGATGACGTGCCGTCATCCATGGCACGCAGATCCTGCACAAATTGATTGGCGGTGACGCCCCAGGCGCCGATCTCGCCGTACACGAAGATCTCGATGTTGCGCTGCTCGGCTTCGCCGCTGGCCTGGAAGGTGTACCAACTCTTGTCGGCGACCTTGACCTGCTTGCCCGCCTTGTCATAAACGCGGGGCTTGGTTTTTTTGCTCATGGTTGTTCCTTTTCATCAAACGTCTCGATGGCATCAAGCGTCGTGTAGTTGAGGCCGAGATCCGTGGACCTGGCGAGGTCGGCAGCGTTTTCCGCGTCGATGGTTTCGGCGTCGTAGCCGTTGCGCAGACACATCTCACTGCGCGAACCAAAGCCCGCCTGCACTTCCATCCGCCGCGCCTGCACGTCCTGTACCGGCTGGATGTAGGCCCAGCCTTGCGGCACCCAGCGTGTGCGCAGGTATTCGCGGCGGCGTTGCGCGTAGTCCGGCAGCACCAGGGCGCCGGACAACACCGCCATGTCCATCCACGCGGCGCGCACTGGGCGACACAGCTGATGCACGTACACGCCGAATTGCAGTTGCTCCAGGCGCCGCCGAAACTCGTTGAGCACCACCCGCAGCGCCCGGTCGTTGACCTCGCGCATGTCGCCGGTAAGGATCTCGTAAGGCGTGCCCGAACCTGCCGCCGCAGCCATCAGTTGCTGACGCATGAAGTCCGGGTAGTTGTTGCCCGCGTCCGGTGGTTTGGAAAACTCCACCTCTTCACCTGGCCCCAGCTCCTGCATGGTGCCGGGCTCCAGGGCGACCATCGGCGTGAAACCGTCGCGGTCGGTGGTCAGCAACTGCCCCGTGACAGGATCGCGTGGTTGCTGACCACTGTCCGGGGCTGGCCGCTTGATGAAGCCGGCGAACAGGTTCGCCACTTCCTGGCGAAACAGCACCGCGTCGTCGTAGTTGTCCAGACTGCGCAGGCGCTTCAGGACGGGCGCCAAACGCGGTACACCGCGCAGTTGCCCCGGCTCCATCGGTTCAAAGATGTGCAGCACCTGCGCCGCTGGCACCCGCACCAACTGGTTGTAACCAGCGTTCAACGACGACGAGTCGCGTGGGTGCGACAAGTACATCCAATACGCCACACGCTTGCCAGCCGGGTTGAACTCGATACCGGCGCGGATCACGTTGCCGTTTTTGGCCGTTTCGAATTTGTCGTGAGGGACAAACTCAGGGGCCAGCGCCTGCAACTGCAGCGGCACCGCCAAACCTTCACTGGGGCTGCGCGGTCGCAACCGCACAAAGCACTCTCCGGCCGTTTCCACGGTGCGCGCCACCAGGGCCTGCATGCCGTAGAAGTCGGTCAGCTCATCGGCGTCCGCTTCATCCACCCAGTCATCCCACAGCTGCTGCTGGAGTTTGCGCAGATCTGCGTCTTCCGTCGTCGGCCTGGGCGTGATGCCCGTGCCGATCAGGTTGCTGACGCGCTTGTCGATGACGTTGAACGCATACGGGTCATTGCGCACCGCCGCCCGTGAACGTGCCCGCAGGTTACGCAGCGCCGGGGTGTTGATGCTGTTGATGCCGTTTTCGCTAGCCTCCCAACTGGCCGAACGTCGGCCCTCACCGGCGCCTTCGTAACTGGCCTTGATGTTCGACGGCAGCAAGAATCCATTACGGGTGAGCGTCGGATAATGTCGAGCCATTAGATGCCCTTGCCTCCGTGGGTAAGCCGGATCACGCGAGAGCGCGGGCCGGCGGCTTGGCTCAGCGACGTGCGGATCTCGTCACGGGCCTTGAGCAGTTCGTCGATAGAGCGGTACTCCACCGTGCGGTCGCTGTAACGCACGGTTTTTTCACCGCGTGCAATGGCGCGCTCGATGACTTCGAGGTGCTTCGGGGTAAACGACATATCAGCGTCTCTTCAGGTAACCGCTGGTGGAGCTGCGGCGTTGAGGGGGTGCAGCGGGTCGCGGTTGGGCGACAGGTGCAACTGGTGGCGGTGCGGGTAGCGCCTGACGTGCTGCAACAGGGGCCGGTGTTTCTTCAGCGTCAACGCGCTCGCCTTGCACGGGCTTTACGCCCAACACATCGTCGAACAAACCGGACTGCGCGAGGGCCTGTCGCACCCGCTCCCAGTCGTGTTCCTGGTAGCGGTTGATGCCGAGGTAATGCGCCATCGCCAGGCAGTACACCAGCAGGTCGAGCGCCTCGTTGCGCTCGGCCTTGCCCTTGACCCACTCGATACGCTTGTAGCCTTTGACGTACCGAGCGACCTTGCGCTCGGCCACGCACTGGTCGAAGAACTCGTCCGGCAGGTCGTTGGCAAAGTGCAGCGAGCCAGGGCCGTCCTCGAAGGCGTAGCGGTTGTAGATCCAGTCCTTCGCGGTGTCGGTACCGACAAACCACAGCTCGGCGCCGCCGCGTTCGGTCTGGCCCTTCCAGGTCACGTCAACCATGGACGGCCGCTGAGCAATCACTGGCTTGCCAGGCTTGCTCGCGCCCTTGATGGCGAAGATGTTGCGCCAGCGCCGTACCCGGCAGAACTGATAAACCTCATCGGTGTGATGACCGCCGGAGTCGACCCCCGTCGCCAGGATCGCCAAGCCGACTCCGCAAGGATGCCGGTAGCGAGCCTTGAGCTTCTCGTCCAACACCGCCCAGGTGCGCTCGTCGGCAGGATCGCCCCAGATCACCTGGTGGTCGACCACCCAGCGTTCCATGCCGACGCCGAAGCCCATCACCATCAGCTCCAGGCGGTTGGCCTGGACATCGACGGCGCCGGTCAGCATCAGCACGCCCACCGGCATGCTGCCGAGGGTGTAGGTCTCCAACCGTGCCCTGTCGACCAGCACTTTGGCCTTGGTCTGCTCTTGCGCGCTGTCCCAGACCTTGGCGAGACGGGTGTTGTAGAACACCTGCATCAGGCCCATGTCGCCCTTGGCCTGGGCCGTCTTGGCGTCTTCGAACTCCTCGGCCAGCGAGGGCCAGTCCTTCCAGCCAATCGGCGAGTACAGCGCGTTGAGGTGGAAGCCCACCGTCTTGCCATCGCCGCTGCCATGGGCACGCCATTCGCCACGGGCGAGCATGTCGGTCTTGTGGTGCTCCTCGATCAGGACGTCACAATCTGGCGCGGCGCACTGGTAGTGAACCGTTTTGTAGTCCTTGCTGTAGAGCAGCCCCTCCCATTCCAGCACCTGCATGTGCCCGCATGAAGGGCACGGCACATAGTAGTAACGTTGGTCGCTGGATTCGAACAGGTCCGCGATTCGCGAGGCGCCCTTGATCGTCGGCGAGCTGGAGAAGTAGATCTTGGCGTTGCGGCCGAAGTTGGTCGCCCGCGTTTCCGCCAGCACGATGGGGTCACCTTCCTGGCCGACATCGTTTTCCCAACGGTCGACCTCATCGCCGTAGATGTAGCGCGCCGACAGCTCCGACAAGTTGGCCGCAGAGCCGGCCGTGGTGACGTAAAGGGCGCCACCCTCGAACTCCTTGGTGTCCATGGTGTTGCGGGCATCCCGTGAGCGGCTGGCCGCTACACGCTTCGCCAGTTCCGGGGTGGCCTTGATCGTCTTGCTGATCCGCCCGGAGACACGCTTGGACAGGCTCAGGCTGGGCAACAGCGCCAAGATGTTGGACGGCGCCATGTGGATCAGGCCGCCCATCCAGTTCAAGGCGATCTGCGTTTTCATCAGCTGCGAAGCCACCATGGTGACTACGCGCCGACACGGGTGAGCCGGTGACAGGCAGCGCATCGGCTCGCGGGCATATGGCGTCCGCTCGGTGCGGTACTGGCCCGGTTCCGGCGCGCCAGTGTCTCGCGGGATGCGCATGTACTCATCGGCCCACTCGTCGATCCAGAGGTCTGGATCAGGACGCAGCCCACGGAAATACGCCTCACGGTACGCACGGTCACCGTCAGGAATTTCCGTGGTCATAGGTCAGCTCGTTGTCATCGCTCGTTCAAGGTCGGAGGAGGACATGCGCTCAGCCTCTTCCAGTGATTTACGGAGTGTCGCCGTCAGGTGTTTTTCGATGTCCCAAGGGTCGGTCATCGCGACCAGCTTGTGGGACAACTGGGGCAGCAGGCCGAACAACTGGTCACGCAGATGGCGCCCGGCGTTGTAGGCCCCAAGCTCAACGGCATCCCTGGCAACCAGCGAGCCCTGCGCCTTGTGTAGTTCGATCTCGGCCAGTTGCGCCAGGTTGTGTTCGCGCATAGCGCGGGCCTTTTGGAAGTCGTGGCCCTTGGCGGTAAGAGGCTGCTGCGGCGCAGCCGTGTTAGTCGGCTCGACCAGAGGGGACAGTTGGCTGTAAACGTCACGCTGAATCCGGTCCTGCTGGTGTCGAGCAGCGACGGCGGCCTTGCTGGGGTCGGCGGTTTCGAGGATCAGCGCTTCGGTTGCTAGCACGTCTACCTTTTTGCCATCCGGCGACAGCACTAGGCGACTATTATTCTTAAGCCAGGTGACGTAGCTCGGCGTCCGACCTATCCGAGCGGCGAAGGCACTTTTGGACAGATACAAACTCTGTTTCATTGGCGAAGTACCAAGCTGATCCGAGGGAAATATTGGAGTACCCCTTACCTCGGATCAGCGGGGCAGGAGGGGATTACTTGTAGAAGTGGGCATCCATGTATTTCAACAGCGTGGATGCAGTCAAAACCGAAATAGGAAGCATTTGTGCTGGTACTAGAGGCGCGCCTGTTTGCTTCGCCTGGACACCGATAGAAAACGATTGAGGAAACTGGTCAAGCGTAGCAACTGCTATCCGTATCTTATTAGTATCGCAGTCAATAACGAACGTATCTCCCTGGAGAATGGGAACATGCCCGCCAGAAACGACTGCCTTAAGGTTTTGCTTAGTAAAGATTTGAATAGCGTCAGCTGACGCAGAAACAAGTTGCTGTTGATTTGTCATAAGATCACCAGTTTTAAAAAACTATGTAAGCACATTTACTGTGATCCAAGCCAGCCAAGGACTACGTTAATTTTGCTGCTTACTTCTGACATTTCAGAGAAGATATTTCAATTTCAATGGATTGAATTTCAGTAAGCTGGCAGCCCATCCGCTAACGCTTTCCCGCGGGTTTCATGCCCCGTGTCCCTCGAATGCCCCCAGGGTCCCCGGCGCCTTTTCGGCGCGCCATTTTGATGCGCGCCGCTACAGGCCACGTACTTCGTGGTCTCCAGAGCATCAAGCCTGTCCGCTGCCCGAGGGCGGTACATCGCACACGCCCAACCGCTTGGCGGCCCAGCGTCCATACAGCCCGATGGCGACATCGGCGCCGGCCATTGCAAACTAGAATTTTACGATAACGCACGGCCCATTCAAGCCCTGAAGCAAAACGCGAATAGTCGTAGTTTTTCCATCGATTTTAAACTTTTCTTCCAGTTCGTCGGGAGTCGCCTCGCGGATATCCCTGATGGTGAACCACTCAGGGCCGTAATGCAGAGCCGCAAGTGCCTCTGCCTGCTCAGCATCAGGCGCAGCGTAAACATCCTTAAAACCGACCCAATACGCCTTCAGCGGTTTATCCAAAATCAGAACTCCATAAATTGGTGCAGATTTCGTGGCCTCCAGCGCATCATACCTGACCGCTGCCCGAGGGCGGCACATCGCACACGCCCAACCGCTTGGCGGCCCAGCGTTCATACAGCCCGATGGCGACATCGGCGCCGGCCATTGCGGTGAGGCATCCGATGCTCCCTGCCGCCAGAACCGACATGCCCGAAGCGTGCAGCAACATCATAGTAGAAAGCCCGCAGACCACGCAGGCCCCGGATCGAAGGAGCAAGCGGCGAATCAAGGACCAGCCGCTCACCCCCGCCTTGTCGGCCCGCCATGCCTCGCCGGAAATCCCGCCGACCAGGGACAGTACGATCACCATCCAGATCGGCATCTCAATAAGCGCTTGCTGCTCGTTTGTCATCGCCCTACCCCATAAACGCAAAAACCCGGCGCAATGGCCGGGTTCAGTGTGGTGGTGTGTCCCGCTGCTTGCGGTCGCACCTATCGAAGATGGGTACTTTTTACAGGTGGATTCCGGTGGCAGCAAGCGAGTTTTAATGCCATGGCGCAATACGGGTGCAATACAGGTATGACGCGGGGACAACGCATTCAATCGGCTATCGCTTCTGGTGCCCTGTCTTACCTGTCCCACTATTCTGGATCGAAGTGGGACAGGTACAGGCGCCTAAATACGGGACTCTGCCCTACTGTCCTACCTTTTTTACTTTTCTCTTGTGTATAGAGAGAAAGCTAAAAGCACGCGTGCGCGCCATGGGCGCGATTACGTGCCCGCTATGCTCATATGTGCGTGGGGCGGGTGAAGGTTGGACAGTAGGACAGGTCAACAACGGCGCGGCCTGCGCCTGTCCAACTGCACTAAACGGCAGTCGGACAAGGCCGGACAGTAGGACAGCGGCACGCGGATTGTTGCCGAGGGTCATGCAGCTTTCCCCATCAGCATGCCGGCGATGTGGAGGTGGGCTTCGTGCAGGCGCTGGTAGTACGTGTCCCGACTGCATCCGCAGTGGGTGTACTTCTGCGACAAGAAGCTTTCGTGGTTGCAGTAGTGCTCGCGCACGACGACCGATAGCTGCGGCGGCAGGTGCTTGTTGACAATCAGCTCAATGTCGGCCGATTCATCCAGCAGCACGCGACTGCCCCGAGTGCCGCGTATCAACTCCCCCTTGCACTCCATCAGCATGGCGATCATGTTGCCGCCACTCGGCCCGCCCGCGTTTTCCGGCACAGGCGAATGCAGATCCTGCGCCCATAGTTTGAGCATCTCGTCGATTCGCTTAATCAAAGCAAGGCTCCTCGATCACCGACTGCTGCAACGCAGGCGCACGCCCCCAGCCCGCAGGCTTTTCGTAGGCCCAGGGCCGCACCCCGCTTTTTGCCAAAGCCGGCATGCGCCGCTTACGCCAACCGAGCCGGTGCATGATCGCCCCGACTCGCATCTGCTCGGGCTTGCCCCAGTGACCGAAGTCCAGCTTCAGCGCCTGCGTCAGGATCTCGTTGCCGGTTGCGGTTTCGCCGATCTGCGACTCCTCCATCCAGGCCAGGATCGGGCCCTCCCATTCATCCACCACAAAGCGCTCATCCTGCGCCTCGGCGAACATCCAGGATTCGTCCTTAGTCACCCACCAAATGTCGCCGGCCTCAAAGCAGAACAACGCCTCGGCCCACAGCTGGTCGCGGATCTCGCGCAGTTGCTCCAGGTCGACCTTGTTGCAGAACACCGGCCAGTAGCGACGGTTGCCCGTGGCGTCCTTGAGGTATTCCTCTTGGTTGGTCGTGCCCACGAAAACACACTGGCGTGGCACGTCGTTCGTTCTGCGGCCGTAGCTCTCGCGGTAGGTGTCGGTGGATGCAGAGAAAAACTGCTTGGCCTTTGTACTTTCCGCCTTGTTGAAGCTGTCCAGCTCCCCCAGCTCGACGATCCACTTGCCACGAATCGCTTGGAAGCTGTCCTTGTCGCCGAGGGCAAAAGGCGTGTCCATGAACCACTCGCCGCCGAGGACGCCCATGGCCGTGGACTTACCGGCGCCCTGCCCGCCTTCAAGGATCATCACCGAGTCGGCCTTGCAGCCTGGGCGCATCACCCGCGCCACCGCCGAGATAAGCCAGCGCTTACCGACCTTGGCCGAGTACTCGCTGGCCTGGACGCCCAACACGTCGGTCAGCCAGGTTTCAATGCGGGGCACACGGTCCCACTCCAGCTTCTCCAGGTACTCACGCACCGGGTGGAAGGCATGGTCGTGGGCAACCACGCTGACCGCCTCGATCACATGGGAGGCTTTGACCCGCAGGTTGTATTGCTGCGCCAGCCACTTCATCACGCGCATGTCGTCGATGTCGGCCCAATCGCCGGCACCGCCACCGAAGGGCGCAGACCGCAGCTTGACGATCTTGGAGCTGAACACGCTGTAACCGATGACGCCGGCCCAGCGTTCGTCGTTGCCCAGGATCAGTTCGACGTTTTGCATGTGCGCGATCAGGGAGCCGTTTTCGGTGCGGGCCAGTTGGTCTTTCCAGCCACCCGCTGCAGGTGGTTTGACCACCGCCAACACCTGGCGGCGGACGGCCTCCAATCCCTCGGCAATGTGCAGGTCGTTGAAGTCGGTCCACTTGATCTCGCGCTCGCCGGAGAACACCGGGGCAACCACTTGGCCACCGACGATCAGGGCGGCGTTGGCAGCCTTCTCCTCGCCGGGGTTCCAGGGCTCACCGTTGGGGCGCTTGGTCTTCCAGTCATCGTCGCGGCAGATGATCAGCGGGCAACCGGGAAAGCGCTCGCGCATCGCCTTCGAGACCGGCAGCAGGTTGCCCGCGTCGAAGGCGATGGCGACAGTGAGCGACGTCGCCATGTGCAGGCTTGCGCCCGTGGCGTAGCCCTCACACACCAGCACCGGCTCGCCGGGTTCGGGATGCGGACCGATCAGGTGAAAGGCGCCCTCTTTCGACATGCCGTAGGGCCAATAGGCTTTGTCGCGCCCGGTGTCCTCTTGCTTGGCCGGGAAAATCACCTGCAAGCCGACGATCTGGTCGCGCACGTTGCACATAGGCACTAAAAATGCGCCGGTACGGGGCGCATAGCGGACTTTGAAGCCGACGATCTGCTTTCGATCCAGATAGGCGCTCTTGCCCTTTTCGGGCATGCGCTTGAACAGACTGGAAGCACGGCTGGCCGCTCGACGTGACGCGTTGGCCGCTATCTCAGTGGCCTTTCGTTTGGCGTCTTCCTGCCGAGCGCGCATGACTTCACGCTCTTCGGGGCTCATACGCCCGGCTTTGACTTTGATCTTTTGAGTGTCACCGGAACGCCAGTCACCGAAGCTGCCGAAGATCAGCGTCTCGTTTTTCTCGGTGCGGTGTTCGTGGACGACGTACCAGCCGTTTTTTTCTTTGCCTTTGTCCTGAGTGGTTTTGCAGCGAGTTAGCTTGCCGAACAACAAGGGCTGATCGGGCTCAAGGCCGTAATCGGCGAACTGATTCAGTACCTCATCGAGCATGGCGGGCCTTCCTGGCTTCGTCGATGGATTGGCAAATCACACATTGGGTGCAGCCAGGAATGGCAAGGCGGCGCTCCAATGGGATTGGCGTCTCGCACCCTTCGCAGAACATGAATGAGTGCGGAGCAATGGCAGGTTTATTGGCATTACGTGCAGCAAGTGCCTGATCCAGGCGCTCTTGCACCAGGTCATTTGCAAAGTCAGCAATATCAGCCACGTTCCACCCCGCGAGTCGTCTGGTTGACGTAACGGGCGCGGTTGTACATGCCCAACAATCCCTGAATGCCGCGAAACACCAACTGGCGGATCTCGGCCAACTCGCCGTCGTCGACCTTGCCGTCGCCAATGTGCTTGGCCCAGGTCTCGGATAAATCCGCGACCTGCCGGAAGAACTGCGCGATACCCGTGGTGAGGGTTTCGGGCATGTCATTGGTGTACGCCTCGGCCAACTCCTGCCAGATCGTGTCGCCGACAAGGCCGTGTACCGCATCGAGAATGCGGCGGTCTTTGGTCAGTTCGAGGATCTCGCCAAACTCCTGGATGTTGACGGTGTGCGACGGGTGCGTGGGGGACAACTTGTGCTGCAGCGTAGTGGCATTTCTACCAGTGGTGGCGGCGATTGCAGCGGCACCGCCGGGATAGTCCCGTGCGGCGTGGTACAAGGCTAATTCGAGCGTCAGTACTTCCCTTTGCGCTCGATCAACACAGCTTAAAGCTACTCGGCTCATGGCATTAATCCTACGAAGTTGCCAGTGCCCCGCGACATGCAGTGGTGTTACATTTGCCGCGTGGCTTGAAAGGGCCCAAACGCCGGCTAGATCTGTGGATCAAAACCGGCACCGTGCCGAGGCGAACAATCCGTTGTTCACCTCTGGCGCAACAGCTGCCTAATCTGTGGTGGAAAAGGCAGCAACCCAAGACATCCGTGTCTTGGCAGCGCGATAAAGGGAGGTGGTTTGCATGTGGTGTGCCCTCCTACCTTCATCGCGACCCGACAGCACTGTGGTGGTGTGTGCCGGGAGGAACTAGGCGGCCCTTGGGTCGCCTTTTTTCTATCTACATTGCAGCTTTCTGCGGGGCCGATGCATGGAGCAACCAGGCAGCGTCAAACGCGTTGCCCTTCTGCTCTGCAGCGGTCGCCAAAAGTTTTGCGTAGTGGGTCTCACCGGTGTAATCGGTGCGGGGAAGGCTGGCAGCCAAGCGCCATTTATTGAGCGCCTGATAACTCCTTTCACACACCTTGGCGGCGGCACCAATGCCGCCTACTGCTTCAAATGCGAACGCGATAGCGTTCGGAAAATCTGCGGGGTCCAACATGGCAACCTCCATTTATCAACTCGCGGTTGATATTAACATCAACTGACTATTGCGCAACCCCTGTGAGAGTATCAACTCATGGTTGATAAGAACGAACTACGGGCAGCTTTCACGGCGCGCCTTCACGAAGCACTCGACGATGCCGGTGTACGCACCCGGGGACGTGGCGTGGATATTCATAAGCATTTGAGGAGTGCTGGTGTTAACAAGAGCCCACAAGCAATCAGCAAATGGCTGAATGGCGATGCCATCGCTGAAGCAGACAGCATGGTTGAGCTATGCTCATGGTTGCAAATTAGGCGAGAGTGGTTGGAGTACGGAGTAAAACCTAAAAACTTAAGCGACACTCACAAGTCGGTTGTCTTAGAAAGTAAAGAAGATAGCAATATAAGAGAGATAGCTCAAAAATTTGGAAAAGTACCGTTAATTTCTTGGGTCCAAGCAGGCGCTTGGTGTGAAACCCCATCAAACTTCGAATACTACGAAGCTGACAGTTGGCTCTCGTGTCCCGTATCTATAAGTAATCAAGGTTACGCATTGAAGGTTCAAGGCGATTCCATGACGAATCCAGGGCCGGGCCGAAGCTACCCAACAGGCTGTATTATTTTTGTTGATCCTGAAGCGGAAACACGACCAGGAGACCGAGTGATAGCAAGGGTACCAAGAACGAATGAGGCTACCTTCAAAGTTCTTGTTGAAGATACTGGACGTCAGTTTCTCAAGCCTATAAACCCTCAATATCCGATAATCGAAATAACCGAAGAAACCCACATCTGTGGAAAAGTAGTGGGCTCATTCATACCAGAGTGACTACAGTATTATTGAACAGCTCTGAGCGGCATGCTTATTTCCGACGCAACTAACTGTTCCTCTGAAGACACCCCCTTACCATCGAAAGAGTGAGGGATTGATATTAAGATAGATACACCGACTCCTTCCTTGATCCATTGATGGCATGCGATGTTAAGCTCTTGCGGGCTATCCGAGTCAACGTGATAAGCGTTTCCATCATCAAAAACACAGTGCTTTCTAACTTCAAGCCCGTTAGTGCAAATAAGGTTCAATCTAAACCCATCGGTAGGCTGCAACGCCTTGAATGTAAACATAAACCAATGATCTAGACCGTACTCAAGCACATGAATTTCGATATCTAAATGATCTTGACCTTTTCCTATTTCCTCAGTAGCTACCGATCCCAACCTGTCGTGTGCCCCTACGTTTTCCTGTGGAAAAAGCTCAATTGCCTCGAATACTCGCCTTTCGCCGTTTGGTTTGTGTACGATCACTCTCTCTATGCGGGAGTGAATATCACCTTCATCAAACCCAACCTTGATCGGCTGATATCCCGTAGCACCTGGAAAGAGCCTGTATGAATAAATACCACTAACGGCAACTAACTTTTTACTATTGTCATAAAAAGCCCTAGCCGTTATCGTGTAATTACTCCTTACACACTTCTCCCTAATTTCAAGAGTTTTACTTACATGATGGGAATAGAACCTTGTAATATTGGAGTATATTTTACTTTCCGCGTCACTCGCCTTAAGTATCGCATGCAGGGCCTCCTCTTTATCTTTGGAACTTAAATTTCCAAGAAAGCGCCTGCTTACAACCACATCCTCTAGCAGATCTTTTATTTTATCAACAAATTCAGCGGTACCCATTGTATAAGTAAAAATCGAAGCAACAATAATTGCGACCGCAACACTTTGGATAAGCTGTATCACAACATAAGGCAAAAAGCCTGCCTGTCCAAAATACTTATTAAAAATAATTGCGATCAGAAGCAGGATAACTCCTAGCCAAAGATATTTTGAAAAAAGTAACGGCAAGTGCTTCATCGATTGAGGACCAGTATAGGTTATTTTAATTAGAAAGCTTTATCGAAACTCTTTAAAGCGCGCAGAGTAGAAATGTGATGTCAATATGATGCTAATTCGATTTCGCTTTAAACTCAACAGAACCGACAAATATCAACCAATGGTTGTTGACAAAAATAAACCAACGGTTGATATTGCTCTCACTCTTTCACCACAGAGCGAGGCAACACTATGCACACCACAGCCACCCTGCACGTCCACCCGGCCGCTGCTAACCCCTCCCGCATCTTCGAAATCCGCCGCCTGGCACAAGACTGCGGTTGCGCCTTCATCGCATCCAAACCCAAGCTGAAACAGCGCTACGCACCCGCCCCCTTCGATCCAAACGGCGGAGGGCATGCGGCATGAAAAAGTACCAACTCGACAACCGCACCCTGACCTTGCTCAAGGCCCAGGTCAGCCTGACCCAAACCTTCAACCACCTGCTGCGCGCCGAAACACAGCGTGAGGCTCTGGCCTTTCGCCTGAACGTCGAGCGCCGCAAAGTCGACACGCACTTCACCGTTGAGCTGGGTAGTGAACGCCACACGCTGACCCTGACCAATACCAAGAAGATGCACCTCAAGCTTGCGGACTTCATTGAGGAGATCGTCAACGGGCCAACCACCTCTGCCGATCCGTCGTCTCTGCCGCATGCAGAACGCAGCTATGGCGTGTTCGCGACCGGCCACAGGCAACAGGTCTTCAACCTAGTGCAAACCGGCGGCGCCCTCAGCCTCGACATGGGCTTCGAGCAACCGATCAACCTGGCAATTCACCGCAACAAAACCCGCGCTGGCATCACCACCATCATGAGCATCGGCGTCAGAAAGCCACGCACCAAGTGCTTCACGGTGTATGGGAGTGACGTGGAGATCTACTCCATGGTGGCCGAGTCCATCACCCACCTGGCTGCCGTGGCGACTCCCGCCGCGCACGCAGCCTAGGAGGCCGCGATGGAACGTAGCCTGGAAAAAGCCGCCAAGTACTTCGGTCTCACCCGCCCCAAGCTGATCGCGCTCATGCGTGAAAAGGGCTTGCTCAACGACAGCAACTTACCGGCCTTCCCCCTCCGTGATCGCGATTACCTGCGGGTCAAGGACAGCAACTGGTACCACGACAAAGCCGGCATGCAGTACAGCCAGTCAACCAAGGTCCGACAAGCAGGCATGCCCTGGCTGGCGAATCAGCTCGGCCTCGAACTGCCAGCCGTCCCGGCAGATAACCGTGACGTGGCCTAGGGAGTACGCCCGACAGATCGTCGCCATGGGCACACGCGAGGAGCGCAACGCTGCGCTCCTCGAAGTGCCGGAGCATCTGCGGGAGCTGACCAAACGCCATTGCCTAAATGCCTGGAACCACCCTTCACGACTCAAACGCAAGGAGGCCGCTGCCCATGAGCAACATCAGTCAAACACCGCTACGACTGCAACCCGCACCGGATAGCACGACCGTCGAGATGCTTCACCAACTCTTCGGCGACGTGCTTATCCCACTGGAAAAGCTGCGCGTGCATTACTTCAAGAACCTCAACGAAAAAACCTTCACTGAGGCGATCAACAGCGGGCGTATTCAACTGCCGGTAACGACCCTCGATCACAGCGTCAAGGCGTTGCGGTATGCCCACATAAAGCATGTCGCAGCACTGATCGACATCCGCGCCTACAAGGCGGACGAGGATATGCCGCGACAGCAAAACGATTCATGCGAGCAAGACAAGTAACTCAGACGGCTGCCACCACCAGCCAACACCACCAGGAGCACACCACATGACTGCAATTCAAATCTGCGCATTGATCAGTATCGTTATCGCCGCCGCGACTCTTTATTGGGTCGGATACCGCGGCGGGCTGGCCGATGGCCGAGAGGATGGCTACGGCGAAGGGCACTCTTACGGATACACCATGGGGCGGGACGAAGCTTCAGCGGCATACGCAACCTCTCTCCAAAAAATGTCAGACCAATGCCGACGCACTGAGCTTTTGTTGAGTAGGGAGCCACAAGACCGCTACACCCTTCTCGCCATCGCCGAGAAACTGAAGCTCGCCGCTGACACCTTCCGCGCCGTTAGATCCGAAAGCCAAGCAACGCAGGCACTTGCCCTACGTGACCAGGCGCTAGACATGGCTGCGCTAATGGATCACTTCGAGCTGAAGGGGGATGCAGCATGAGCCGCGCCATCCCCATGCTGCGCCTAACCCCTCAAGCCGCCGGCACACTGCAGCAGCAACACGCCAAAACCACCAACGAACTGCGAGCCCTGACCCGCTACAACAAAGAGCTCGACCGGCAGTTGAAAGCTCTGATCGGCTACGAGGCTCTGCGCCAATTGCACAAGGCAACCGACAACGCCCTGCTGCTCGCCGATCTCGTGAGGGAAGCCGCATGAACTGGATCCTCACCTCTACCGGCAAGCGCTTCGACCTGTTCGAACCTGACGCCGACATGATCGACCCACGGGACATCTCGCACTCGCTGGCCCATCTGTGCCGCTTCAACGGCCATACCCGCGAGTTCTACAGCGTGGCCCAGCACAGCTGCATCGTCGCCGAGCTGGTGCCGGAAGAACACAAACTCGCGGCCTTGCTGCACGACGCCGCCGAGGCGTACGTGGGCGACATGACGCGGCCACTCAAGCAGTGGATTAGCGCCTACCAGCACTTCGAGGATTGCATCTGGTGGCGCATTTGCGAGCGGTTCGACATCGCTCCAGAACTCCCCGCCTGCATCTACAAGGCCGACCTGATTGCACTGGCGACAGAGCGCCGCGACCTCATGCCAACCGATCCGGCTATCTGGAATTGCTTGGTCGGCATCGAACCCATGGCCGAAACCATCCGCCCATGGCCTGCAGCAGAAGCTCGACTCACCTATCACCAGCGCCTGATGGACCAACTCGCTATCGAACACCGGAGGAAAGCGGCATGAAGAACCACCTGGACAACACCAATGCCATGCCCGCTTTGCTCCGCGCTACTGAAGGCGTCGACACGCTAGAAACAAACAGTCTCTGCTGCGCAGCAGCAGGCATTATTGCTCCTATCAGCGCCACTGCCGAGGCACTTATACCCCACGAAAAGCTGCGCGGGGCAGCGCTCGCTGTTGCAACGCTAAACGCTCAGGTACGCCCGCTCGCGCAGCCTGCCGTGGGGTATATCGCCGATCTCACAGTACTAATGAACATCAACGGCGTGGGCCGTAAGATGGCGGAGAGAATCCATGCAGCAGGTTTCCGTCTTACCGATAGCAATGGAGTTCACACAGAGACTCAAGTTGATGCGCAGCCGATATGCCATATCGCCCTGAAGGATCTTGAGTACCTACAAGGCGGTACAGATCGACACGCCGTGGTCCGCTCTGGCGCAGTGTCAAAATACAAACTCCCGCTCTACACACACCCGCCTTGTGGTGCATTCAATCAGTCAGCTCTCAATAGTGATAGCGACGCATCAGTAGCAGCAATCCAGTTTGCTCTCTCAGCAGAAGAAGGTATGACGTTCCTTCGAATCTGGAACGAAGGCGAATTCGACACCATCCGCGAGGAATGGCCGGAGGCACCGGAAGAAGTGTTCATCGGCGCGGATCCGTTGCATGCCAGGGAGCAACGGGTATGACTTCCTTCAATCCAACCCCAATTACATCAGCCGTCAAAACCCAGTTCGGGCTCGACTTCGCCGGCGAGATCCGCGTCGACCTCTTCGCTGGTGGCGGCGGCGCAACCATGGGCCAGGAGATGGGAACTGGCATACCGGTCGACATCGCCATCAACCACAACCCCGACGCCATCAGCATGCACAAGCGCAACCACCCAAGCGCAGAACACTACATCACCGATGTCTACGACGTGTGCCCGCGCCTGGCGACTCGTGGTCGTCCAGTTGCCCACCTGCATGCCAGCCCTGAATGCACGCACCACAGCCTGGCTGCCGGCGGCCAGGCGCGCAGCACCACCAGCCGTTCGCAATCGTGGGTCATCCTGAAGTGGGGTGGCCAAGCCAGCCCCCGTATGATCACCATGGAAAATGTCGTGCAGATCCTCCAGTGGGGCCCACTGATCGCGAAGCGTTGCAGCAAAACGGGCCGTGTGGTCCGCCGCGACCTGACCGTCGCCGCTGCCGGCGAGCGTGTGCCAGTACAAGATCAGTACCTGGTACCCGACCCTAAGTGCAAAGGACGAACCTGGCGCCGCTTTGAAAGCATTTTGCGGTCCATGGGTTATGACCTGATGTACGGCAAACTCAAGGCCTGCGACTTTGGCGCAGCAACCACCCGCGAGCGCTTGTTCCTTATTGCACGGCGTGACGGCCAGCCACTGCGCTGGCCGGAACCGACACACTTCAAGAACCCAGCCAAGGGACAGTCAGCCTACCGAACTGCCGCCAGTTGCATCGATTGGTCGATCCCATGCCCGAGCATTTTCCTCTCCAAGGAAGAAGGCCGTGCTGCAGGGGTCAAACGACCGCTGGTGAACAACACCATGGAGCGCCTACGCAAAGGCGCCAAGCGCTACGTCCTTGAGCACAAGAACCCATTCATTGTCAGTGTTAACCACAGCGGCAACGACCTGGCGCGCTGCCAATCCGTAGAAGATCCCGCGAAGACCATCACCGCCGCGCAGGGATTTGCACTTGTCACGCCCCAGCTCGCGCCCTTCATCGCGGAACATGCCAATGGCAGAAGCCAGCGCAATATGCCGGGTGATGATCCTTTGCGAACCATCTGCAGCGGCGTCAAGGGCGGGCACTTCGCACTCGCCGTGGCCTACGTCGCCCAGCACAACGGCGGGTACAACGAAACGCCAGGGCACCACCCCGCGAAACCGCTGACGGCAATTACCACTACGGGCAGCCAGCAACAGATAGTCACCGCACACCTATCGACGCTCCGCAGGAATTGCATCGGCCGGGGCATGGATGAACTAGTACCGACAATTACTGCCGGTGCCGAGCACCACGCCCTGGTCGAGTACAAGCTCGCGCCAGAGGTCGAGGCCGGCGCCATGCGTGTTGCTGCCTTTCTGATGGGCTACTACGGCAGCGACAACACCTACGACCTGCGTGACCCGGCTGCGACCATCACTACACGGGACCGCCTAGCACTCGTCACAGTGACGATTAAGGGCACTCCATACGTGATCGTCGACATTGGCATGCGCATGCTCACCCCTCGCGAGCTCTACCGTGCCCAAGGATTCCCAGACAACTACGTGATCGACCGTGGGCACGATGGCCGCAAGTTCAGCAACAAGACTCAGGTATTGATGGTAGGGAACTCCGTGTCGCCGTGGCCGATGATGGCACTGGTAAGGGTGAACAGCGACCAATATGAAAGCGAACTGTTCAAGGAGGTCGCATGAATACGCTTTTTTTACTGATGGCCCAGTATGAGGGGCAAGCCGTTATTTCATTAGATCGAGTCTGCGCCGACTACATGCACTTAACCGTAGAAAAATTTAAGCGCAAACGTCTAGATGGGGAAATAGATATCCCCGTAGTGAGGCTGGGTGCAGACACCCAAAAGGCAGCACTAGGAATTCACCTCAAAGATTTAGCAGACTATATTGATCGACAACGAGAAAAAGCGGCAAAGGAACAAAATCAACTGATGGGCAGAGCGGCTTAACAATTGAAGCGAGGCTAATTCAGCCTTGCTTCCCCCCTATTACTCACCATACATGGATACCTCTGCTCGCAGCTTATTAGCAGTCACAAACCCTGCTGCCTGAACAAACATCACAACAAGAACAGTTAACAAACAAGCACCACGAACAGATAACGCACCCCACGCCCAGAACTCAGCGCAAGCCAGCCGCTGCATAAATGCCATTTCAGCCAACTCACCTAAGACATAGGCCAAAACGAGCAACATCACTACCACAATGACATTAAGAATCACCTCACGCTTTAACTCTGTCAAAGCGTCTACAACCACCAAGTAAACTTTCGGACTTTTCAATTTCAATTTCTTCGGAACGTCTTTCATGACACCTTCAACATAATTGAAAAAGGCTAGCGACAGAGCCCCAAAAAGCGTACACAGGACAAACAACACAGCATTTATATTGCTAAAAAGCGGGCTCACCTCTCCCGCCGTCCCCCACAGCGACAGGAAAGAAAGACCGAACGACGTAACAAAAACGAAGAACAGGCGGAGCATACTAACGCCTCAATAACTCACCTATAGCAGAATAAACATCAGCCACCATCCGAGCATCATTATCCAAACGACCAGGTGCAGGCTGTCCAGTTTCCAGCTCCAGCTGCCCCTCATTGACTAACACATCATCCGAGGGAACATTCAAATCAATTTTAACTATAGCAGATATACTTTTATGAACTTTCTTTCCATGGTGATCATCCTCTGTTGTGACACTCCACTTACCCTCCCCCTCCTCAATATAATCCACATAGTCTTCAATTGGCGACGGGGGAACTTTCAGATCACCGTACTCATTGATCAGGGTTATTTTGACTTCATCCTGACCAAAAAGCTCCTTCATTGCCTTCAAAGCATCACGAGCCTTGATATTGGTTTCCAGAATATTTGGAGATATAAGCTCCAATTCAATTTCATAAACCTTCTTATGAGAATTGATCACATTCCAAAACTCACCTTTAATAGTTTTTGGCTCAATAAAAATTGAATAATTAAATTCATCAAGTACAGGATCTTTAAGCCCTGTATGTATAGCGTTCGCAATCTGCTCTTCCGTACCAAATCGCCAGTCGTGTTGCACAAAAATATATTGATCAACAATATCGACTACGGTGATTACGGGAACCCAATCATCTGCATCATGAGGAACTATGTCGCCGGGAATTTTATCTCCCACTTTCGTAATCTTATGCTTGGCAGTTTTCCCCACCAAAAACCTGCCTCGGGGAAACTCATCCCCCATAGGTTCGACATAAGAAAACCCAACAAAGCTATAACGAACTTTGTTTTTTACAAACTCTCGACCATCATCCTGAAGAGCTGACACAACAACTGCACCCTTGGGTACCGGTAAAGGCTGGGGCACAAGGGCGCCTTGTTTATTTTCGATCAATGAATATCGCAACACTAAAAACGGCTTGATTCCTTTCACAACCCAATCCTTCAACGTCTATTAGATGATCAGCATGGATCGGCAACCTACCCTTTTTATGGCATGATCTCAATATGCAATCACACCTCGTCATTGGGGCCGAGATCGCCTAGCCTACTCACCTGAATCAATTTGTCTTTC
Source organism: Pseudomonas sp. 2822-17 (assembly GCF_002742485.1). Classification (NCBI taxonomy): domain Bacteria; kingdom Pseudomonadati; phylum Pseudomonadota; class Gammaproteobacteria; order Pseudomonadales; family Pseudomonadaceae; genus Pseudomonas; species Pseudomonas sp. 2822-17. The sequence goes on from NZ_LJRZ01000926.1 coordinate 121,163, forward strand.
CACTCCCATTTTTCATAAGCATCTCCTCTTCCTCGCAGATGGGTATACCGACGCAACGAATTCCAATCCCGGTGACCTGAAACACTCGACACCCTCGGTATATCCCAGTCCATCTCAAACAGCCTACTGACCCCTTCATGGCGTAAATCATGAAAGTGGAGGTCTTCAATCCCCAGCATCGGACATGCCCGCGTGAAAGATGCCGATATCGATTTGGCGTTATAAGGAAAAATTTCTCGCTCAACCCTGGGCATCGTATGCAGTATCGCCCAAGCTTCGTCCGGCAAGTGACACCACACATCATTACCGATTTTCTGCCCCGGATTCTTCATATCCCGCACCAAGACCGCCTGCCGAGCACAATCGAGATCCTCCCACCGGATACGAGTGATCTCCTCCTGCCGGCGTGTAGAGAAAAGCGCAAAGGCGATCATCTTCGGCATGTGTATAGAGTCCGGCCGGCGCTGCTGCATCTCGAAAAAATGCCCCATGAGCTTGTCCAGCTCATCGAGCGTGGGCCGACGATTACGCTCCTTGCTCTTGCTGACCATGCCAAGCTTGCGCAAGACCTTGCGAGCGTCAGGCATGGCATGAGAATCGACTTCATACCCCCACGCAGGCCGTGCCACAGACAACACAGCGCCCAGGTGCGACAGATCATTACCAACCGTCTGCGCCTGCACACAGCCGCCTTCCTCGCTCATCCGCCACTGCGCGTACTCCACCAACTTCTGGCTGTTAAGCGCTGCATCGTCCAACTCACCTAGCCAGGTCTCCTTGATCGCGCTCAACGTCGCACTCTTGGTCTTCCCCAACGGCCGGATCTTCTCGTACTCATCCAGGTACTGCTCGATCATCTTCTTGATCGTCACCCCTTTCCGATTCGCCCGCTCAATAGCACCTGGCTGGGCCAGCTCGGTCTCCCGTCGCTTGATCCAGGCCTGGGCGACCTGCTTACGGTCGAAGGTTTGGCTTTCCTGATAAACTGTTTTGCCATCCCGATTGATCCGTATCTGCGCCGTGTAGGCTGTCGAGTTGTCCTTGCGCTTACGTGCTGTGATCGTGCCCATTTCCAGTTGCTACATTGCTGAATTCGATCGCTACAATGTAGCAACCGACTTTAGAAAACAAGGAAAAACGGGTAAAAACCGCTGTATAAAAGATCAGTATTAATGAATTCCGAAAAAGCCGTACCACCAGTAAACGCTAGCCATTCCCGCTCAGAGCCGTCACGTCGATTTAGTGTGGCTCCGATGATGGATTGGACGGACCGCCACTGCCGGTTCTTCCTCCGCCTACTCTCCAAGCACGCCCTGCTCTACACCGAGATGGTCACCACCGGCGCGATCCTCCACGGCGACCACGACCGCTTCCTGCGCCACAACGAAGCCGAGCACCCGCTGGCGCTTCAGCTAGGCGGCAGTGTCCCGGCTGATCTTGCCGCCTGCGCCCGCATGGCCGAAGCCGCTGGTTACGACGAAGTGAACCTGAACGTCGGCTGCCCAAGCGACCGCGTTCAGAACAACATGATCGGCGCGATCCTGATGGCTCACCCTGCTCTGGTGGCCGATTGTGTGAAGGCGATGCGTGACGCGGTGTCGATTCCGGTGACGGTGAAGCACCGTATCGGGATCAACGGGCGGGACAGTTATGCCGAGCTGTGTGATTTCGTCGGGACGGTGAAGGATGCGGGTTGCACCAGTTTCACGGTGCATGCGCGGATTGCAATTCTGGAAGGGTTGTCGCCGAAGGAGAATCGGGACATTCCGCCGTTGCGCTATGACGTGGCGGCGCAGTTGAAGCAGGACTTCCCGGAGTTGGAGATTGTGCTCAACGGGGGCATCAAGACGTTGGAGCAGTGCCATGAGCATTTGCAGACGTTTGATGGGGTGATGCTGGGCCGGGAGGCTTATCACAACCCGTATCTGCTGGCGGAGGTGGATCAGCAGTTGTTTGGCAGTGAGGCGCCGGTGATCAGCCGGGCTGAGGCGCTGGCGCAATTGAGGCCTTATATTGCTGAGCATTTGGCCGGTGGCGGGACGATGCATCATATTACGCGGCATGTGCTGGGGCTCGGTACCGGGTTCCCTGGGGCGCGCAAGTTCAGGCAGTTGTTGTCGGTGGATATTCATAAGGCTGCGGATCCGTTGGCCTTGCTGGATCAGGCTGGGGCTTTGTTGGAAGGGCGTTGATTGGTTGGCTTGCAGCGGGTCAGTGGGTATGGACCGACTGATACAGTGCTATCAGGGACAAGCCCCCTTCCACATTTTTAACAGTGTGCATCACGGGACCGCGTTGCCCACATGGCAGTTGGGTTGAACCTGCGGTCAGTTTTGCCCTCCTATTGAGCAGTATGGCCGAGCATTCAACCGGCTGTTTTCAGGTTGTTGCCCTCGCAAACGATCGAACGCATTTGCGCCCTTGAGCACCTGTCGGCGCTCGGGTAATGTCATCAGACCCATAGGACAGAGCACGCCCATGACTTCCAAGCTGGAACAACTCAAGCAATTCACCACTGTCGTAGCCGATACCGGCGATTTTTCTACCCTCGCCAAGCTCAAGCCGCAGGATGCGACTACCAACCCTTCCCTTCTGCTCAAGGCTGCGTCGATTCCGGGCTATGCCAAGCTGCTCGATGAGTGTGTGCAAGATTGCAACGGTGATGTGGGCCTGGCCAGTGACCGTTTCGCAGTGGCGGTAGGTCAAGAGATTCTGAAAGTGGTTCCGGGCCGTATTTCCACTGAGGTGGATGCGCGCTTGTCCTTCGACGAAGGCGCGATTCTCAAGCGTGCGCACCGTCTGATCGACCTGTACGACAAAGCCGGCGTTGGCCGTGACCGCGTGCTGATCAAGATCGCTTCCACCTGGGAAGGCATCCGCGCGGCGGAGAAGCTGGAAAAAGAAGGCATCCAGACCAACCTGACGCTGCTGTTCTCCTTTGCCCAGGCCGTGGCGTGTGCCGAGGCTGGGGTATTCCTGATTTCGCCGTTCGTGGGCCGTATTTACGATTGGTACAAGAAGGCCAATGGCAACGACTACACCGGTTCCGATGATCCGGGCGTGCAGTCGGTGACGCGCATCTACAACTACTACAAGGCCAATGGCTACAAGACCGTGGTGATGGGTGCGAGCTTCCGTAATCTGAGCCAGATTGAAGAGCTGGCCGGGTGTGACCGCCTGACCATCAGCCCGGACCTGCTGGAAAAGCTGGCGGCGGATGAAGGCAAGCTGGAACGCAAGTTGTCGCCAGGGCATGCCGGTGAAGCGCGGGTGCATATGACTGAAGCGCAGTTCCGCTGGGAATCCAACGAGGATGCGATGGCGACTGAGAAGCTGGCGGAGGGGATTCGTCAGTTCGCGCGGGACCAGGAGAAGCTGGAGGCGTTGTTGTCGGCCAAGCTGTAAAGGCGGATAGCGGCAAAAAGGGCGGTACCTTTGGGGGTACCGCCCTTTTTTTGTGCGCCAGTCTCAAGCCAGTCGCAAACTAAATGTGGGAGGGGGCTCGCGATAGCAGGGGGTCAGTCAACTTATTTGTAACTGACACTCCGCCATCGGGGGCAAGCCCCCTGTCACTGTTTGATAGCGTTTGAATTGGGATCAGTGACGTTCCAGGGCATTCACAAGGTCGTGGAACGCTTCGCGATTGGACTCGTTGAGGCCCATCAGGATTTTGTGCGCTTCCAGCACCTTCACCCGCACGACTTCCTCGGACTGGTCCTGGGAAGGCAGGTCGGTCAGGCATTCCGGGCACGGGATCGGGCGATCAACGATGTTGAACACCTGGTCGAAGCCCATGGATTGCAGCAGCCGGGTGATGTCTTCGTGGGTGGTGACGACCGTCGGCAAGAGGCCGACCTTCTGCCGAGACAGAATGGACAACTTGGCCAGCAGGCCAAGGGTGGTGCTGTCGATGCTGCGGGTTTCGGTCAGATCGATCACGATCGCCGAGAAATTCAGCGCAGTGAAGATCCGCTCAATCGTCGCATCCAGCGCCGAACACAAGGTCAGGCGCACTTCACCGACAAATTTCAGGACGAAGGTCCCGTCTTGCTCAGCGAATTGGATTCTTCCGGTACTCATCAAAGATTCCTGCTCAACACCAATAGGGCGATATCATCCGGCATCTCCCCTAGCGTGGCCAATCCAAAAACCTGCCGCAGGCCATCCAGGCTGCCGCCCGCTGCCTTGACCCGTTGGGGCAAGGCGGCTTCTTTCTCTTTGAGTGTAGGCTCTGGAAGAAGGTCCAGGATGCCGTCGGACATCAGCGTCAGGCTGAAGGTCGGCGGCAGTTCCAGGATGTGGTCTTCGTAGGTGGCTTCATTGAACAAGCCGACGGGCAGACCACGCCCTTCCAGGTAACGCACACTGTCGGGAGTGTATAAAACAGGCATCGGCAGGTGACCGCCAATACTGTAGGTCAAAAGACCGGTTTCTTCATCGATAACGCCGCCGACCATCGTCACGTGCTTGCCCAGCTTGCAGCTGATCAGGCCTCGGTTGATGTGGCCCAGCACCTCGGACGGGGTGAACTCCGGCAAGGTGCCATTGCGCTTGGATTCAAACAACAGCCGCGTGGTCATGAACTTCAACAACACGGTGACAAAAGCAGAAGACGCGCCGTGGCCCGAAACGTCGGCCAGGTAAAACGCCACACGTCGCTCATCCACACGGAAATAGTCGACAAAATCACCCGACAGGTACAGCGAGGGGATGATCTGGTGCGCAAACTTGAACTCGTCGATGGTCCAGGGGCTGACCGGCAGCATGTTCATCTGCACCTGGCGACCGGCGTTCTGGTCTTCCTGGAGCAGGTTGAGGCTGGCTTCGAGTTCGCGGTTGGCGGTTTCGAGCTTTTCGCGGTAACGCTGGTTCTCGACCAGCAAACGTGCACGATCCAACGCGCGGCGCACCGAGTGCTCCAGCACCGCCAGGTCTTCCAGGGGTTTGATCAGGTAGTCGGCCGCCCCCAGGCGCAAAGCCTCGACAGCATCGTTCATCACGCCGGCGCCGGACACGACAATCACCGGCGTCTGCGGGGCAATCTCGGTCACCTGGCGAATCAGCTCCAAGCCGCCCATCTGGGGCATGCGCAGATCGCAGATCACGAGGTCGGGCTGGTCGCGCTCGAATACCTGGAGACCCTGTTGGCCATTGCTGGCCTGCAGGACGCTGAAGCCACTGTCTTCCAAATAGGCCGCGAGGCTCGCGCGCACTACTTCGTCGTCATCGATTATCAGCAGCGTGGCACTGGTTTTTTGCATGTGGGCAAACGGCGCCAGAAGTAGGTTGGCGTAGGCGACTCGGCAATGGCCGGGATCACGCTACTGGATTCGCTTTCTAGCCTCTCTGTCCTACAAAGCATAGGCGTATTGCCCACGCACAACTGTAAAGCAGAGGTGCCCTTCTAAGGCGCAGACGGTACTCCCATCCGCCAGGTGTTTCAAGCTCATGCCGATGGTCGCCGGGCGTCTTTACATCGCAAATCACCGGGAGTTATAAGAACAGCCACGACCACAACACAAAGTAAGGATGGAACTCATGAGCGAACGCGAGCGCGACTACGCCGAGAAACGCGATTTCATCCGCATGCGAGTGGATGCCGAGGTGTCTTTAATCCACGCCGGGCAGGAGATTGCCGGGGTTTGCGTGGACCTTTCCAGCTCTGGGATGCAGGTGCAGGCACCCCGCCAGTTCATCGTGGGCGATAAACTGACCGTACGCATCGATTCGGAGCATGCAGCCCTTGCCGGCCTGGAAGCAGATACCCAAGTGGTATGGGCCAAGAACGAGGGCCAAAACCAGCACCTAGGCCTCAAGATCCTGAAAATGCGCTGAAACCCGCGCATAAAAAAGGCGACCGCCAAGCGTCGCCTTTTTTTCATTTCAAAACATCACGGCTTAGAAGTCGTCGACGACCTTGCCATCCTTGACCTTGAACTCGCGGTTCTGCAGGTAGGCGTTACGGATGAAGGTGTACTTGTCGCCGGTGATCAGCTTCTCACTGTCGAGCAAGCTGGCACGGGTATCGACAATGTTCAGGCCCATGGTGCTGTTGCGCCAGCCGATATCGTTCATGTAGCGATACGGTTGAGTGTAGCTGTCGACGTATTTGGACGGTGCATCACGCAGTGTGCTCGGGCCCAGCAAAGGCAGCATCACGTAGGGACCGCTGCCCACGCCCCAGTAACCCAGGGTCTGACCGAAGTCTTCATCGCTGCGTTGCAGCCCCATTTTGGTGCCGACATCAATGAAGCCGAGCACGCCGAAGGTGGTGTTGACCAGCAAACGCGCCGTATCAACGCCTGCGTTATGCGGCTTGAGTTGCAGCACATTGTTGGCCAGGTTGCCGACATCGCCGATATTGCGGAAGAAGTTGTGGATACCGTCTTCGACAAATTGCGGCGTGATCCACTCATACCCCTGGGCCAAAGGCTTGAGGGCATAGGTATCAACGGTGTCGTTGAAGGTAAAGATCGGGCGGTTGACGCTTTCCCATGGATCATCTTCCGTCGCAGCCTGGGCAGCGAACGGGGCCAGCATGACGGTGGCACACACCGACAGCTGAGCGAAGTAATGGCTCCAGCGCATAGCTTTTGCTCCTTGAATGGTCTGTCATGGGCGCTATGCCCTGAATGAGGCCGTCAGTATATGACGGAAGCGTCCATTTAGGCAGTCGTCAGGAAACGACACACAGAAAATGGACAAAATTCCTACAATTAACCTCCCTGTCATCGGCTTGTCATCCGACCCCGATAGCGTCACAGCTATTTCAGGGATGTCGACATGCCTCACGCCGAGATAGCCATCGCCAGCGCACCCGCCTTGACTGCTGTTCTGTTTGGCCTGAGTGGTTGCCTGGTGGACTTTGGTTCCCAGGCGCGTACCGATTCACCCTCCCAGGACTCCCAAGCCACGCCCGGCGCCCTGAAAATCCTGCGCAGCCTCAAGGAGCAAGGTGTCCCCTGCGCCTGGCTGGATGAGCTGCCGCCTTCGGTGACCACACCATTGGCCGCCGTATTACCTGGTTGGCTCAAGGCCGCCTCTCCCTCTTCCATCCGCTGGCCCGCGCCCCATGCCTGTTGGGAAGCCTTGATGGAACTGAACATTCAACGCCTTGAAGGCTGCGTACTGGTCAGTGGCGAACCGCGATTGCTGCAATCGGGGCTCAACGCCGGGCTGTGGACCATCGGCCTCGCCTCCTGCGGCTCGCTATGCGGACTGCCACCCGCGCAATGGCAAGCGCTGAGCGACAAGGAACGGGAACACAAGCGTGGTAAAGCCACCGTGGCGCTGTATGGGCTGGGCGTACATTCGGTGATCGACCACCTCGGCGAACTCGGCACCTGCCTGGCGGACATCAGCCTGCGCCAGCTCAAAGGCGAAAAGCCCTGATCGAGATCATGCACAGTCGGCGCCGGTGGATTAATCTGCAGGTCAGCCCATAGACCTTTCTCGGCGTGCCGCGGTCTATGCCAGTGCCTATCGATAAAAGGAAGAACGTCATGCCTGATCGCGAGAAATTACAACAGCAGGCCGATATTGTGCGTGAGCAACTGGAGAACCATCCCGAGTTGCCCCCCGAGAAACGTCAAGCATTGGAAGAGCTGATCGCCAAGTTCAACGTACAGCTGGAGATGGAACCTGCCACTCAAACACCCAGCATTTCCGACGATGTGAATAAAGCGGCCATAGAGTTCGATGAGGAGCACCCGGTGATTTCCGGGACGCTGCGCAATATCATGATCACCTTGGGCAATATGGGCATCTAACCCGAACCCAAGCCAAGGACAACACTAAAATGTGGGAGGGGGCACCCTCCCACATTTACTTACTGACGAGCCAGGCGCACATTCTGGAACGGCACATCCTCCGTACTGCGATACGGGTTGATATCCAACCCGCCGCGTCGCACATACCGCGCATACACCGTCAATTTCTCCGGCTTCAGCAGGCGCTGCAAGTCCAGGAAGATGCGCTCCACACACTGCTCATGGAAGTCCGAGTGCTGGCGAAAGCTCACGATATACTCCAGCAGGCTGGCATGATCCAGCGCGTGACCACGGTACTCCACGACCACGCTACCCCAGTCCGGCTGGCTGGTGACCGGGCAGTTGGACTTGAGCAGATGACTGTGCACGCTCTCCTCGACGATCCGCGAGTCATCGCAACGCAGCAGTTCCGGCCGCGGGTGCTCGTAGTTGCTGACACTGATGTCGAGGTCGTCAATGCACACACCCGGCAACGCCATCACCCCTTCGGCCTCGATCTCGGCCAGACGGCGGATGCGCACGGTCACCGGCTTGCCGGCGGCGGCGCTCAGGTCGGCGCACAGTGTGGCTTCCAGGCTTTGGGTATCGGCAAAGGCCGTCTGGTTCAGCGAGTTGAGGTACAGCTTGAAGGACTTGGATTCGATGATATTCGGCGAGTCTGCCGGGATACTGAATTCACCGATGGCCACCACCGGCTTGCCCGACGGCAATAACCAGGACAGTTCAAAGCAGTTCCAGAAGTCCACGCCCTTGTAAGGCAGGGTCGCGGCACTCAGGCCCAGCTCGGCCCACTTGGCGGCGCGCGGAATCGGGAACAGCAATGAAGGCGTGTAGGTGCTGATGTATTCACTGGACTTGCCCAGCGGCGAATGTTCGGCTGCGGGATGCATGGCGGAAACCTGGCTAAATAAACCGCGCCAGTCTACCAGCCTTTGCGCTGCCTCAAAAACCGCACCACTACCCACACCCTCCGTAGATACCGCCTTGAAGCTCGCCGGGCAACTGCACGTTGCGGTCATTCGACGTTAAGCTTTCCGACCATGCCAGCCTGGTAATGCCCGGGCAGGTTGCAGGCGAACTCCAGGCCGGTGGCCTTGCTGAACGTCCAGGTCAGCTCAGCGGTTTTACCGGGCTCCACCAACACGCTGTTCGGGTCATCGTGCTTCATCGCACCATGGCCCATGGCACTGTGGTCCATCTTGCCCATGCCGGTGGACGTGAGCATGCCGCTGGCCTGCATCTGCAACATTTCTTTCTGATGCGCCGCATGCATCGCCGCGTCGCCGAGGTTGAACTCATGCAGCAACTGGCCTTTGTTGACCAATACGAAGCGCACCGTCTCACCGGCTTTTACATCCAGGGACTTGGGCGCAAAGGCAATGTCCTGCAGCGTCACTTCCACGGTGCGCGTGGCCTTGTCAGCCGCAGCGGGTTGACCAAACGCGTAGGTATGGGCGGCATCCGCCATCGCATTGAAACTCAACGCCAACAGGCAACCCGCCAACAACAGGGGTGTACGCAACGTCATCTTTGTTCTCCAAAAATATAAAACCAGCCTGCGCGGCACTTTAAGATTACGCCGCTGCCAGCCAGCTGACTGCTAGATTACAACTTTGTCAGGTTGCGCCCTTGCCCTCGCCTCCACGGTATAAAGCCCCTCGTCACCCGCTGCCAAGAGTTGCCCATGAAACTGCTGATCGTCGAAGACCAACCGAAAACCGGCCATTACCTGCGCCAGGGCTTGGCCGAGGCGGGATTTACCACCGAACTGGTGGCCGACGGCACCAGCGGCCAGCACCTCGCGCTGACTGGCGACTACGACCTGCTGATCCTCGATGTGATGCTGCCTGGCCGCGATGGTTGGCAGATCCTGCAAGCCGTGCGCAGCGCGGGCCTGGATATCCCGGTGCTGTTCCTCACCGCCCGCGACGCGGTAGAAGACCGCGTGCATGGCCTTGAGCTGGGCGCCGATGATTACCTGGTCAAGCCGTTTGCCTTCTCCGAACTGCTCGCGCGGGTGCGCAGCCTGTTGCGGCGCGGCAGCAGCGCACCGCAGGAAACCGCCCTGCAACTGGCCGACCTGCGTCTGGACCTGATTCGACGCCGGGTCGAGCGGGACGGCCAACGCATCGACCTGACCGCCAAGGAGTTCGCCCTGCTGGAACTGCTGCTGCGCCGCCAGGGCGAAGTGCTGCCCAAGTCGCTGATCGCCTCCCAGGTGTGGGACATGAACTTCGACAGCGACACCAACATCATCGAAGTGGCGATCCGCCGCCTGCGCCTCAAGGTCGATGACAGCTTCCCGACTAAACTGATCCACACCGTGCGCGGCATGGGCTATGTGCTGGAGGAACGTTGCAATTGATCAAGCACCTGTCCCTCGCCAGCCGCCTGGCGCTGTTGTTTGCCGCCTGCACGGCGGTGGTCTCGCTGATTGCAGGGGTGCTGTTCAATCAAGCCAGTGAGGCGCACTTTATCGAGTTGGACCAGCAGCAACTCGACAGCAAACTGGTGGCGTTGCGCAGCACTTTGCAGGGCGTAGACTCGCTGCAAGGTTTCAGCCAACGTGAGGCGCAACTGCGCGCTGAGCTCAACCGACAGCCCGACCTTGCACTGCGCATTACCTACGCCGGCCAGCGCTGGCTGGACGATGCGCCGAGCGTCACCCTGCCCTCCGCGCCTGGCCTGCATAACCTGCAAAACGCCGGCACCGACTACCGCGTCTACAACGCGCCCCTCAACGCTGGCCAAGCCGACTCACCGCAACTGAGCCTGATGCTCGACATCACTCACCATCAACATTTCTTGCAACGCATGCAGCATTTGATCTGGCTCACGGTCGGACTCTGCGCCCTGGCCACCGCGCTCCTCGGCGCCTGGGCTGCACGCAGCGGGTTACGGCCGTTGCGGCGCATGGGTGAAGTGGCCGCCAGTGTGTCGGCCCACTCCCTCACCCAACGCCTGCCTCAGCAGCATATGCCGGTGGAACTGGCTGAGCTGGCCCAGGCCTTCAACGCCATGCTGGGACGACTGGACGATGCGTTCCAGCGCCTGTCGGCGTTCTCTGCCGATATCGCCCACGAACTGCGCACGCCGCTGTCGAACCTGCTGACCCAGACCCAGGTCATCCTCACCCAGCCGCGGCCGCTGGAGGACTACCGCGAGGCGCTGCACAGCAACCTCGAAGAGCTGCAATGGATGGCGCAACTGGTCAACGACATGCTGTACCTGGCCAAGGCGGATCATGGTTTGTTGGTGCCCAAGCGCGAACCTTTGGCACTGGCTGATGAAGTGGAGGCGTTGTTGGAGTTTTTTGCGTTGCTGGCGGAGGACGCGCAGGTCTCGCTGGTGCGCGAAGGCACTGCCCATACAGCGGGAGATCGCGGCATGTTGCGCCGGGCCTTGTCGAACTTGCTGGATAACGCGCTGCGGTTTACCCCGGCAGGCGGCGAGGTGCGTGTGCGCATGAGCGAAGATGAACGGGGTGCGAAACTGACCGTGGAGAATACCGGCGCAGGCATCCCGGCGAATGTGCTGCCGAGGCTGTTTGATCGGTTCTACCGGGCCGATCCGGCACGGCATGAAGGCAGCAGCGAGCACGCGGGGCTGGGGCTGGCGATTACCCAGTCGATTGTGCGGGCGCATGGGGGGAGGATTTTTTGTGAGTCCGAGGCGGGGGTTACTCGGTTTGTGATTGAGTTGCCCAACCAGGATTGATGCAAGCTGGGCGGGCGCTATCGGGGGCAAGCCCCCGATAGCGGTCTAAAACACTAGGAGTATCTCAAGGCATGCGCCGGCTCAATCTTCGCCGCCCGATACGCCGGATACAACGTCGCCAAAAAGCTCAACACAAAGCCCGCCGTGCAGATCAGCAGCACATCCCCACCCTGCAGCTCCGAAGGCAGGTTGCTGACGAAATACACATCCGAACTGAAGATATGCTGCCCGCTCACCCGCTCGACCCAGCCCACCAGTTCGCTCACGTTCAGCGCTGCAATCACGCCCAACACGCCGCCGATCAAGGTGCCGACAATGCCAATCACAGTGCCCTGCACCATGAAGATCGCCATGATCTGCCGGGGCGTGGCGCCGATGGTGCGCAGTATCGCGATGTCCGCGCCTTTGTCGTTTACCACCATGATCAACGTAGCGATGATGTTGAACGCCGCCACGGCAACGATCATCAGCAACAACAGGCCGATCATGGTCTTTTCCATCTTCATCGCGCTGAACAGGCTGCCTTGGGTGTGGGTCCAGTCATCCGCCTTGTAGGCCGCGCCGAGGCCGGTGGCAATGTCCGTCGACACCTTGGGCGCCGCGTACAAATCCTTCACGGCCAGACGCACGCTCTGCACCTGGTTCGGCTGCCAATGCTGGATTTCCGCCGCGTCAGCCATGTGGATCAACGCCATGGAGCCATCCAGCTCGGCGCCGACCTTGAAGATCCCGACCACGTTCAAGCGCTGCATACGCGGGGTGATACCCCCTGGCGCGGTACTGATTTCCGGCACGATCAGGGTGAGCTTGTCGCCCACATTCAAGCGAAAACGCCGTGCAGTGATTTCGCCGACCACCACGCCGAACTCGCCGGGCTTCAGGTCTTCGAGTTTGCCCTGCACGATGTGCTGGGCCACGATCGACACCTTGCCTTCCTGGGCCGGGTCAACGCCGCTGATCTCGATCGGCTGCATGGCGCCCTTGTAGGAGAACATGCCGTCCATCTGCGTGAATGGCACCGCAGCGGTGACTTGTGGATTCTTCATCGCGGCGGCGGCCACCGGCTGCCAATCATCAATCGGGTTCACACCGACGATAGTGGCGTGGGGCACCATGCCGAGGATGCGCGAGCTCATTTCGCGCTGGAAGCCGTTCATCACCGACAGCACCACGATCATCGCCAACACGCCCAGGGCGAGGCCGATCATCGAGGTCATCGAGATAAATGAAACAAAACGATTGCGGCGCTTGGCGCGGGTATAGCGCGTGCCGATGAAAATCGATAACGGTCTGAACATTCGCGGGCACCGCCTGAAAAATTGAAAAAGCCCGACGCCAGGCGTCGGACTTGAAACGGGTCAGATGGCGACCAGATGACCTTCCTGCAGGTGCAGCACGCGGTCCATCTGGCGGGCCATGCTCATGTCATGGGTCACCACCAGGAACGCGGTGCGCATCTGGGTGCTCAGTTCCAGCATCAAGTCCTTGATGCCTTGGGCGGTGTGGGAGTCGAGGTTGCCGGTGGGCTCGTCGAGCATTACCAGGCCTGGGTTGTTCACCAGGGCGCGGGCAATTGCCACACGCTGGCGCTCGCCGCCGGACAGCTCGGCCGGCTTGTGCTCCAGGCGATGGCCGAGGCCGACGCGCTCCAGCAGCGCCTTGGCACGCTGACGGGCTTCCGGGATCGCAGTCTTGCCGATCAGCAGCGGCATGCACACGTTTTCCAGGGCGGTGAATTCCGGCAGCAGGTGGTGGAACTGATACACAAAACCCAACGAACGATTGCGCAGTTGGCCTCGGGCCTTTTCATTCAACGCCGACAACTCTTCGCCGGCCAGCCACACGCTGCCCTGGGACGGCGTATCAAGGCCGCCCAACAGGTTCAGCAAGGTACTTTTGCCGGAGCCGGAACTGCCGACGATCGCCACGCGTTCGCCCGGATGCAGTTCCAGTTGCAGGTTGGACAGCACCACCACCGACTCCGGGCCTTCCTCGTAGGATTTGCCCAGGTTGCGGCAGCTCAGGATTGCTTTTTCACTCATGCCCGATTCACTCATAACGTAAGGCCTGTGCTGGCTGGGTACGTGCCGCGCGCCAGGCTGGATACAGGGTGGCAAGGAAACTCAGGACCAACGCAGCGCCGCCCACCATCAACACGTCCTGGGCCTGAACCTGGGACGGCAAGTAGTCGATGAAGTAGACGTCGGCGTTGAGGAACTTGTGGCCGATCACTTTCTCTAGCAACGCGATGGCGGCGCTGACGTTCAGCGCGGCCAGAATGCCCACCGCGGTGCCGATCAAAGTGCCGACCACGCCGATCACGGTGCCTTGCACCATAAAGATCGCCATGATCTGCCCCGGCGTGGCGCCAAGGGTACGCAGGATGGCGATATCGCCTTTCTTGTCGTTCACCACCATCACCAGCGTGGAGATGATATTGAACGCGGCGACAGCGACGATCAGCAGCAGCAGTAGGCCGATCATGGCTTTTTCCATGCGGATGGCCTGGTACAGGTTGCCGTGGGTACGGGTCCAGTCACGGGCGTAATACTGGGTTTCACCCAAGTGCTGGGCAATGTCCCAGGCGCCGCGCGGGGCGTCGAACAGGTCGCTGAACTTCAGGCGCAGGCCCTGCACCTGGTCCGGCTGCCAGCGCTGCAGGCGGGCCAGGTCGGTGAGGTTGGTCAGGCCGAGGTAGCCGTCGATTTCGCCAGCGCCCACATGGAAGGTACCGATCACGGTAAAGCGCTTCATGCGCGGGAACATGCCGGCCGGGGTCACGGTGACTTCCGGCGCGACGAAGGTCAGCTTGTCGCCAAGGCCCACGCCGAGCTTGGCCGCCGCCTTGTCGCCGATCACGATGCCGAAGCTGCCGGGGGCCAGGTCGTCGAGTTTGCCCTGCAACATGAACTTGTCGATGATCGACACGTTACGTTCCTGGGCCGGGTCGATGCCATTGAGCAGGATCTTCTGCACCTTGCCATCATGGGTCAGCAGCCCCTGCATCTGGGTAAACGGCGCAACGGCGACGACCTTGGGGTTCTGCTTGACCTTGGCGGCCAGGCTTTGCCAGTCGTTAATCGGCTCACCGGACTCGATGGTCGCGTGGGGCACCATGCCCAGCACGCGGGTGCGCATCTCATGATCGAAGCCGTTCATCACCGACAGCACCACAATCATCACGACCACGCCCAAGGCGAGCCCGATCATCGAGGTCAAGGAAATGAACGACACAAAATGATTGCGGCGCTTTGCACGGGTATAACGCGTGCCAATAAATACGAAGAGAGGTCTGAACATGTCGGGGCTTGTTCGGAGGAAAAGAAGACGTCCCGGTGGCGGGGTCTGGTAAGCAGCTTTACACTCTGACCATTACCGTTACCTGGGGTTCGCCATGTCGACATTAGATGAAGAAGAGCGCCGCGAATACTACCGTATCGACGACATGATCGCACTCCAAATCAAAAGCCTGTCGGCCCCCGAAGCGGCGAGCAAGGAAGTGTTGCTGGATGATTCACCGCTGTTCAACCTGCTCAGTGAGCTGCACCTGAGCGAGTTCGAAGCCCAGCACCTGCTGCGCCAACTGAGCGAAAAGGACCGCACCCTCGCCGCCTTCCTGCGTGTGCAGAACAAACGCGTGGACCTGCTCAGCCAGATCATGGCGCGCGGCCTGCTGGACGAGGTGGGCGCACCGCAGCCGGTGATCATCTCCGAAGGCGGCATCGACTTCCAGCACCCTGCCCCCCTGGCCACCGGCGTCCATCTGGCGGTCAAGCTGGTACTGATGCCCCAGGCGCTCGGCCTGCTGCTGCGGGCGCGGGTCACCCATTGCGATCCCAAGGGCGATGGCTTTGACGTAGGCACGGAATTCGAGTCCATGACCGATGCCCAGCGCCAATTGCTGGCCCGCTACATCCTGCAGAAACAGGCCCAGGAACGCCGCCTGGCGCGGGAACAAAGCGACGATCTCTGAATTCGTATTCACTCCGCCAGCCAGCCTGGCGCATAGGAGCAACTGTGACCCTGATTTACGGCCACCGCGGTGCCAAAGGCGAAGCACCGGAAAACACCCTGACCAGCTTCCAGGAGTGCCTCAAGCACGGCGTACGCCGCTGCGAACTGGATCTGCACCTGTCCATGGACGGCGAGCTGATGGTCATCCACGACCCGACCCTCAAGCGCACCACCGACCGGCGCGGCAAGGTCGTCGAGTATTCGGCGGCAGACCTGGTGAAGATGGACGCCCGCAAAGGCGGCCCAGGCTGGGTCAAACCCTGCCCGATCCCACGTCTGGAAGAGCTGTTCGAACAATGCGACTTCGATCACTGGCAACTGGAAGTCAAAAGCGCCTCGCGCACCCGCGCCGCAACTACGGTGCTGGCAATCCGCGAGATGGCGGTACGTTTCGGCTTGATGGACAAGGTCACCGTGACCTCAAGCTCGCGGGAAGTGTTGAAAGCGGCGGTTGATCTCACCCCGGACCTGTCACGTGGACTGGTGGCCGAATACGCCTGGCTCGACCCGCTGAAGGTCGCGCAGAACTATGGCTGTGAGTATCTGGCGTTGAACTGGACGCTGTGCACCCCTGAACGTCTGGAGAAAGCCCAGCGCCAGGGTCTGCATGTGTCGGTGTGGACGGTCAACGAACCTGCGCTGATGCGCAGGCTCGCCGACTTCGGCGTAGATAGCCTGATTACAGACTTTCCCGGTTTGGCCACTGCCACTCTCGGGAATTACTGAAATCGGTCTCCCCGGCCGGCTCAGGCCACCGGCCGGAGCCGCTCAAAAAAGCCGATTGAGGCCATCGTAGGCCGCTACCCGATAGGCTTCAGCCATGGTCGGGTAGTTGAACGTGGTGTTCACAAAATACTTGAGGGTATTTTGCTCGCCCGGCTGGTTCATGATGGCCTGGCCGATGTGCACGATCTCCGAAGCCTGGTAGCCGAAGCAATGCACGCCGAGCACTTCCAGGGTCTCGCGATGGAACAGGATCTTCAGCATGCCCTGGGGCTCGCCGGCGATCTGCGCACGCGCCATGCTCTTGAAGAACGCCTTGCCCACTTCGTAAGGCACCTTGGCCTTGGTCAGCTCGTGCTCGTTCTTGCCGATCGAGCTGATCTCGGGAATCGTGTAGATCCCGGTCGGTACGTCGTTCACGTAGCGCCAGCTGCCATTGTCGACAATGCTGCCAGCGGCCGAACGGCCCTGGTCATGTGCCGCACTGGCCAGGCTTGGCCAGCCGATCACGTCACCAGCGCCGTAAATGTTCGGCACGCAGGTGCGGTAGTTCTCATCCACTTCGATCTGGCCACGACTGTTGACCTTGACCCCGATGTTTTCCATGCCAAGCTTGTCGGTGTTGCCGGTACGACCGTTGCACCACAGCAAAGCGTCGGCCTTGATCTTCTTGCCGGATTTGAGATGCAGAATCACGCCGTTATCCAGGCCTTCGACCCGCTCGTACTCTTCGTTGTGGCGCACGGTGATGTTGTTGTTGCTGAAGTGGTAGCTCAACGCCTGGGAAATTTCCGAGTCGAGGAAGCTCAGCAACTGATCGCGGTTATCCACCAGCTCCACCAATACACCCAGGCCGCTGAAGATCGAGGCGTATTCACAGCCAATCACGCCGGCGCCGTAGATGATCAGTTTGCGCGGGGTGTGGCCCAGGCTCAGGATGGTGTCGCTATCGTAGATACGCGGGTGGTGGAAATCGATGTCCGCCGGACGATACGGACGCGACCCGGTGGCAATGATGATGTGCTTGGCCACCAGCTTCTCGACCACACCGTTGGCGCAGACCACTTCGACGGTTTGCTCGTCGGCAAAACTGCCGGTGCCGAAGAACAGGTCGACGCGGTTACGGGCGTAGTAGCCGGTACGCGAAGCCACTTGTTTGGAGATGACTTTCTCGGCGCTCTTGAGCACGTCCGGGAACGAGAACCAGCGCGGCTCACCAATGGCCCGGAACATCGGGTTGGTGTTGAACTGCATGATCTGGCGGACCGAGTGACGCAAGGCCTTGGACGGGATGGTACCCAGGTGGGTGCAGTTACCGCCGACCTGGCGACGGCTATCGACCATCGCCACCTTGCGCCCTGCCTTCGCGGCGTTCATCGCCGCACCTTCTCCAGCCGGGCCGGAACCCAGTACCACCACGTCGTAGTTGTAGACAGCCATGCGTACTCCTCAGAACAGGCCAGGCGTACGGTTGGACGCCTGGCTAAATCATGCCGCGGCCAGCGGTCATGAAGGACAATTTGGCTCAAGTGTGTGAACCGGGGCACAGTCTATATAAGGGTCAACGCCGCGCACATTAACCCTTGGTCGCGTCGTAGGCCAGTCTTGCCATACTACATGACGCAAATCAGCGCCAATTTCAGGATGAGCCATTATGCGACAACTCTTTATCTGTTTGATGCTGATGATGTCGATCACGGCTCACGCCAATGACGCCGACCGACTCAAGCAGGCTGATTTCCCCGCACAGTTCGAGGGCTTGGCCCGCAAAAACCAGGCGGTGCTCACCTACCTGTGGGCCGATGTGTACGCTGCCGCGTTGTATGCCTCTGCGGATGTGAGCGCCAGACAGGCCTGGTCACAACAACAGGACCTGCGCCTTGTGCTGTATTACTTTCGCGACATCGACCGCAACGATGTGATAAAGGCCGCCACCGCGACGTTGGAGCGCCAGCAAGCCAGTGCTCGTTTGAAGCCTGAGCTGGATCAACTGCATGCGCGCTTTCGCAATATCCGCAGCGGGGATCGTTACGCCCTGGATTTTCGGTCGGGGCGCGGTTTGAACTTGGAGATCAATGGCCAGGTGGTGTTCAGCAGTCGAGATACTGAATTGGCGAAAGCCTATATGGGTATCTGGCTCGCGCCGAAGGGGTTGTCGGACAGTTTGCGCGGGCAGTTGCTCAATTGATGCGTCGGCTGAACGACCGCTATCGGGGGCAAGCCCCCTCCCACATTTGAATATATTCACAAATCAAACTGTGGGAGGGGGCTTGCCCCCGATGAGGCCCTCACAGGCAGCCCGAAACCCACAGCCATAAAAAAGCCCCGAACCAGTCGGGGCTTTTTCATCTACTGCTGATGCTTAGCGCGGAAACGCAGGCGGGTTGACCCCGGCCATGTCTTCCATCACACGAACCACCTGGCAGCTGTAGCCGAACTCGTTGTCGTACCACACGTACAGCACAACACGGTTGTCCTGGCTGATGGTCGCTTCGGCATCCACCACACCGGCGTGGCGCGAACCGACGAAGTCGGTGGATACCACTTCCTGGGAATTGACGAAGTCGATTTGCTTATGCAGATCGGAGTGCAGCGCCATGTAGCGCAGGTACTCGTTCATCTCTTCACGGCTGGCGGCAGTCTCAAGGTTCAGGTTGAGAATGGCCATCGACACGTTTGGCGTAGGAACGCGGATCGCGTTACCGGTCAACTTGCCGGCCAGCTCAGGCAGCGCCTTGGCAGCAGCGGTAGCAGCACCGGTCTCGGTGATAACCATGTTCAGCGCGGCGCTACGGCCACGACGATCGCCTTTGTGGAAGTTGTCGATCAGGTTCTGGTCGTTAGTGTACGAGTGAACGGTTTCGACGTGACCGTTGACGATGCCGAACTTGTCGTTCACAGCCTTGAGCACCGGCACGATGGCGTTGGTGGTGCAGGAAGCGGCGGAGACGATTTTGTCGTCAGCGGTGATTTCACCGTGGTTGATGCCGTGCACGATGTTCTTCAGCTTGCCCTTGCCAGGCGCGGTCAGAACAACGCGATCAACACCAGGGCAAGCCAGGTGCTGGCCCAGGCCTTCGGCATCACGCCATACGCCGGTGTTGTCCACCAGCAGGGCGTCCTTGATGCCGTACTGGGTGTAATCCACCTCGGACGGGTTCTTCGCGTAGATCACCTGGATCAGGTTACCGTTGGCGGTGATGGTGTTGTTTTCTTCGTCAATGACGATGGTGCCGTTGAACGGACCGTGTACCGAGTCGCGGCGCAGCAGGCTGGCGCGTTTGGTCAGGTCGTTGTCGGCGCCTTTGCGCACAACAATGGCACGCAGGCGCAGGCCGTCGCCGCCACCGGTTTTTTCGATCAGGATACGCGCCAGCAGGCGGCCGATACGACCGAAGCCGTACAACACAACGTCAGTGCCTTTGCGGGCTGCTGCGTTTTGCTGGCCAACCACATCGGCCATTTCTTCACGCACGAACTGCTCGGCGGTGCGGCCGGCGCCTTCCTTGCGGAATTTGTACGCCAACTTGCCCAGGTCTACCGAGGCCGCGCCGAGCTTGAGCTCGCTCATGGCCTTGAGCAGTGGGAATGTTTCGTGGACGGAGAGTTCGCTGTCGTCGGCAGAGCGATGGCGCGCAAAGCGGTGCGCCTTGAGAATCGCGATGACGGACTGGTTGATCAGGCTGCGGCCATAGATCGAGCTCACCACATTGTTATTGCGGTACAGCTGACCGATAAGCGGGATCATCGCTTCTGCGAGTGCTTCACGGTCGATCCATTCACCAAGACACTGGTCGGGCTTCTGAGTCACGGGAACCTTCCACATGTAGGGGCTGAAAAAAGGGGCTACATTATGCCGCCCGACCGCCCTCGTCGCAATGCGCGCCAGCCAACAAAAAGTCCTTGCTAAAAAATACCGCCCCGCTGCAGCCCAGTAAATACGCGGGTTCCAGAAGGCCACTAGTTGGACGAGTCGTCCGACTTGTCCGTAACCCTCCTAAACATTCGCGCTTTTTGGCACTACATATTGAGTCAAAACACACCATTGTTTGTCTTAGCCACTACATTTCCTACAAACCGTAATAGGCACAGTCAGCAACTGACAGGCGGCACCTTGGCCCGTTACAATTACCGACTTTGTCGCAACGCTTGGAGCTCAACCTTCCGTGCCCGTTCTGCGTCTACCGCTACTCCCTGCCGCGGCAGGTAAACAGCACTGGGGCAATCTGCCCGGTGCCGCCCTGAGCCTGGCCATTGCCGAGGCTGCCAGCGCAGCCAAGCGCTTTACCCTGCTGCTCACCGCCGACAGCCAAAGTGCCGAACGGTTGGAGCAGGAGCTGAGCTTCTTCGCCCCCGATTTGCCGGTGCTGCATTTTCCCGACTGGGAAACCCTGCCCTATGACCTGTTCTCACCGCACCAGGACATCATCTCCCAGCGCATCGCCAGCCTGTACCGTCTGCCGGAACTGGCCCACGGCGTGCTGGTGGTGCCGATTACCACGGCGCTGCATCGCCTGGCCCCGACCAAGTTCCTGCTGGGCAGCAGCCTGGTGCTGGATATCGGCCAGAAGCTCGACGTGGAACAGATGCGCACGCGCCTCGAAGCCAGCGGCTACCGCTGCGTGGACACGGTGTACGAGCACGGTGAGTTCGCGGTGCGCGGTGCGCTGATCGACCTGTTCCCGATGGGCAGCAAGTTGCCGTACCGCATCGACCTGTTCGATGACGAAATCGAGACCCTGCGCACCTTCGATCCGGAAAACCAACGCTCCATCGACAAGGTCGACTCGGTCAAGCTGCTGCCCGCACGGGAATTCCCGCTGCAAAAGGACGCGGTCACCCGCTTCAAGGCGCGCTTTCGTGAACGCTTCGATGTCGACTTCCGTCGCTGCCCGATCTTCCAGGACTTGAGCAGCGGGATTACCCCGGCCGGTATCGAGTACTACCTGCCGTTGTTCTTCGACGAAACCTCGACCCTGTTCGATTACCTGCCCCAGGACACCCAAGTGTTCTCGCTGCCGGGCATCGAGCAAGCCGCGGAAAACTTCTGGAACGACGTGCGCAACCGTTACGAAGAGCGCCGCGTCGACCCGTCCCGTCCACTATTGCCGCCGGCCGAGCTGTTCCTGCCGGTGGAAGACTGCTTCGCCCGCCTGAAAAATTGGCCGCGCGTGGTGGCCAGCCAGCAGGATGTGGAAGCCGGAAGCGGCCGTGAGCGCTTCCCGGCGGCAACGCTGCCGGACTTGGCGATTCAAGCCAAAGCCACGCAGCCCCTGGAGGCTTTGTCCAACTTCATCAGTGACTTCCCCGGCCGCGTGCTGTTTACCGCCGAGTCCGCCGGCCGCCGTGAAGTGTTGCTGGAGTTGTTGGAGCGCCTGAAGCTGCGGCCAAAAACCGTCGACAGCTGGCCGGATTTTGTAAAAGGCAAAGAGCGCCTGGCGATCACCATCGCCCCGCTCGACGAAGGCCTGCTGCTGGATGACCCGGCCCTGGCGTTGATTGCCGAGAGCCCACTGTTCGGCCAGCGCGTGATGCAGCGTCGCCGTCGCGAAAAACGTGCCGACGCCAACAACGACGCAGTCATCAAAAACCTCACCGAACTGCGCGAAGGCGCACCGGTGGTGCACATCGACCACGGCGTGGGTCGCTACCTCGGCTTGCAGACCCTGGAGATCGATAACCAGGCCGCCGAATTCCTCACCATGGAATACGCCGAGGGCGCCAAGCTCTACGTGCCGGTCGCCAGCCTGCACCTGATTGCCCGCTACACCGGCAGCGACGACGCCCTGGCGCCGTTGCACCGCCTGGGCTCCGAGACCTGGCAGAAGGCCAAGCGCAAGGCTGCCGAGCAGGTTCGCGATGTTGCCGCCGAGCTGCTCGACATCTATGCCCGCCGCGCCGCCCGCGAAGGCTATGCCTTCGCCGACCCGAAAGCCGACTACGCCACCTTCAGCGCCGGCTTCGCGTTCGAAGAAACCCCGGACCAGCAAACCACCATCGAAGCCGTGCGCGCCGACATGCTCGCGCCCAAGCCGATGGACCGCCTGGTGTGTGGCGACGTGGGTTTCGGCAAGACCGAAGTGGCCATGCGCGCCGCCTTTATCGCCGTACACGGTGGCCGCCAGGTCGCGATCCTGGTGCCGACCACCCTGCTCGCCCAGCAGCACTACAACAGCTTCCGCGACCGCTTTGCCGACTGGCCGGTGACCGTGGAAGTGATGAGCCGCTTCAAGTCGGCCAAGGAAGTGAACGCTGCCGTCGCCGATTTGGCCGAAGGCAAGATCGACATCGTGATCGGCACGCACAAGCTGCTGTCGGACGACGTAAAGATCAAGAACCTGGGCCTGGTGATCATCGACGAAGAACACCGCTTCGGCGTGCGCCAGAAAGAGCAGCTCAAAGCCCTGCGCAGTGAAGTCGATATTCTTACGCTCACAGCAACGCCGATCCCACGCACGCTGAACATGGCGGTGTCGGGCATGCGCGACCTGTCGATCATCGCCACGCCGCCGGCGCGCCGCCTCTCGGTGCGCACCTTCGTCATGGAGCAGAACAAAAGCACGGTAAAAGAAGCCCTGCTGCGGGAATTGCTGCGCGGCGGCCAGGTGTATTACCTGCACAACGACGTGAAAACCATCGAGAAATGCGCCGCCGACCTCGCCGAACTGGTGCCGGAAGCGCGGATCGCCATCGGCCACGGGCAGATGCGCGAACGTGAACTCGAACAGGTGATGAGCGACTTCTATCACAAGCGCTTCAACGTGTTGATCGCCTCGACCATCATCGAGACCGGTATCGACGTGCCGAGCGCCAATACCATCATCATCGAGCGCGCCGATAAATTCGGCCTGGCGCAGTTGCACCAACTGCGTGGCCGCGTCGGTCGCAGTCACCACCAGGCCTACGCCTACCTGCTGACGCCGCCGCGCCAACAGATCACGTCCGACGCCGAAAAGCGCCTGGAAGCGATCGCCAACACCCAGGACCTCGGCGCCGGTTTTGTACTGGCCACCAACGACCTGGAAATCCGTGGCGCCGGCGAACTGCTGGGCGACGGCCAGAGCGGGCAGATCCAGGCAGTGGGTTTCACCCTCTATATGGAGATGCTCGAACGTGCGGTGAAAGCCATCCGCAAGGGCGAGCAACCGAACCTTGACCAACCCTTGGGCGGCGGTCCGGAAATCAACCTGCGCTTGCCGGCGTTGATTCCCGAAGACTACCTGCCGGACGTGCACGCACGGCTGATCCTGTACAAGCGCATCGCTTCGGCCACCGACGAAGAAGGCCTCAAGGACTTGCAGGTTGAGATGATCGACCGCTTCGGCCTGCTGCCGGAACCGACCAAGAACCTGGTGCGCCTGACCCTGCTTAAATTGCAGGCCGAGCAGCTCGGTATAAAGAAAGTCGACGCTGGGCCGCAGGGCGGGCGTATTGAGTTCGAAGCGCAGACGCCGGTAGACCCGTTGGTGCTGATCAAGCTGATCCAGGGCCAGCCCAACCGCTACAAGTTCGAAGGGGCTACGCTGTTCAAGTTCATGGTGCCGATGGAACGTGCCGAAGAACGCTTTAATACCCTGGAGGCGCTGTTTGAGCGCCTCATCCCGAAATCCGTTTGAAGGACGCCCCAATGCGCCTGTTCCGCATGCTGAGCTTGTTGTTGGTGGTCTTGGCGCCTTCGGCATTTGCCGACAGCCCCTACCAGGTAGAAATGATCCTGGTGCGCCAAAATGCGGAGCCGGTGATCAACAGCCGCGCCGCGCCGGAAAACTGGGATGCCGGGGCCGTGCGCCTGGGCGATAAAATGAGCCCGCCGCGCCTGAACAACATCGTCGACAAGCTCAGCGCCGATAACAGCTACACCGTGTTGGCGCACAAGGCCTGGGAACAGAACCTCGGCGAACAACCGGTCAAAATCGCGATCACCGACGGCCAGGAACAGTTCGGCCAGTTCCCTATCGAGGGCACGCTGAACCTGCAACTGGGGCGTTTTACCGATATCGACGCGCAATTCTGGGTCAATCAGTTCGACAGCAACGGCAGCGTGATTGCCAGCGAGCACCTGAACCAGACCGACGTGCGCACCAAGAACAACCAACTCAACTACCTGGATGGTGGTCACCTCGCACTGCTGATCAAGATCACTTCGCTGACCGCCAAGCCGCCCAGCGCACCCCCGCCTGACATTCAGGACTGATCCAGCGCCATGCCCCAGACGTCGTCGTTGACCAAACCCCTGGCCCCTTCGTGGGCCAATCGCTTCAAAGAGCAGAGCCTGGAGCGCGGGCGACGTTATGCGCTGGAGAATCGGGTACGCATCGTCGAATCCGGTGACAGCACCATCATCGCCAACTGCGAAGGCTCGGGCGGCAACGTTTACCGACAGACCATCTCGCTGCGCGAATCGGCCAAGGGCTCGCTGATCCTGGTGGACAGCCGCTGCACCTGCCCGGTGCATACCAATTGCAAACATATCGCCGCCGTCTTGCTCAAGGTCCAGGAAACCCTGGCCTACCCGGCCGCCGCCCAGGATGCCGAGCTGCTGGAGAAGCTCCAGGCTGTGCTGGACAACCGCGTGGTGTTACCGCAGGTGGTGATGGAAGACGTGCTGCCGATCCCGCGCCTGTGGCTGGCGAGTGTCGAGTTCAGTGCGTTCGAACCGCGCAACGGCAGGATGCAGCGCTATATCCAGCACCGTGCGGCGCTGTCGTTCAACTACTTGGGCCACTATGTCAGCGGGCAAAAGAACGCCGACATTATCGTACGCCAGGAAACCCAGAGCCTGCGCATCAAGCGCCACCCGGGGCTGGAACAACCCTATCGCGAACAACTGCGCCTGCTGGGCTTCAAGATCGCCACACGCCAGAGCAAGGCACTGCCGGAAAGCGCTGGCGAGCTGTTCGAGATGGTCAATGACAGTGCCTGGCTGAACTTCACCCTCAACGTTTCGCCCACTTTGCGCACCGAAGGTTGGGAGTTGCAGATTGATGAGGATTTCGGTTTCGACCTGAGCACGGTGGACGACTGGTACGCCACCGTCGACGAAGGGCCGGAGCGCGACTGGTTTGACCTGGAACTGGGGATCATCGTCAACGGTGAACGGCTGAGCCTGTTGCCGATTCTGCTGAACCTGATGCGCTCTCACACCGAGATTCTCAACCCGGAGAAACTCGCACGCCGTCGCGATGACGAACTGATCCTGGTGAACATTCCTGGCCTGCCCAACGGCCACGGCCCACTGCAAGTGGCATTGCCTTACGGACGCCTGAAGCCAGTACTGGCGACGCTTGGCGAGTTTTACCTACAGGAAGCCGGCACCACCACGCTGCGCTTGGCCAAGGCCGATGCGATTCGGTTGAACCCGCTGGAAGACCTGCCGCTGCAATGGGAAGGCGGTGAGAAGATCCGCAACTTTGCCCAACGTCTGCGGGATATCAAGGACTTCACCTGCGTCGCGCCCGAAGGGTTGAACGCGACTTTGCGCCCATACCAGCTGGAAGGCCTGAGCTGGATGCAGTCGCTGCGCCAGTTGGACGTCGGCGGTATTCTTGCGGATGACATGGGCCTAGGCAAAACCCTACAGACCTTGGCGCATATCCTCAGCGAAAAGATCGCCGGGCGCCTGGATCGACCGTGCATGGTGGTGATGCCCACCAGCCTGATTCCTAACTGGCTCGACGAGGCAGCCCACTTCACTCCGCAACTCAGGGTGCAAGCCCTGTACGGCGCGACACGTAAGAAACATTTCGCCAATCTGCAGGAATATGACCTGCTGCTTACCACGTACGCGCTGCTGCCAAAGGACATCGACACCCTCGCTGCCCTGCCCTTGCATGTGCTGATCCTCGACGAAGCCCAATACATCAAGAACCCGTCGAGCAAAGCGGCCCAGGCAGCGCGTGAGTTGAATGCACGGCAGCGCCTGTGTCTGAGTGGCACGCCGCTGGAAAATCATTTGGGCGAGCTGTGGTCGCTGTTCCACTTCCTGCTGCCGGGCTGGCTGGGCGACGTAAAAAGCTTCAACCGTGACTACCGCGTGCCCATCGAAAAGCGCGCCAGCGAAGTGCGATTGCAGCACCTCAACGGCCGGATAAAACCCTTCCTGTTGCGCCGCACCAAGGAACAAGTGGCGACAGAATTGCCGCCCAAGACCGAAATCATCCACTGGGTCGACCTTAACGAAGCCCAGCGCGATGTGTACGAAACCATGCGCCTGGCCATGGACAAAAAGGTCCGCGACGAGATCACCCGCAAAGGTGTGGCGCGCAGCCAGATCATCATCCTTGAAGCGCTGCTCAAGCTGCGCCAGGTGTGCTGCGACTTGCGCCTGGTCAACGACGCCACCCTGCCCGCCCGTGGCAGCAGCTCGGGCAAGCTCGACAGCCTGCTGGACATGCTCGACGAGCTGTTTGCCGAAGGCCGGCGGATCCTGCTGTTTTCCCAGTTCACCTCGATGCTGAGCCTGATCGAAGTCGAACTGAAAAAGCGCGGCATTGCCTACGCACTGCTCACCGGTCAAACCCGGGATCGGCGCACGCCAGTGAAGGACTTCCAGAGCGGCAAGTTGCAGATTTTTCTGATCAGCTTGAAGGCCGGCGGTGTAGGCCTGAACCTCACAGAAGCAGACACGGTGATCCACTACGACCCGTGGTGGAACCCCGCAACGGAAAACCAGGCGACCGACCGTGCGTATCGCATCGGGCAAGAGAAGCCGGTGTTCGTCTACAAGATGATTGCCCGAGGCACGGTGGAAGAGAAAATCCAGCACCTGCAAAAAGAAAAGTCCGATCTGGCGGCGGGTGTGCTGGATGGACGAACCACCGGGGATTGGCAGTTGGCCAACGAGGACATTGAAGCGTTGTTTGCGCCGCTGCCCAATAAGCAAGAGAAGCGCTGACTGGCGGATCGCCATCGGGGGCAAGCCCCCCACATACAAATGTGGGAGGGGGCTTGCCCCCGATAGAAGCGACTCAGTCTTCAGTCGATCAGTTGAGCATCCCGCAACGCCCTAAGCGCTGCCAACCAGCGCGGATCCTGCTTGTACTCCGCCGAAGCAATCCCTTGCCCGCGCATCCGCGCAATACGGGCAGACGGTGTGACCTTCATCCGCTGCGCCGCAGTCAGGGCAAGCTCGGCTGCTGCACGATCATTGCACACCAGCCCCATGTCACAACCGGCCGTCAATGCCGCTTCGATACGACTGGCCGCATCGCCGACCACATGGGCACCGGCCATGGACAGGTCATCGCTGAAAATCACGCCGTCAAATTGCAGCTCGCCGCGCAGGATGTCCTGCAACCATCGGCGCGAGAAGCCGGCGGGCTGGGCGTCAACCTGTGGGTAGATGACGTGCGCCGGCATCACTGCTGCCAATTGCTTGCTCAGGCGTGCGAAAGGCACCAGGTCATTGGCGCGAATCTGTTCCAGGCTGCGTTCGTCATTGGGAATGGCGACGTGGGAATCGGCCTCAGCCCAACCATGACCCGGAAAGTGCTTGCCCGTGGCGGCCATACCGGCGCTGTTCATGCCACGAATAAAGGCGCCCGCGAGCACGGCGGCACGCTCGGGGTCGCCCTCGAAGGAACGGGTGCCGACCACGGCGCTGCGCTGATAGTCCAGGTCGAGTACCGGGGCGAAACTCAGGTCCAGGCCGACGGCAAGCACTTCCGTGGCCATGACCCAGCCGCACTGCTCGGCGAGGTATTCAGCGTTGGAGTTGTCCGCCAGTGCGCGCATGGCCGGCAGGCGCACAAATCCCTGGCGCAGGCGCTGTACACGACCGCCTTCCTGATCGACGGCCAGCAGCAGGTCTGGGCGCACGGCACGAATCGCCGCACTCAACTCCCGCACCTGACGCGGGTGCTCGATATTGCGCGCAAAAATGATCAGGCCGCCCACTTCAGGCTGGCGCAACAAGTGGCGATCCTCGGCCGTCAGCCAGGTACCGGCAACGTCGACCATCAAAGAACCTTGCAGGGCAGCAGTCATAAACCTTCCTTAAATAACGCAAACAACCCGTTGCCCTTGCTTCACGCGATAAGCGCAGCAAGCACAACGGGTTGCGAGTAAATAGCTGAATTCGACATGGCGGCTAGCTTAGCGGATGCAAGCTGCCGCGCACACCCGGCAGCGTCAAACCTTGGCGGGGGCTGGTGCAGATTTGCTGCGTGGGCGCAGTTGCGCGGCGGCCATGCCAGGGTCGGTCACGCCGGTCTCGGCGCGCATGCCGGCGGCGAGAAACGGCACCATCAGGCGCATGACCTGTTCGATGGAGGTGTTGACGCCGAAATCGGTCTCGGCAATCGCACGCAATGCCTTGATCCCGGACATGCTGAACGCTGCCGCACCGAGCATGAAGTGCACGCGCCAGAACAGTTCGATAGGAGGAATACGCGGCGCCGCTTCGTTGACCAGCAACATGTAGCGACGGAAAACCTTGCCGTACATGTCTTCCAGGTAGCGCCGCAAGTGGCCTTGGCTCTGGCTGAACGCCAGGCCTAGAAGCCGCATGAAGATCGACAGGTCGTTACCGCTGCGAGGCTGAACCACCAGGGCCTGCTCGACGAGGATCTCCAGCAGCTCTTCGAGGCTGGGTTTGTGGTCGGCCTTGGCTTGGCGACGCTCAAGTTCACGATCAAGACTGGCGCAGAACGGCCCTAGAAAGCGCGAGAACACCGCCTGGATCAGGGCTTTTTTCGAGCCGAAATGGTAGTTCACGGCAGCGAGGTTGACCCCGGCCTTGCTGGTGATCAGCCGCAATGAAGTTTCAGCAAATCCTTTTTCCGCGAACAATTGCTCGGCAGCATCGAGAATGCGTTCAACGGTTTCCGACTGGGCCATGACTACTCCGCCTGACAAACACTTGTTTGAAACATACGTTTCAGGGTGTGTCTTGTCAAGCCTGCGGGTTCGCTTTCCGGCCGGGTAGTCATCTATTTCATCACTATTTAATCACATCCTTACGGGTCTGTAGGCAGCGCTATCTCTGCACTGTAGGAAGGATGGCGAACGACCGTCCAGCGGAGGCGAACAAAAGGATGATTGCCAAGCGCAGTCCACTGTATATAATCCCAGTCACTGTATAAAAAGACAGAGCGATCAACATGCTAAAACTGACGCCACGCCAAGCTGAGATTCTGGCTTTTATCAAGCGCTGCCTCGATGACAACGGCTACCCGCCGACACGAGCCGAAATTGCGCTGGAACTGGGGTTCAAGTCCCCCAACGCCGCTGAAGAACACCTCAAGGCCCTCGCTCGCAAAGGCGCGATCGAGATGACGCCCGGTGCCTCGCGCGGTATTCGTATCCCTGGCTTCGAAGCCAAGGCCGACGAATCGACACTCCCGATCATCGGCCGTGTTGCCGCTGGTGCGCCGATCCTGGCACAGCAGCACGTCGAGGAGTCCTGCAACATCAACCCCACCTTCTTCCATCCGCGTGCCGACTACCTGTTGCGGGTACACGGCATGAGCATGAAAGACGTGGGCATCTTTGATGGCGACCTGCTGGCCGTCCACACCACCCGCGAAGCCCGCAATGGCCAGATCGTCGTCGCTCGCATCGGCGATGAAGTCACCGTTAAACGCTTCAAGCGCGAAGGCAGCAAGGTCTGGCTCCTGGCTGAGAACCCTGAGTTCGCTCCAATTGAAGTGAACCTGAAAGATCAGGACCTGGTGATCGAAGGCTTGAGCGTAGGCGTCATTCGCCGCTAGAGGAGGCACCATGCAGCTCATACACACCCCACAACACACTCAACTGTCGCTGTTCGAGGCCTTTATGGCCCAACCCCTTTCGCCCATTCTCAAGGAAACGGTCGAGGCGCCCTGGAGCGCCGAACCCGAGGCGTTCAGTGAACTGTCGTTGCGCGGTGCGGCTGGGAGCTGCCTGAGCCTATTGGCGCCGATTCTTCGTGATCTGAGCGAAGAGCAGGATGCACGCTGGCTGACCCTGATCGCCCCACCCGCCAGCCTGACCCAGGCCTGGCTACGGGACGCCGGTCTTAACCGTGAGCGTATCCTGCTGCTACAACCGCGTGGTGCGCAAAGTGCGCAGCAGCTGACATGTGAGGCGTTGCGCCTGGGTCGTAGCCATACTGTGGTGAGCTGGCTGAACCCGCTGAATGCGGCAGCCAAGCAGCAATTGGTCAGCGCAGCACGCACGGGCGATGCACAGAGTTTGAATATTCGATTGGGATAAAAGGCCAGGCCTTATAAGGGAACGGAGCGGGCTTCTGTGGTGAGCATGCTCATTATGGTGAGCCCGCTCACCACAGAAGCCCGATCACCACAACAGCGAATCCACATTCAGTGGAGAACCCGCGAACCATCCTCTTTTTCCGGTTCGCCTTCCGCCAGGCGGCCAGCCATCTGCACGCCCACGCTCAACATGGCTTTTGCCACTTCCACGTGTTGGCCTTGCAGGAACGCTTTTGCGTCCTCGGAAAAATCCAGGATAACCAGAGAACCCTCGTCCTCAGCCCGGCGCAGCTCGATTCGGCCGTCAGGCAACTCAACAATTTCCAGAAAGGACGTCGGCATAAAAGTCTGTTCTCCACCAAAGGCCGGGATTATATCAGTCATCCTCCCAGCCTCGTTGAGGTTCTGGCGAGGTTTCTTTACAGCTTGATGAACGGTGCTTTCTGCGCCCGCCCAAGCTTCAACACTCGTTCAGGCCTTCACGAAAGCGCAGCGCCATCTTTTTCAGCTCCTGACGCCAGCCTTCCAACTCTTCCCGGCTCAGCGGCTTCGGCTCGTCCTCTTCCAGCGCAATTGCCACGATCAACGGCTGAGTCACATCCCCCTTAGGTACGTGGGGAACACGCGGCGGCTGGAACATATCGGCATGGGCCTTGAGCAGGCGCGCCACCCAGCTGTCCGGGCTCTGGGCCATTTCTACCAGTTCCGACAGCTCAGGAATCGCCATGCTCTCCAGCACTTCACGGTTCATGATCATTTCCGCACGGGGCGAACCGGCCTGTGGCAAACGGTAGAAGCCGGCGATTTCATGACACAGCCCCAGCAACGCGCCGTACAGGTGAAATAAAGCTGCTTCACGCCCCGCCTGGACCAACGCGATAGCATTCATCTCCTTCCCTTCCTCGGCACGGCCAAGGGCTTCCAGGGACAAACCCGCGAAGTAAATTTTCTGGTTGGTACGGGTATAGAGTTCGTTGGCCATGACGGCAAATCTCCACAACGAATAGGCGTGATGCTGGCTGAACAGTGTCACGGATCAGCCGAGTCGACTGCAAGTGCCATGTACGGCTGCTTACGTGAGAAGGAACTTCACTTACACAAACACGCCGATGCAAATGTGGGAGGGGGCTTGCTCCCGATAGAGGTCTATCAGCCGACATGTGTCTGACTGATGCACCGCTATCGGGGGCAAGCCCCCTCCCACATTGGATCTTCGGGGTATTCGGCGGATCAAGCGCCCTGGCGCTTGTCTTCGACCTTCCACTTGCCGCCGTCGTAGAACGCTTTCCAGCCGGTAGGCTTGCCGTCCACTTCGGTCTGCACGTACTGCTCCTTGGTCTTGCGGCTGTAGCGGATCACGGCTGGACGACCATCCGGGTCCTTCTTCGGCGCTTCACACAGGAAGTGGTACTTAGGATCGATCTCGTCCTTGTGCGGCACGATCTCCAGCACCAACGGCGCACGGGTCTCGCGGTTTTTCGGGAACTGGCTCGCTGCCAGGAACAACCCCGAGGCGCCGTCACGCAGGATATAAGTGTCGTTGACCTTCTCGCACTTGAGTTCAGGCATCTTCACCGGGTCCATCTTCGGCGGCGCTGCGTCACCGCTTTTCAGCAGTTTGCGGGTGTTCTTGCAGGTCGGATTGGTGCAGCCGAAGAACTTGCCGAAACGGCCGGTCTTGAGCTGCATCTCGCTGCCGCACTTGTCGCATTCCAGGCTCGGACCTTCGTAGCCCTTGATGCGGTAAGTGCCCTCTTCGATCTCGTAGCCGTTGCAATCCGGGTTGTTACCGCAGATGTGCAACTTGTGCTTCTCGTCCAGCAGGTAGGCGTCCATCGCCGTGCTGCAGATCGGGCAACGGTGCTTGCCACGCAATACCAGCGACTCGGACTCACCCTCGTCGTCGGCCGCGATTTCATCACCAGGGACCAGGTTGACCGTGGCCTTGCAGCGCTCTTTCGGCGGCAGGCTGTAGCCCGAGCAACCGAGGAACACGCCGGTGGACGCGGTACGAATCTGCATCGGACGGCCACAGGTCTGGCACGGGATGTCAGTCATCACCGGCTGGTTGGCACGCATGCCGCTCTCAGGGCTTTCAGCTACCTCAAGTTTCTTCTTGAAGTCGCCGTAGAACTCGTCGAGTACGTTTTTCCAGTCGCGTTCGCCATGGGCCACGTCATCGAGGTTCTCTTCCATGCCGGCGGTAAAGCCGTAGTCCATCAGGTTGGAGAAGCTCTCGGACAGGCGCTCAGTCACGATGTCGCCCATCTTCTCCGAATAGAAACGACGGTTATGCAGCGCCACATAGCCACGGTCCTGAATCGTCGAGATGATTGCCGCGTAGGTCGAAGGACGACCGATGCCGCGCTTCTCCATCTCCTTCACCAGGCTCGCTTCGGAGTAACGCGCCGGCGGCTTGGTGAAGTGCTGGGACGGGTCGAGCTTGATCAGCTTCAACGTGTCGCCCTGGGCCATGTCCGGCAACACATCGTCGTCACCCGGCTTGGCGATTTGCGGCATTACGCGGGTGTAACCGTCGAACTTGAGGATACGGCCCTTGGCACGCAGCTCGAAGTCACCAGCACCCACGCTGACGGTCGTCGACAGGTATTGCGCCGGCAGCATCTGGCAGGCCAGGAACTGGCGCCAGATCAGCTCGTAGAGGCGCTCAGCGTCGCGCTCCATGCCGCTCAGCTTGCTTGGCTCGGTGTTGGCGTCGGAAGGACGAATCGCTTCGTGAGCCTCCTGGGCGCCTTCCTTGCTGCTGTAGACGTTCGGCTTTTCCGGCAGGTACTTCTTGCCGAACTCGCTTTCAATATACGTGCGCGCCATCGCCACCGCGTCTTGCGACAGGTTGGTGGAGTCAGTACGCATATAAGTGATGTAGCCGGCTTCGTACAGACGCTGGGCCATCATCATGGTTTTCTTCACACCAAAGCCCAGGCGGTTGCTCGCGGCCTGTTGCAGGGTGGAAGTAATGAAGGGTGCCGACGGCTTGCTGCTGGTCGGTTTGTCTTCGCGCTTGACGATGCTGTAGCTGGACGCCTTGAGCTTTTCCAGCGCGGCCATGGCCTGGGCTTCGTTCAGCGGCTTGAAGGCTTCGCCTTTCTCGCGGGCCACTTCAAAACGGACGTTGTTGCCCTTGGCAGTACCGAGGTCGGCGTGGACTTCCCAATATTCCTCAGGGTTGAACGCACGAATCTCACGCTCACGCTCCACCACCAGCTTGACCGCTACCGATTGCACACGGCCGGCGGACAGGCCACGGGCGATCTTCGCCCACAGCAGCGGCGAGACCATGTAACCCACGACGCGGTCGAGGAAACGACGGGCCTGTTGGGCGTTGACGCGGTCAATGTCCAGCTCACCTGGCTTGGAGAAGGCTTCCTGGATGGCTTTCTTGGTGATTTCGTTGAACACCACACGCTTGTAGCGGCTGTCGTCACCGCCAATGGCTTCCCGCAGGTGCCAGGCAATGGCTTCCCCTTCGCGGTCCAAGTCCGTTGCGAGATAGATGGTGTCAGCATCCTTGGCGAGCCGGCGCAGCTCTTCGATGACCTTTTCCTTGCCCGGAAGGATTTCGTACTTGGCCTTCCAGCCATGATCCGGGTCCACACCCATGCGCGAGACCAGCTGCTTGCGCGCTTTCTCTTTTGGCGTGAGCACCGGGCCTTCGCCCGCAGCCGCCTTGCCGCGCTTGGCGGCAGGCTCCTTGCTGGCGCTAGCCGAACCGCTGGTGGGCAGGTCTCGGATATGGCCGATACTCGACTTCACCACGTACTCGTTACCCAAGTACTTGTTGATGGTCTTGGCCTTAGCCGGGGATTCCACAATGACCAGCGATTTGCCCATGGATCGGAAAATTCCTGAATTCGAGAAGTGAAAGGCAGTTGGCGCCTGACGCGGCAACGCTATATATAGTGGCAACAAGGTGAGGTCAAGCGCAGCATTCTGCGCGGCCTGCCGTTATTGCCCTGAAAAAAGACTGGGTTCGGCCTGGACCAAAGCAAAGCGCGGGACCTGTTCGCCGTCAACTTCGACGGTCTCCAGGAACATGCTCAAGGGGCGTACCCAAAAGCCGTATTCACCATACAGCGCTTGGTAGAACACCACTTCGTCTTCAGTTTCAGAGTGCCGTGCCACATTAAAAACGCGGTACTGCGGCCCCTTGTAATGTTGGTAGAGCCCTGGTTTAACTTTCATGCTCTGGCCCTCTTACAAAATTTGTTAAAAAAAAAATACAAGACCACCCAAAAACAAAAACCGGGGCACTGGGCCCCGGCTTCCGTCAACTCAACGCTTAGACGCGTTCGAAGACGGTGGAAATGCCTTGGCCGAGACCAATGCACATGGTGGCAACCCCAAGGTTGCCGCCATTTTGCTTCATCACGTTAAGCAAAGTGCCGGAAATACGTGCACCGGAGCAACCGAATGGGTGGCCCAGGGCAATCGCACCGCCGTGCAGGTTAACCTTCTCATTCATCTTGTCGAGTACTTTCAAATCTTTCAGCACTGGCAGGGCCTGTGCGGCGAAAGCTTCGTTGAGCTCGAAGAAGTCGATATCGGAGATGGTCAGGCCCGCGCGCTTCAAGGCTTTTTGTGTGGCCGGTACTGGACCATAGCCCATGATTGCCGGGTCCACACCCGCCACGGCCATCGAACGGATCACCGCCAGTGGCTGGATGCCCAGGTCCTGGGCACGCTGCGCCGACATCACGATCATGCACGAAGCACCATCGGTGATTTGCGACGAAGTGCCGGCTGTCACGGTGCCGCCCTTTGGATTGAAGGCAGGTTTCAAGGCTGCCAGGCTTTCCAGGGTGGTATCCGGACGAATGGTTTCGTCGTAGTCGAACAGTTTCAGGAAACCGTTCTCGTCGTAGCCGTTCATCGGGATGATTTCATCCTTGAACTTGCCTTCCACCGTCGCCTTGTGGGCGAGTTGGTGGGAGCGTACGCCGAACGCGTCCTGGGCTTCGCGGGTGATGCCGTGCATTTTGCCGAGCATTTCCGCGGTGAGGCCCATCATGCCCGAGGCTTTCGCCGCGTAGAGGGACATGTGCGGGTTAGGATCAACGCCGTGCATCATGCTGACGTGGCCCATGTGCTCCACACCACCGACCACGAACACATCACCGTTGCCGGTCATGATCGCCTGGGCGGCGGTGTGCAGCGCGCTCATCGACGAACCGCACAGGCGGCTGACGGTCTGGCCCGCCGCAGTGTGCGGGATCTGGGTCATCAAGGAGGCCATGCGCGCGATGTTCCAGCCTTGCTCCAGGGTCTGGTTGACGCAGCCCCAGATCACGTCCTCGACTTCGTTCGGGTCGACCTTGACGTTGCGTTCCAGCAGTTTGCTGATCAGGTGCGCGGACATGTCTTCAGCGCGGGTGTTGCGGTGCATGCCGCCCTTGGAGCGGCCCATCGGCGTGCGACCGAAGTCGACAATCACCACGTCTCTTGGATTCAAGCTCATAAATATTCTCGCTCTAGTCGTCTGGGCGCTTAACCGAAGAAGCTCTGGCCATTCTTGGCCATTTCACGCAGCTTCGCGGTCGGGTGGTACAGCGGGCCCAGATCAGCGTATTGATCAGCCAGGGCAACGAATTCAGCCACACCGATCGAGTCGATGTAACGCAGCGCACCGCCACGGAATGGAGGGAAGCCAATACCGTACACCAGGCCCATATCGGCTTCGGCGGCGGTCTCGACGATGCCGTCTTCCAGGCAGCGCACGGTTTCCAGGCACAGGGCGATCATCATCCAGTTGATGATGTCCTCGTCGGACACCTCACGCTGTTCGTAGATGACCGGCGCGAGTACTTCGTGCACCGATGGATCAGCGACTTTCTTCTGCTTGCCCTTCTTGTCCGCCTCGTAGGCGTAGAAGCCCTTGCCATTCTTCTGGCCCAGGCGCTTGGCCTCGTACAGCGCGTCGATCGCCGAGCGGCGGTCGTCTTTCATGCGGTCCGGGAAGCCTTCAGCCATTACGTCGCGACCGTGGTGGCCGGTGTCGATGCCGACCACGTCCATCAGGTACGCCGGGCCCATTGGCCAGCCGAATTTTTCCATGACTTTGTCGATACGCACGAAGTCCACACCGGCGCTGACCAGCTTGGCGAAACCGCCGAAGTACGGGAACAGCACGCGGTTGACCAGGAAGCCCGGGCAGTCGTTGACCACAATCGGGTTCTTGCCCATTTTCTTGGCGTAGGCCACGGTGGTGGCAACGGCCAGTTCGCTGGACTTCTCGCCACGGATCACTTCCACCAGCGGCATCATGTGCACCGGGTTGAAGAAGTGCATGCCGACGAAGTTTTCCGGACGCTTGAGGGCCTTGGCCAGCAGCGAGATGGAAATGGTCGAGGTGTTCGACGCCAGGATCGTGTCGTCTTTGACGTGGCTTTCAACTTCAGCCAGTACCGCCTGCTTGACCTTCGGGTTCTCGACAACGGCCTCGACTACCAAGTCGACATGGCCGAAATCGCCGTAGGACAGCGTAGGACGAATGCCGTTAAGCACTTCGGCCATTTTTGCAGCGGTCATGCGACCTTTATCAACGCGACCTACCAGCAGCTTGGCCGCTTCGGCCAGGCCTTGCTCGATACCGTGCTCGTTGATGTCCTTCATCAGGATCGGCGTGCCTTTGGACGCCGACTGATAGGCGATACCGCCGCCCATGATACCGGCGCCGAGTACGGCGGCCTGTTTCACGTCCTTGGCGATTTCGTCGTAGGCCTTGGCCTTTTTCTTCAGTTCTTGATCATTCAGGAACAGGCCGATCAGGCTTTGGGCCGCCGAGGTTTTCGCCAGTTTGACGAAGCCTGCCGCTTCTACTTCCAGTGCCTTGTCGCGACCGAAGTTCGCGGCTTTCTGGATGGTCTTGATCGCTTCAACCGGCGCCGGGTAGTTCGGGCCGGCCTGGCCAGCCACGAAACCTTTGGCGGTTTCGAACGACATCATTTGTTCGATGGCGTTGAGCTTGAGTTTTTCCAGCTTCGGCTGACGCTTGGCCTTGTAGTCAAATTCGCCGCTGATGGCGCCCTTGATCAGGTTAAGTGCAGCTTCGGCCAGTTTGTCCGGGGCAACCACGGCGTCGACAGCGCCGACTTTCAGCGCATCTTCAGCACGGTTTTCCTTGCCTGCGGCAATCCATTCGATGGCGTTGTCGGCCCCGATCAGGCGCGGCAGACGTACGGTGCCGCCGAAACCTGGGTAGATGCCCAGCTTGACTTCAGGCAAGCCGATCTTGGCAGTGGCCGACATGACGCGGAAGTCTGCGGCCAGGCACATTTCGAAGCCGCCGCCCAGCGCGATGCCATTGATCGCGGCAACGGTCGGTACGTTGAGGTCTTCGAAATCGCTGAAAATCTTGTTGGCTTCGAGGTTGCCAGCCACCAGCTCGGCATCGGGCAGCTTGAAGTTGTCGACGAATTCGGTGATGTCAGCGCCGACGATAAACACGTCCTTGCCGCTGGAAACGATCACGCCCTTGACCGAAGCATCTGCTTTGATGGTGTCTACAGCCTGACGCAGCTCGTTCAGGGTTAGACGGTTGAACTTGTTGACGGACTCACCCTTGAGGTCGAATTTCAATTCGACGATGCCACTTTCAAGAGCCTTAACCGTGATGGCTTTACCTTCGTAAATCATCAACTGATCTCCACGATATGGAAGCTGAACAGTACACATTGGACGCTGGCCTCTGGTTGGACACTGGCCGCTAGGTCAATGCTCACTCCAATCCGCCAGGCACACCCGCCAATGCGATAGTCGGGATGCATGTATGAGCAGTCTGACAGACAAACGCTCAATTCATACGCCCGTTTGATTTGGGTACGCCACCTTCATCCAATTCCAGGCAATTGTCAATCGCTCGAAAGGCTAGGAAAAACGCGACTTTCCAGTCATTTCAGAACCCCAACCATAGGCCCACGCTTCGCCAATATTCAAATATTCACGAAATCAATTATAGGAAAGATGTGGGAAAAGACTGTACAGAACGGGATATCCGGCTAGGCTAGCCGCAACCGTAACGCGCCTGGATGAACATCCGACGCGGCAACCAGAGATTTACCGGCCTGCCTGGCCAACTCCAGCCCGATGATGATGTCGGGCTTTTTATTGCCTGGCTTTCATGCCAACGCTTTGAGCAGTGCGTCAATGGCGAGCAGATCACTCGCTTCGCCCTTCTCGCCCCAATACAGGGCGATCATCTGCTTGTCAGCCTCGACTTTGTAGACGTTGGCCGGCAGCGTTGCAAAATACGGCAACAACTTCTCGTCCTCACAGACTTCGCGCCACTGGTTGACCCACATCCCCGGCTCCAATTGCCAGTAGCTCCAGATGGCTGGCGTGCTGCCGCGCCGTGGCCGGCAGTACTGCGCGCAGGGGCTCGGCGGCTCCTGTTTGAGCCAGTGCGGCCACTCCTGGGGTGCCAACTGCATGGCCAGCCCGATGCGGCGCGCCTCCATGCGCAGGGCCATCCGCCCGCTCTGATGGCGCGACGGGCGCAGCCATGCCAAAGGGCTCAGAACCACCACAAGGATTGACACCACTATCCAGACCGTCATATGTGTACTCCCGAATTTCTAGATGAGCGGATTTGACCGGATACAACCCGATCCGCTTGAAAGCAGCCATACTTAATTTATTGCAGTCCCCTGGAGGAACGCCTCATGCCCTACCAACATATTCTGGTCGCTGTCGACCTGACCGAAGAGTGCGATCCAGTGATCAAGCGCGCGCAGGAATCTGCATTGGCCAATGGCGCCATACTGTCGCTGGTGCATATCGTCGAGCCCATGGCCATGGCCTTTGGCGGTGACGTGCCGATGGACCTTTCCCAGTTGCAGCAACAACAATTTGACCAGGCCAAGGAGCGCCTGGATCGTTTGATTCTCAAATACCCGCACCTGAAAAAGGAAGACTGCCACCTGACATACGGCCAACCGCGCCAGGAAATCCATCACTTGGCCAAGGAAAAGGCTTGCGACTTGATCGTGGTGGGTAGCCATGGTCGTCACGGCTTGGCGTTGTTGCTGGGTTCTACTGCCAATGATGTACTGCACGGCGCGCCGTGCGATGTGCTGGCCGTGAAGCTTGTAAAAACCTCATAAGGCGAATGAGGACCAAATGTGGGAGGGGGCTTGCCCCCGATAGCAGTCTGTCAGTTGATACATTTGGAGACTGATACACCGCCATCGGGGGCCAGCCCCCTCCCACATTTGAACTGCATTCATATGAAAAACCCGGTGTTCATACTAGTGAACACCGGGTTTTTTATTGCATGCGGATCACTCAGGCATCCAGCTCGGCCCAACGCTCCATCAGCACTTCCAGTTCCTGGTTCAGCGCCTCCAGGGAAGCAATGACCTTGGCAGTTTCCGCTGCCGGACGCAGGTAGAAACCCGCATCAGCCATGTCCGCTTCAACAGCAGCAATCTGCTTTTCCTTGGCGTCGATATCACCCGGCAACGCTTCCAGCTCGCGCTGCAGCTTGTAGCTGAGCTTCTTCTTGGCCGCCGGCGCAGCTTCGGGTGCAGGAGCCGCGGCGGCAACCGGTGTTACCACCGCCGAGGTCAAGTCGGCCTTGCCGGACTTGCTCTCGGTCACGCCCAACAGGCGCGGTGAACCGCCCTGGCGCAGCCAGTCCTGATAACCACCGACGTATTCGCGAACCTTGCCTTCACCTTCGAAGACCAGGGTGCTGGTAACCACGTTGTCGAGGAATGCCCGGTCGTGGCTGACCATCAGCACGGTGCCGTTGAAGGTCAACAGGACCTCTTCCAGCAGTTCGAGGGTTTCTACGTCGAGGTCGTTGGTTGGTTCGTCGAGTACCAGCAGGTTGGCCGGCTTGCTGAACAGCTTCGCCAGCAGCAGGCGTGCGCGCTCACCACCGGACAACGCTTTGACCGGCGTACGTGCACGCTGCGGGCTGAACAGGAAGTCGCCCAGGTAACTCAACACATGGCGGCTCTGGCCGTCGATATCGATAAAGTCGCGGCCTTCCGCCACGTTGTCGATCACGGTTTTTTCCAGGTCCAACTGATGGCGCAACTGGTCGAAGTAGGCCACGTCGATGCGCGTGCCCTCTTCGACTTTACCACTGGTCGGTTGCAGGCCATTAAGCATCAGCTTGAGCAAAGTGGTCTTGCCGGTACCGTTGGCGCCCAGCAGACCGATACGGTCGCCGCGAGCCAGGACCATGGAGAAGTCCTTGATCAGGAACGGGCCATCCGGGTGATGGAAGCTGACGTTCTCCAGCACCATCACCTGCTTGCCCGACTTGTCGGCGGTATCCAGCTGGATATTGGCCTTGCCGGTGCGCTCGCGACGTTCGCTGCGCTCAACGCGCAGGGCTTTCAACGCGCGTACACGGCCTTCGTTACGGGTGCGGCGGGCCTTGATGCCCTGGCGGATCCAGACTTCTTCCTGGGCCAGTTTTTTATCGAACAGGGCGTTGGCGGTTTCTTCAGCCGACAGCGCCGCTTCCTTGTGCACCAGGAAGCTGGCGTAGTCGCCGTTCCAGTCGATCAGGCCACCACGGTCCAGTTCGAGGATGCGCGTGGCAAGGCTCTGCAGGAAGGCACGGTCGTGCGTGATGAACAGCACGGCGCCCTGGAAGTCCTTGATGGCTTCTTCAAGCCAGGCAATGGCGCCGATGTCCAGGTGGTTGGTGGGCTCGTCGAGCAGCAGCAAATCCGGTTCGGACACCAAGGCCTGGGCCAGCAGCACGCGGCGACGCCAGCCGCCGGACAATTCGGCGAGAGTCTTGTCGGCAGGCAGTTGCAGGCGGCTCAGGGTGCTGTCGACCAGTTGCTGCAGGCGCCAGCCGTCACGGGCTTCGAGGTCCTGCTGGACGTGCATCAGCTTGTCCAGGTCTTCCTCGGTGACGCAGTTCTGCGCCAGGTGATGGTATTGCGCTAGCAACTCACCCACGCCGTCCAGGCCTTCGGCAACCACGTCGAACACTGTCCGTCCGTCGGCCACCGGCAATTCTTGCGGCAATTCGCCAATCTTGAGGCCTGGGGCGCGCCAGACAGAGCCGTCATCGGGCTTCTGGTCGCCTTTGACCAGCTTCATCATGCTGGACTTGCCGGTGCCGTTGCGGCCGATGATGCACACCCGCTCACCACGGGCGATCTGCCAGGACACCTTGTCCAACAACGGCATAGCGCCGAAAGCAAGGGACACATCGCTGAATTTGAGCAGGGTCATACGCTTCTCCAAAAACTGGGCGCGCATTCTACCTGACTTGAGGGTGGGATGCGGCCAGCATTTTCAAGGCCGACACGTTCTGTAGGACATTTCCGGTAAACCTGAACGAACCGGCCGGCAAAGCTTTCGCCGGTCGCTGGCAAAAGGCTAAGCTAGGGGCAATCAGCGTCGGCGGTGCCGGCGCTAGTCGTGATTTCTCTGCACGGACGTCTCATGCGCAGTCGCCTTTTCAACTTTTTATCTTGTCTGCTTCTTTCCGCCACCGCCGTTCAATCCGCCCAGGCCGTGGACCTCACCACCCAACGTCAATATTACGATGAAGCCAAGCGCGCACTGGCCAAGGGCGATACCGGCCCCTATATGCAATACAGCCAGGCCCTGGCCGACTACCCGCTGACGCCGTACCTGGCCTACGACGAGCTGACCGCGCGCCTGAAAACCGCGAGTAATCAGGAAATCGAGCAGTTTCTCGCCAAAAACGGCGACCTGCCCCAGGCCAACTGGATGAAGCTGCGCTGGTTACGCTGGCTGTCCGAGCGTGGCGATTGGCAGACCTTTGAAAAGTACTACGACTCCAAACTCAATTTCGTCGAACTGGACTGCCTGCACGGCCAATACCAGCTCACCCACAACCTGAAGGCCGAAGGCTACAAGACCGCCGAAAAGCTGTGGATGACCGGCAAATCCCAACCTGCCGCCTGTGATGCCACCTTTGGCCAGTGGGCCGCCGACGGCCAACTCACCGAACAGAAAATCTGGGACCGCACCAAGCTCGCCGCCGAAGCGCGCAACTACGCGCTCGCCAACAGCCTGGTGAAAACCCTGCCGACCCTCGGCGCCCAAGGCCGCCTGATGGTGGATGTGGCGCAAAAGCCCGACATGCTCAGCGATCCATCGCGCTTCCAGCCGGCCACCGAGGCTATGTCTGACGCCGTGGGCCTGGGCCTGCGTCGCCTGGCCCGCCAGGACCCGGACAAGGCCATGGCCCTGCTCGACGGCTACGCCAGCAGCATGCACTTCTCCCGTGACGAAAAAGTGTCGATCGCCCGCGAAATCGGCCTGACCCTGGCCAAGCGCTTCGACCCACGCGCCCTTGAGGTGATGACCAAGTACGACCCCGAGCTGCGCGACAACACCGTCTCCGAGTGGCGCCTGCGCTTGCTGTTGCGCCTGGCACGCTGGGAAGATGCCTACCAGTTGACGCGCAAACTCCCACAAGACCTGGCCACCACCAACCGCTGGCGCTACTGGCAGGCCCGCAGCCTGGAACTGGCCGAGCCGAAGAACCCGCAAGCCCTGGTGCTCTACAAGAACCTGTCGCGGGAGCGGGACTTCTACGGATTCCTCGCGGCTGATCGCTCCAAAGCCCCGTACCAACTGAACAACAAGCCGCTGGTGATGAGCCAGGCGCTGGTCAATAAAGTCCGTAACACCCCCGGCGTACGCCGCGCCCTGGAGTTTTACGCCCGTGGGCAGATCGT
This sequence comes from Pseudomonas sp. 2822-17, assembly GCF_002742485.1. Classification (NCBI taxonomy): domain Bacteria; kingdom Pseudomonadati; phylum Pseudomonadota; class Gammaproteobacteria; order Pseudomonadales; family Pseudomonadaceae; genus Pseudomonas; species Pseudomonas sp. 2822-17. The sequence goes on from NZ_LJRZ01000926.1 coordinate 164,279, forward strand.
GGACGGTCGCCGCGAGTGGTACCACGTCAGCCGCCACTTCAACCGCGATGAGATGGTCGCCCAAGCCAAGCTGGCGTACGACATGAAGTGGTACTTCCCGGCGATCCGCACCATCAGCCAGGCCCAGTACTGGGACGATCTGGACATCCGCTTCCCGATGGCCCACCGCGACACCCTGGTGCGTGAAGCCAAGGTTCGTGGCCTGCATTCGAGCTGGGTATTCGCCATCACCCGCCAGGAAAGCGCCTTTATGGACGATGCCCGCTCCGGCGTTGGCGCCAGCGGCCTGATGCAACTGATGCCCGGCACCGCCAAGGAAACCGCGCGCAAATTCAGCATCCCCCTGGCCTCCCCGGCCCAGGTGTTGGACCCCGACAAAAACATCCAGCTCGGCGCCGCCTACCTGAGCCAGGTGCACAGCCAATTCAACGGCAACCGCGTACTCGCCTCCGCCGCCTACAACGCCGGCCCTGGCCGCGTGCGCCAGTGGTTGCGCGGTGCCGATCACTTGAGTTTCGATGTATGGGTGGAGAGCATCCCATTCGACGAAACCCGCCAGTATGTGCAGAACGTGCTGTCTTATTCAGTGATCTACGGGCAAAAGCTCAACTCGCCACAGCCGCTGGTGGATTGGCATGAGCGGTATTTTGATGATCAGTAACACTTGAAACGGAAAGGAAAAATGCCCGCATTGAAAAATGCGGGCATTTTTTATGAGCCTGCCCGAGGCTCGCTTTGCACGGCTTCAGCCAAGGCCAGGCTCAACGCCTGCAGCATGAACTCAACGAAGGGCGTGGCCTCGGCCTGCCGGTCTGCAGTTGAAAGCGCGGCATAGTAAGCGTCCTGCTGTTCACGAATAACCGCTTCCACTGGCAGGTAGGCCAATACAGGACGCCATTGGCTGAGAATCAGCGTTTGCCAGAGCCGTCCCATGCGCCCAGTACCATCCGCAAAAGGGTGGATAAATTCAAACTCATAATGGAATACACAGCTGGCGATCAACGGGTGCCAATCGGAAACCGACAACCATTGGAGCAGGTCATCCACCAGATGCGTTACACGGCTCGCGGGCGGAGCCATGTGTACCAATTGCTCGCCACGATAGATACCAACACCCGCCTGCCGAAACCGTCCGGCATCGTCGATCAAGCCATACATCAGCAGTTCGTGAGCCTTCAACACATCCGCGCGATTACTCGGCAGCCACTGCGGCATTGCCTCGTAGGCAGCAAACGCATTACGCACTTCCTGGATTTCTCTAGGCAGCCCCAATACTCGTCGGCCTTCCAGAACAGCAGTCACCTGCTCGACGCTGAGGGTATTGTTCTCGATCGCCAATGAGGCCTGAATCGTACGGATTCGATTACCCCGCCTGAGCTGTGGCGTCTGACGGGTGTCGTCACCGACTGAGAGCTGACCAATCTGCTCACTGATATCAGCCACCAGGGCCAGCATCTTTGTGGTCAGTGTCAACGGAGGTTGATAGCGGCTCATGTCCTCATCCAGATCAATAGCGAAAGATTGCATAATGCCTTAAGGAGCAAGCACACCGCAGCTTCATTCCATATCCCCACCAGCACTGAACTGCAACGCCGCCAACCGCGCATACAGCGGATTGCTCGCAATCAGCTGCTGATGCGTGCCCACCGCCACCAGCTTGCCCTGGTCCATCACGGCGATCCGATCAGCATTCTTCACCGTGGCCAGGCGATGGGCGATCACCAGCGTGGTGCGCCCTTGCATCAGTTGCGGCAAGGCTTGCTGGATCAGGTGTTCACTCTGGGCATCGAGGGCGCTGGTGGCTTCGTCCAGCAGCAGGATCGGTGCGTCGACCAACAAGGCGCGGGCGATGGCCAGGCGCTGGCGCTGGCCGCCGGAGAGGCCCTGGCCAGCGTCGCCCAGGTGAGTCTGGTAGCCGTTGGGCATTTGCAGGATGAAATCATGGGCGTGGGCGATGCGCGCAGCGGCTTCGACCTGCTCGCGGGTCGCGCTCGGGTTGCCGTAGCGGATGTTTTCTTCGACGCTGCCGAAAAACAGCGCCGGGCTCTGGGACACCAAGGCGAAATGGCGGCGCAGATCCAGGGGGTCGAGCTCGGTCAGCGGGTGACCTTCGAGCAGTATGCGGCCGTGCTGGGGGTCGTAGAAACGCAGCAGCAGGTCGAAAATGGTCGACTTGCCCGCGCCGGATGGCCCGACCAAGGCCAGGGTTTCGCCGGGGTTGATCGTCAGATTCAAGCCGTCGATGGCGTAGCTGTCGGGCCGTGACGGGTAGGAAAAACGCAAGTCCTGCAGCTCCATACGCCCACTGACCCGCGCCGGCAACTGCACCGTGCCCGCGGCCGGCGCCTGGATTTCGTTAGTCGACTGCAACAGCTCACCAATGCGCTCGGCTGCACCGGCGGCGCGTTGCAGATCACCGAGCACTTCGCTCAGGGTGCCGACGGCGCTGCCGACGATCAGGCTGTAGAACACAAACGCCGCCAGTTCGCCGCCGGAAATACGCCCACTGATCACGTCCATGCCGCCCACCCACAACATCACGCCCACGGCACCGAGCACCAGCATGATCACTAAGGTGATCAGCCAGGCCCGCTGGGCAATACGTTTACGCGCCGTGGCAAAGGCTTCTTCGACGGTCACGGCAAAGCGTTGTTCGTCCTGGACCTGGTGGTTGTAGGCCTGCACGGTCTTGATCTGGCCGAGGGTTTCGGACACATAGCTGCCCACATCGGCAATCCGGTCCTGGCTCAGGCGCGACAGGCTACGCACGCGGCGACCGAAAATCAGGATCGGTGCCAGCACCAGCGGCAGCGCCACCACCACGATACTGGTGAGCTTGGGGTTGGTGACGAACAGCAGCACAATGCCGCCGATTACCATCAAGGCATTGCGCAGGAACAGCGACAGCGACGAGCCGATCACCGATTGCAACAAGGTGGTGTCGGTGGTCAGCCGCGACTGGATTTCGGAGCTGCGGTTGTTCTCGTAGAAGCCGGGGTGCAAGTAGATGAGGTGGTTGAACACCTGCCGACGAATATCCGCCACCACCCGCTCGCCAATCCAGGACACCAGGTAAAACCGTGCAAAAGTACCCACCGCCAGGCCCAGCACCAGGATCATGAACAGGCCGATGGACTGGTTGAGCAGATGCGGCGACTGGGTCATGAAGCCCTGGTCCACCAGCAGGCGGATGCCCTGCCCCATGGACAAGGTGATGCCGGCGGTGACGATCAGCGCCAACAGGGCGCCCAGCGCCTGCCAGCGATAGGGCGCGATAAAGCGGCTGGCCAGGCGAATTGCGCGGCGTTGACGGACTGAGAACATGGAGGGCATCACCGATGAGGGGTCTATACCTCAACATTGGGGGAACTTGGGTAAATAACAATGAGTCAGGTTAATTATGCCCGCCGATGCTGGCCCCTAGAGGCTATCGGTCTAACACCCGGCTGGAAATCGACAGCGGTTTCTGGTGGACTGGATGTTCGAACCGGTGGTAGTGCAGGGAGTTGTCACAGCGCGGTCACGCGGGGGGTTCAAAGTAGGTACACAACCTGATGAGGAGACAGGCCATGACCTTGCAAAACAGCAGCGATGCCAAGATTGAAGTGATCCGCCAACCCCAGCAGTTGCCTTGCTCCGTCATCGACGCCCAAGGCCATGAGGTTCAGATCACCGAAGAGATGATCCAGCAAGCGTGCCGCGAACTGGAAGAAAAACTGGTCAAGCCTGCCCAGCAAGGCTGAAACGCCCAAGCTCTTTCAGACCCGGCCGCGATGGCCGGGTTTTTTATGGGCGCTTAAATAGCCACTGCGCCCAATGCGGACACAATCTTCAACAGCGCCTCCGACTCCCCATTGATACGTACCTTCAAGCCCTCGATCTCCCGACGCTCCGGGTAATGCTTGCGCAGCAGGTCGAACGCCTTACGCTGTGCTTCCACAGTTCCCACCAGGCTGCGACGGAAATCCGCATCATCCCGGCGCGGGTCGTACACGCTGCGGCACAAGGTCGCCAGCGCCCAGGCGGGGTCGGTCGAAGCATTCAGGTGCACTTCAGACAACCACGGCGCCGGCAACAGTTCGCTCAAGTGGATGCTCGGTGCCTGGCCCAGGTACGCGCAAAACGCCTGGTAGATCTGCGCCGTGCCGCGCTGACGGCCTTCCAGGCTGTAACCGGCGATATGCGGCGTGGCCAGCACGCACAGGTCGGCCAGGTCCGCATCCACTTCGGGCTCGCCTTCCCATACATCCAGCACCGCTTGCAGGTCTTCGCGCGCCAGCAACACCTCGCGCAGGGCAGCGTTGTCCACCACCGGGCCGCGGCTGGCGTTGATCAGCCAGGTGCCGGGCTTGAGCTGCTCCAGGCGCTGGCGGTCGAACAAATGCCAGGTCGAGCCATTGCCGGACTTGGTCAGCGGCGTGTGCAGGCTGATCACGTCGCACTGCTCGACGATCTGCGCCAGGCTCACATAGTCGCCGTCTTCGGCGATCTGCCGTGGCGGGTCGCACACCAGCACGTTCCAGCCCAGGCCCTTGAGCACCTTGACCAGGCGCCCGCCGACTTCACCGGCACCGACGATGCCGTAAGTACGCTTATTGAGGTCGGCGCCTTCGATCTCGGCGAGGGTCTGCAGGCTGCCCAGCACGTAGTCCACTACCCCACGGGCATTGCAGCCGGGGGCGCTGGACCACTGGATACCGGCTTGCTTGAAGTAGTCCAAATCCAGGTGATCGGTGCCGATGGTGCAGGTGCCGACAAAGCGCACGTTGGAGCCCTCCAGAAGCGCGCGATTGACGTTGCTCACCGAGCGCACCAGCAGCACATCCGCCTGCTCGACCGTGGCGCGGTCAAGAGAACGGCCGGGCACCCGGCGAATCTCGCCAAATCCTTGGAAGAAGGCATCGAGCAGCGGGATATTTTCGTCGGCAACAATCAGCATGGCAGGCTCCTTTGGCGGACCCGCAGTGTACAGGCTTGCGTGGATTCAATGTGGGAGGCGGCCTGGCAGGTTGCTTACAAATCCCCAACACAGGTTTTTTCCTGACCATTGCGTCAGGGCGTAGAATCCGCCGTCCTTGCGCTCCTCTCAATTGGACACCTGTACGTGAACACTGCCGCCACCGCCCTCACCCGCCCCGCCCGCATCAGCCGGGAAGTGCGCGACCTGCTGACGCTCGCCCTGCCGATCATGATCGGCCAACTGGCCACCACCGCCATGAGTTTTGTCGACGCAGTCATGGCCGGGCGGGTCAGCCCCCAGGACCTGGCGGCGGTGGGCCTGGGCAACTCGATCTGGATCCCGGTGTACCTGCTGATGAGCGGCACGCTGCTGGCCACCACGCCGAAAGTCGCCCAGCGCTACGGGGCAGGCCAGTTCACCGAGATCGGGCCGCTGGTGCGCCAGGCGTTGTGGCTGGCGGTGGTCGTGGGGATCATCGGCGCATTGCTGCTGCTGTGCGCCGAACCGATCCTGCATGCCATGAAGGTCGAGCCCGACCTGATCGAACCATCCATGGGCTACCTGCACGGCATCGCCGCCGGGATGCCGGCGATTGCGCTGTATTACGTGCTGCGCTGTTTCAGCGATGGCCTGGGCCGCACGCGGCCGAGCATGGTCATGGGCCTGGTCGGCCTGGCGCTGAATATTCCGCTGAACTACATCTTCATCTACGGCCACTTTGGCGTGCCGGCCATGGGCGGCGTGGGCTGCGGCTGGGCCACGGCCATTGCGATGTGGGTGATGATGCTCGGCCTGGCCGTCTGGACGCGCTGGGGCCCGGCCTATCAGAGCAGTGAATTGTTCAAACGGTTTGACTGGCCGCAATGGGCAGTCATCAAGCGTGTGCTGGGGATTGGCCTGCCGATTGGCGTCGCGATCTTCGCCGAATCGAGCATTTTTGCGGTAATCGCCCTGTTGCTCGGCAGCCTGGGCGCCACGGTGGTGTCCGGGCATCAGATCGCACTGAACGTCAGCTCGCTGGTGTTCATGATCCCCTACTCCCTGAGCATGGCCGTCACCGTGCGCGTCGGTCAGGCCCTCGGCCGTGGCGAGGCACGGGAAGCACGCTTCGCCGCCGGTGTCGGCATGGGCACCGCGCTGGCGTATGCGTGCCTGTCGTGCAGCCTGATGCTGTTGTTCCGTGAGCAGATCGCGACGATCTACACCCCGGACCCAGTGGTGATTCACTTGGCTTCGACGCTGATTGTGTTCTCGGCGCTGTTCCAGTTCTCGGACTCGATCCAGGTCACGGCAGCCGGCGCCTTGCGTGGCTACCAGGACACCCGCGTGACCATGGTGCTGACCTTGTTCGCCTACTGGGGCGTGGGGCTGCCGGTGGGTTATGCCCTGGGGCTGACCGACTGGCTCGGCGCCCCAAGCGGCCCCAGCGGTTTGTGGCAAGGGCTGATCGTGGGCCTGAGCTGTGCGGCGGGGATGTTGCTGGTACGCCTGGCGCGCAGTGCACGCCGGCGTATCCGGGCGGACAAGGCGCGGGGTTAGTCGGCCTTCTTGCGAATCCAGTACAGATAAGTGCCAGCCTGTTCCTGCTGATCCACCAGTTCGTGGTCCAGGAACACGCAGAACTTGGGTATATCGCGACGGGTCGACGGGTCCGTTGCGATCACCTTGAGCAAACCGCCTGCCGGCAGGTCGCGGATGTGCTGGTGCAGCATCATCACGGGTTCCGGGCAGTTGAGGCCGGTGGCATCGAGAATGCCGTCGACAGGGCTTTCGTTGATATCGCTCATTGATGACTCCTCGTTAACGGGCCTTGGTTTTCTTCGCATCCACCAGGCGGCGCAGGTGGCAGGTCACTTCCTCGCGGTCGTGGTACAGCTGCTTGCAGCCGATTTCCACGCGAATGCCGCGGGCCTTGAAGCCCTCTTCGATACGCTCCAGCAGGCGCTTGACTTCGGCATAGCGCTGCTTCATCGGCAACTTCAGGTTCACCACCGCCTCGCGACAATGCCCCTCGCCGATCCAGGTTTCCAGCAACGCGGCGTTGCGCGCCGGTTTCTCGACGATGTCGCACACCATCCAGTCCACCGGCTGCTTGGGCACGAAGGTGAAGCCGTCGGCCATCAAGTGCTGTACCAGGCCGGTGTCCATCAGGCTTTCGGCCATGGGGCCATTGTCGATGGCGGTCACCAGCATGCCACGGTTGACCAGTTGCCAGGTCCAGCCGCCCGGCGCAGCGCCGAGGTCGACGCCAGTCATGTCGCCGTGCAGGCGCTCGTCCCATTGGTCGCGGGGGATAAAGTGGTGCCAGGCCTCTTCCAGCTTCAACGTCGAACGGCTTGGCGCGTCACGCGGGAACTTCAGGCGCGGGATGCCCATCGGCCACATGGCCGAATTGTTCGACTCGGCCAGGCCCATGAACACTTCGCGGCCGCTCTTGAAGGTCAGCAGCAGGCGCGGCTTGCTCGGGTCGTCCACCAGCTTGCCGGCACCCAGCAGGGCTTTGCGCAGGTGCACTTCAAATTTCTTGCAGAAGTTCGACAGTTCCTTGCCATCGTTGGTGTCGACCATCTCCAGCCACAGGCTGCCGCACACCGGGAATTCGCGCAGGTGAGCGAGGATCACGCTGATGCGGTCGGTTTCCGGCAGGTCGATAAACACCCCGCGCGCCCACTGCCGGGGGAAGATCAGCTCGGCAAAGCGCTGGCCGTGCATCAGGCGCTGGGCGCCGTCTTCTTCGGTGCAGACAAATTCGGCGCAGGCGCTGCCGGTCTTGGCCTTGGCGTAGCCGGAAACGTTCAGGCGCGCAGCGAGGTCCGCGATCTCGGAACAGACTTCGCCTTCAAAACCCGGGCGGCAGTGCATAAAAAGGGTGTTCATTGAATCTCCTGGCAACTGGCTTGCTCTATCGCAATGCCTGTCATGAAAACGCGCGCATGATAGCCGAGTTCGGAACCTTGGACTTGCCCATAGAGTCCAGTTATTAGCCTGCTAATGAAAACGGGGCTAGTTTGATAGCTCTGTTCGTCCCGTCAGGTCCGTAGCCGTGCGGACCATAAGGAGTCGCGTCATGTCATCGCTTGATAGCCTGAGAACCCTTAAAACCCTGCAAATCGACGACAAAACCTACCACTACTTCAGCCTGCCCGAAGCCGCCAAGAGCCTGGGCGACCTGGACAAGCTACCGATGTCGCTCAAGGTGCTGCTGGAAAACCTGCTGCGCTGGGAAGACAACAAGACCGTCACCGGCGCCGACCTCAAGGCCATTGCCGCCTGGCTCAAAGAGCGCCAGTCCGACCGTGAGATCCAGTACCGCCCCGCCCGCGTGCTGATGCAAGACTTTACCGGCGTACCCGCCGTGGTCGACCTGGCCGCCATGCGCGCCGCCGTGGCCAAGGCCGGTGGCGACCCGCAGCGCATCAACCCGCTCTCCCCGGTGGATTTGGTGATCGACCACTCGGTGATGGTCGACAAGTTCGGCAATGCCGATGCCTTCGAGCAAAACGTCGATATCGAGATGCAGCGCAACGGCGAACGCTACGCCTTCCTGCGCTGGGGCCAGAGCGCCTTTGACAACTTCAGCGTGGTGCCGCCGGGCACCGGCATCTGCCATCAGGTCAACCTGGAGTACCTGGGCCGCACCGTGTGGACCAAGGACGAAGACGGCCGCACCTACGCCTTCCCCGACACCCTGGTCGGCACCGATTCCCACACCACCATGATCAACGGCCTTGGCGTACTTGGCTGGGGCGTGGGTGGCATCGAAGCGGAAGCGGCGATGCTCGGCCAGCCGGTGTCGATGCTGATCCCGGAAGTGATTGGCTTCAAGCTCACCGGCAAACTCAAGGAAGGCATCACCGCCACCGACCTGGTGCTGACCGTGACCCAGATGCTGCGCAAAAAAGGCGTCGTCGGTAAGTTCGTTGAGTTCTACGGCGATGGCCTGGCCGATCTGCCTCTGGCTGACCGCGCTACCATCGCCAACATGGCCCCGGAATATGGCGCCACCTGCGGCTTTTTCCCGGTGGATGAAGTGACGCTGGACTACCTGCGCCTGTCCGGCCGCCCGACAGAAACCGTGAAATTGGTCGAGGCCTACACCAAGGCTCAGGGCCTGTGGCGTATTGCCGGCCAAGAACCGGTGTTCACCGACAGCCTGGCCCTGGACATGGGCAGCGTCGAAGCCAGCCTTGCCGGGCCGAAACGTCCGCAGGACCGCGTGGCGCTGCCGAATGTCGGCCAGGCCTTCAGCGACTTCCTCGACCTGCAATTCAAACCCACCAACAAGGAAGAAGGCCGCCTGGAAAGCGAAGGCGGCGGCGGTGTCGCCGTGGGCAATGCCGATCTGGTGGGCGAAGCCGATTACGAATACGAAGGCAACACCTACCGCCTGAAAAACGGCGCGGTGGTCATCGCCGCGATTACGTCGTGCACCAATACCTCCAACCCCAGCGTGATGATGGCCGCCGGGCTCGTGGCCAAGAAAGCCGTGGAAAAAGGCCTGACGCGCAAGCCGTGGGTCAAAAGCTCCCTGGCGCCCGGCTCCAAGGTGGTCACCGACTACTACAACGCCGCCGGCCTCACCCACTACCTGGACGCGCTCGGTTTTGATCTGGTGGGCTATGGCTGCACCACCTGCATCGGCAACTCCGGGCCATTGCCCGAGCCGATTGAAAAAACCATCCAGAAAGCCGACCTCACCGTGGCCTCGGTGCTGTCGGGTAACCGCAACTTTGAAGGCCGCGTACACCCACTGGTGAAAACCAACTGGCTGGCCTCGCCGCCGCTGGTGGTCGCCTATGCGCTGGCCGGCACGGTGCGCATCGACATCAGCAGCGAGCCGCTGGGTAACGACAAGGACGGCAAGCCGGTCTACCTCAAGGACATCTGGCCGAGCAGCCAGGAGATCGCTGACGCGGTGGCGCAGGTCAGCACTGGCATGTTCCACAAGGAATACGCCGAGGTGTTTGCCGGCGACGCGCAATGGCAGGCCATTGAAGTGCCTCAGGCTGCGACGTACGTGTGGCAGAAGGATTCCACCTACATCCAGCATCCGCCGTTTTTCGACGACATTGCCGGCCCGTTGCCGGTGATCGAGGACATCAAGGGCGCCAACGTACTGGCCCTGCTGGGGGATTCGGTGACCACCGACCACATCTCCCCCGCCGGCAACATCAAGGTCGACAGCCCCGCCGGCCAATACCTGCGCGAGCAAGGCGTGGAACCGCGGGACTTCAACTCCTACGGCTCACGCCGGGGTAACCATGAAGTGATGATGCGCGGCACCTTTGCCAATATCCGGATCCGCAACGAAATGCTCGGTGGCGAAGAAGGCGGCAACACGCTGTACATCCCCACCGGCGAAAAAATGGCGATCTACGATGCGTCGATGAAATACCAGGCGTCGGGCACCCCGCTGGTGGTGGTTGCGGGGCAAGAGTACGGCACCGGCTCCAGCCGCGACTGGGCGGCCAAGGGCACCAACCTGCTGGGCGTCAAGGCGGTGATCGCCGAGAGCTTCGAGCGAATTCACCGTTCCAACCTGGTGGGCATGGGCGTGCTGCCGTTGCAGTTCAAACTCGATCAGAACCGCAAGACCCTCAAGCTCAGTGGCAAGGAGAAGATCGACATTCTTGGGCTGAGCGAGGTGGAGATCGTGCCGCGCATGAACCTGACGCTGGTGATTACGCGAGAGGATGGCAGCAGCGAGAAGGTCGAGGTGCTGTGCCGGATCGATACGCTCAATGAGGTGGAGTACTTCAAGGCGGGCGGGATTTTGCACTACGTGTTGCGCCAACTGATCGCCAGCTAAAGATCACTGGAGATCAAATGTGGGAGGGGCGGTGCGACGATTCGACTTGCCCCCGATGAGCATGGGTATCTACACATCTTTGGTGAAAACGTACCCTTAGCGAACGAGGGTCTTGTGGTGAGCGGGCTTGCCACAGGGTTTTATGCCAGCCTTTAAGAGCTGTGTAGATACCCATGCCCCGATGAGGGTGTGTCAGCTGATAAATCTGTAGCTGACCCACTGTCATCGGGGGCAAGCCCCCTTCCCCATTTTTGACCGCGTTTAAACTTTCAGATCAGCCGAACAGCCATTTCCACAGCAGTACCAGCACGACCACCGCCAACACCGGCCGCGCAATGCGGTAAGCCTTGGGATGTTTACGCTTCCACTGCTTGACCTGGCCGCTGAACTTGTCGCTGAAGGTCTTGCTCCAGGCATACGCCTGGTTGATCCCGCCTACGCGCTCGTCATCCAGGTTCTGCGGCGCGGTCGCACGGCCCAGTTGCTTGCTGACCCAACGGTTGAGGCGGGTCATCACGCGGTTGCTCAGGGGACGCTCAATGTCGCAGAACAGAATCACGCGGGTCTGTTCGGTTTCATTCTTCACCCAGTGCACGTAGGTTTCGTCGAACATCACGTCGTCGCCGTCGCGCCAGGCGTATTCCTGGCCGTCGACGAAGATGCGGCAGGCATCGGAGTTGGGCGTGGACAGCCCCAGGTGATAACGCAGGGAACCGGCAAAAGGGTCGCGGTGCGGGTTGAGGTGGCTGCCGCCCGGCAACAGCGCAAACATCGCGCCCTTGACGTTGGGAATGCTGCTCACCAGTGCCACAGTTTTCGGGCACAGCGCCTCGGCCGATGGCAGGGGTTTGTCGTACCACTTGAGGTAGAAACGCTTCCAGCCCTTCTTGAAGAACGACCCGAAACCGGCATCGTTGTTCTTTTCGGCGGCGCGGATGTAACCCTCGTCAAACAGGTGCATGGCCTCTTCGCGGATCACCTCCCAGTTGTCCTTGAGCACATCCAGTTCCGGGAACTTGCTGCGGTCCAGGTAGGGTTTGGACGGCACCGCCGAAAACAGATACATCAAGGCGTTATACGGGGCGAACAGCGCAGAATGGTTTACGAACTGGCGCAACATCGGTAGACGGGCCTTGCCGCGCAAGTGGACATACAGTGTGCTGCCGATAAACAGCAGCAGCACCGACAGTTTGGCGGCCAAAGAAAAGGTCATGCAGCAACTCCTGGAAATATGCGCCGGGCATCATAAACACTTGGGCCAGTATGCAGAAGGCCCAAGGTATCGGCGCTGACATACATCAAGCCTGGTTTTCCTGCTCGGTGAACAAATCGCTGAACAGCATGCTCGACAGGTAGCGCTCACCGGAGTCCGGCAGGATCACCACGATGGTCTTGCCCTGCATTTCCGGTTTCTCGGCCAGGCGCACGGCCACCGCCATGGCGGCACCGCAGGAGATGCCGCACAGAATCCCCTCTTCCTGCATCAGGCGCAGGGCCATGGCCTTGGATTCGTCGTCGGTCACCAGCTCCACGCGGTCAACCATCGACAAGTCGAGGTTTTTCGGTACAAAACCGGCGCCGATGCCCTGGATTTTATGCGGGCTCGGCTTGATCTCATCGCCAGCCAGCGCCTGGGTGATCACCGGCGACACCACCGGCTCAACGGCCACCGACAGAATCGGCTTGCCCGCGGTGTTCTTGATATAGCGCGATACGCCGGTGATGGTGCCGCCGGTGCCCACGCCCGCTACCAGCACATCCACCGCACCGTCGGTGTCATTCCAGATTTCCGGGCCGGTGGTTTTCTCGTGGATCGCCGGGTTGGCCGGGTTTTCGAACTGGGCCGGCATAAAGTAGGTGGCCGGGTCGCTGGCGACGATTTCGCCGGCCTTTTCGATAGCGCCCTTCATGCCTTTGGCCGGCTCGGTCAGTACCAGCTCGGCACCGAGGGCCTTGAGCACTTTGCGGCGCTCGATGCTCATGGACGCCGGCATGGTCAGCAGCAACTTGTAGCCACGGGCGGCGGCGACAAACGCCAGGCCGATGCCGGTATTGCCCGACGTCGGCTCGACAATGGTCATGCCCGGCTTGAGTTTGCCGGTGCTTTCCGCGTCCCAGATCATGTTCGCGCCGATGCGGCACTTTACCGAGTAACCCGGGTTACGCCCTTCGATCTTCGCCAGGATGGTCACGCCACGCGGGGCGATGCGGTTGATCTGCACCAGGGGCGTGTTACCGATGGAGTGCGCGTTGTCTGCAAAAATGCGGCTCATGACGGGTCCTTGTAGGCAATTTCAAGAAGGCAACAAGGGTATGCCTCGTAGTACAAAGCGTCCAGTCAGAGGAACGTTGCGCGGATCAAGACAGTCCATGTTTCATCTGCAAGGAGAACTGCCCGATGAAACGTCGCTACAGCTGGCCACTATGGACCGTCGCCGGAGTGCTGGTGGTCCTGGTCGCCTTGAGCATCGCCCTGCCCTACCTGGTGCGCAATTATTTGAATGACAAACTCGCCAATATGGGCGATTACCGAGGCCAGGTGACCGACGTGGACCTGGCGCTATGGCGGGGCGCGTACCGGATCAACGGCCTTGAAATCGTGAAGGTCGACGGCAAAGTGCCCGTACCGTTCGTCAACGCCCCGCTGATCGACCTGGCGGTGAGCTGGCATTCGCTGTGGTACGACCATGCAGTGGTCGCCAAGGTGCGGTTTATCAAGCCTGAGGTGAACTTCGTCGACGGCGGCGCCAACAAGCAGGCGTCCCAGACGGGTAAGGGCACCGACTGGCGCGAGCAGTTGAGCAAGCTGGCACCCATCACCCTCGATGAAGTGCGCATCGAAGACGGCAAGATCGCCTTCCACAACTTCAGCTCCAAACCTGCGGTAAAAATCGATGCCACTGACGTCAACGCCAGCTTCTACAACCTGACCAACGTGGTCGACGTCAAAGGCAAGCGCGACGCCCGCTTCGACGGCAAGGCCCTGCTGCAAGGCCAGGCCCCACTGGAAGCCAGCGCCACCTTTGACCCACTGAGCAATTTCGAGAACTTCGAATTCCGTTTCCGCGCCAAGGACCTGCAGCTCAAGCGCATGAATGACTTCGCCTCGGCCTACGGCAAGTTCGACTTCAAGGCCGGTAACGGCGACGTGGTGATCGAAGCCCAGGCCGAAAAAGGCCAACTGACCGGCTACATCAAGCCGTTGTTAAGGGATGTGGAAGTGTTTGACTGGCAGCAGGACGTGGAGAACAAGGACAAGAACATCTTCCGCTCGATCTGGGAGGCGGTGGTTGGCACCAGCGAGACGGTGCTGAAGAACCAGCAGAAAAACCAGTTCGCCACCCGCGTCGAGCTCAGTGGCAGCGTACATCAACAAAATGTCAGCGCGTTCTCTGCATTTTTGGGGATTTTGCGCAATGGTTTTATCCAGGCGTTCAATGCACGTTATGAGCAACCCAAGCCATCGGCAGACTGATATCCCATGTGACCGGCCATTCAGATACTGAATAACCCGTCTGCGTTCACAGTCGCCGGGGCTGCGCGGTATAGTCGGGGCATTGATGAATGCGAGGAAACACCGATGAAGTTCGAAGGCACCCAGGCCTATGTGGCTACCGATGACCTGAAACTGGCCGTCAACGCCGCCATCACCCTGGAGCGGCCGTTGCTGGTCAAGGGCGAACCGGGCACCGGCAAGACGATGCTCGCCGAGCAACTGGCCGAATCCTTCGGTGCCAAGCTGATCACCTGGCACATCAAGTCCACCACCAAGGCCCACCAGGGCCTCTACGAGTACGATGCGGTCAGCCGCCTGCGCGACTCGCAGTTGGGCGTGGACAAGGTGCACGATGTGCGCAACTACCTGAAGAAGGGCAAGTTGTGGGAAGCGTTCGAGTCCGAAGAACGGGTGATCCTGCTGATCGATGAAATCGACAAGGCCGACATCGAGTTCCCCAACGACCTGCTGCAAGAACTCGACAAGATGGAGTTCTACGTCTACGAAATCGACGAGACCATCAAGGCCAAGAAGCGCCCGATCATCATCATTACCTCCAACAACGAAAAAGAGCTGCCGGACGCATTCCTGCGCCGTTGCTTCTTCCACTACATCGCCTTCCCCGACCGCACCACCCTGCAGAAGATCGTGGATGTGCACTACCCCGACATCAAGAAAGACCTGGTCAGCGAAGCCCTCGACGTGTTCTTCGACGTGCGCAAAGTCCCGGGCCTGAAGAAAAAACCGTCCACCTCCGAACTGGTCGACTGGCTCAAGCTGCTGATGGCCGACAATATCGGTGAAGCGGTGCTGCGCGAACGCGATCCGACCAAAGCCATCCCGCCGCTGGCCGGCGCCTTGGTCAAGAACGAGCAAGACGTGCAATTGCTGGAGCGTCTGGCGTTCATGAGCCGTCGCGGTAATCGCTGATGTTGCTCAACCTGTTCAACGAGATGCGCGCCGCCAAAGTGCCGGTGTCGGTGCGCGAGTTGCTCGACCTGATCAACGCGCTCAAGCAGCGCGTGACCTTCGCCGACATGGACGAGTTCTACTACTTGGCCCGGGCGATCCTGGTCAAGGACGAGCGGCATTTCGACAAGTTCGACCGTGCCTTCGGCGCCTATTTCAACGGCCTGGAAAAGCTCGACGACCATTTGCAGGCGCTGATCCCCGAAGAGTGGCTGCGCAAGGAATTCGAGCGTTCGCTGAGTGACGAAGAACGCGCGCAGATCCAATCCCTCGGCGGCCTCGACAAGCTGATCGAAGAGTTCAAGAAACGCCTGGAAGAACAGAAAGAACGCCACGCCGGCGGCAATAAATGGATCGGCACCGGCGGTACCAGCCCGTTTGGCTCCGGTGGCTACAACCCCGAAGGCATCCGCGTCGGTGACGCCGGCAAGCGCCAGGGCAAGGCGGTGAAAGTCTGGGACCAGCGCGAGTACAAGAACCTCGACGATCAGGTGGAACTGGGCACGCGCAACATCAAGATTGCACTGCGCCGCCTGCGCAAATTCGCGCGCCAGGGTGCCGCCGACGAGTTGGACATCGACGGCACCATCGACCACACCGCCCGCGACGCCGGCTTGCTGAATATCCAGATGCGCCCGGAACGGCGCAATACCATCAAGCTGTTGCTGCTGTTCGATATCGGCGGCTCGATGGATGCCCACGTGAAAATCTGCGAAGAGCTGTTCTCCGCCTGCAAGACCGAGTTCAAACACCTGGAGTACTTCTACTTCCATAACTTCGTGTATGAGTCGGTGTGGAAGAACAACCAGCGCCGCACCTCGGAGCGCACTTCCACCCAGGACCTGCTGCACAAGTATGGCGCCGACTACAAAGTGATCTTTATCGGCGACGCATCGATGGCGCCGTATGAAATCACCCAGGCCGGCGGCAGCGTCGAGCATTGGAACGAAGAGCCGGGCTATGTGTGGATGCAGCGATTCATGGCCAAGTACAAGAAGCTGATCTGGATCAATCCGTATCCGAAGGACACTTGGGACTTTACGGCGTCGACGGGGATTGTGCGGGAGTTGGTGGAGGATCAGATGTACCCGCTGACCCTGCGCGGGCTGGAAGAAGGCATGCGCTTCCTGTCGAAATAAACGCCGATCCCCATAATGCAGGAGATCTAATGCGGGAGGGGCAAGCCCCCTCCCACATTGGACCGGGTTGGGCGTTAAAGACCTTTCAGGTCCCGCTCTTCAATCGGCCGGCTCTGGCGCAGGCGCTTGCCGCCCAACACCACCCAGTCGATCAGGCGGAACAGGCATTCCAACCCAAACGACAGCAGCATCGCCCCGCCCAGGCCCCAGCCCATGGCTTCAGGGGTCAGCAGGATCTGGTAGCTGTAGCCGTTCCAGGTTTCCTGGCGGATATCCGGGTCGGCAGCCACCGCCACTTGCAAGGCGCGGATGTACCACGGGCCTTGCATGGCCTGGAATTGCTTGTCCAGCGCCACCTGGCGATCAAGCATCGCGCCCAGGCTATTGGCGTCGCTCTGGAACACGGGGTCGTCACTGGCGCGGTAATGCGCCACCAACGCTTTCAAATCACCGTTGAAGAACTGCCGCGCAGTGGTTTCAAACCCGCTCAGCCCCGTCTGGGCCTCGATCAGGTGGGCTTCGACGCGCTTGGCATAGTCGTTGATAAAACCCGGCACTTGCACGCCGACCAACAGGCCAATGGCAAACAGCACCAACCGCAGATAGCTGAGCAACATGGTCGATATCCTTACTCAGTAATGCCCTGGCTGACGCATTCACCGCGTCGCCACAGGCTCCATTGGCCCGGTTCGTAACGGGTCCAGTTTTCGTTGTCGGTCAACGGTTCGGTGGCGATCACCGTCACTACATCATTGGGTGTGGTTTCGGCCTGGAAATCGACGATCACGTCGACATCCTTCAACCGCGCCGGGCCGAACGGGGCACGCCGGGTGATCTGCGCCAACTTGGTCGAGCAGTAGCAGAACAGCCAGTCGCCATCGCTGAGCAGGCAGTTGAACACGCCTTTGCTGCGGTATTCGGCACAGGCGGCGATCAGGTCGGGCAGCATCTGCTCGATGTCCACCGGCTCGGGAAAGGCCTCGCGCACGCGGTTGAGCAAATCGCAGAAGGCTGCCTCGCTGTCGGTATCGCCGACCGGGCGGTAGAACGTGGCGCGCGGGTTGAAGTCCGCCAATTGGCCGTTATGGGCGAAACACCAGTTGCGACCCCACAGTTCACGCACGAACGGGTGGGTATTGGCCAGGCTCACTTTGCCCACATTGGCCTGGCGGATATGGCCGATCACCACTTCACTCTTGATGGGATAACGCTGCACCAGCAGCGCGACTTCCGATTCACTGCTCGCGGCCGGGTCCTGGAACAGGCGCAGGCCACGGCCTTCGTAGAAGGCGATACCCCAACCGTCGCGGTGGGGGCCGGTGCGCCCACCGCGCTGCATCAGCCCGGTAAAGCTGAACACGATATCGGTGGGGACGTTGGCACTCATGCCCAATAATTCACACATGCCAGGGCTCTCGCTGCAACGTTAAAGGCGCGGTTCGACCCGCATGCCGCTGACAGGCGCCGGACGGCGGAATGGCTCGTCGTCTTCTTCCACCGCTTCAGCGGCCAGGGCTGCATCGGTGGCGGCCTTGCGCTCACGACGCGCATTGGCGGCGCGCTCGATGGGCCAGCGGATCAACACAATCACCAGGTACACGCCAAAGGCGATCATGGTGTACATGAACAAATCGGAAATCGCCCGCCAGGCGTTGTTGCCGACCTTGAGCACCAGGTCCAGGGCGGTAATGGCCACGGCCGGTGCGAACTGGGTCTTGACCGGGTCGACGATGGTCGGGCTGAACAGCAACACGGCCATCAGCAATTGCAGCGGCTCGCGCAGCCAGCGCCAGATCCAGCGCGTCATGCGCCACCACACCAACAGGCAGCCCAAAGCGGCGAAGGCGTAAAGGCCCCAAGCGGTCAGATAGTCGTTCTCGGTCATGGTGTCCATGGCAAGGCTGGCAAAGAGGCGGCTATGATAACGGCTTTTGCGTGTCGCGGCTGCAAAGCCTGCCACCGTCCGCCAGATAGAGAATAATCCATGCCTGTATCGCGCCCCCCGATTGCCCGCAAGGCCCCAGGCCAGGATCCTTACGCCTGGCTGCAAGAACGCGACAGCACTGAGGTGCTCGATTACCTCAAGGCCGAAAATACCTGGCAGGAAGCCCAGCTCGCCGATCAGGCAGACTTGCGCGAAAGCCTGTTCGAAGAGATCAAGGGCCGCATCCTCGAAACCGACCTGTCGCTGCCCTCCCCGTGGGGCCCGTACCTCTATTACACCCGCACCACCGCCGGTGACGAGTACGCCCGGCACTACCGCTGCCGCCGTCCGGCCGATGACAGCAACCAGGTCGACGACAGCAGCGAAGAGCTGTTGCTGGACCCGAACGAACTGGCTAATGGCGGCTTTTTCTCCCTCGGCGCGTTCAGCATCAGCCCCGACCACCAGCGCCTGGCCTACAGCCTGGACACCAGTGGCGATGAGATCTACACCCTGTTCGTGAAGGAATTGGCAACAGGCAAGGTCAGCGAACTGGAGTTCCAGGACTGCGACGGCAGCATGACCTGGGCCAACGACAGCCTGACCCTGTTCTTCGGCGAACTGGACGACACCCACCGTCCGCACAAACTGTATCGCTATCGCCTGGACGGCACGGCAGCGCAGGAAGTGTTCCACGAGCCCGACGGGCGTTTCTTCCTGCATTGCTACCGCTCCAGCTCCGAGCGCCAGTTGCTGCTGGCCCTGGGCAGCAAGACCACCAGCGAAATCTGGGCCCTCGACGCCGACCAGCCGCACCTGGCCTTCACCTGCCTGGCGCCTCGGGTCGAGGACCACGAATACGACGTCGACCACGGCCAACTGAATGGCGCGTGGACCTGGTTTATCCGCAGCAACCGGGATGGCATCAACTATGCGCTGTTCGTTGCAACCGACATTGGCGATGTGCCCACCGAGGATGAGTGGCAAAACCTGATCCCCCACAGCGATGACGTGATGCTCGACGGTGTGAGCCTCAATACCGGCGCCATGACCCTGAGCCTGCGCATCGGTGGCCTGCCGGTGATCGAAGTGCACCCGCAGGGCCTGCCCGCGTATCGCGTGGAATTGCCCGACGCCGCCTACAGCCTCTACGTACAGAACAGCCTGGAATTCGTCAGCGACAAAATTCGCCTGCGGTATGAGGCCCTCAATCGCCCGGCCCAGGTGCGTCAGCTGGAACTGGCCAGCGGCGCGCAACAGGTGCTCAAGGAAACCCCGGTGCTCGGCGTGTTCAATGCCGACGATTACGTGAGCCAGCGCTTGTGGGCCACCTCTGCCGATGGCACCCAGGTGCCGATCAGCCTGGTGGTCAAGCGCGACCAGCTCGGCAAAACCACGCCGCTTTACCTGTATGGCTACGGCGCCTACGGCCAAAGCCTCGACCCGTGGTTTTCCCACGCGCGCCTCAGTCTGCTCGACCGTGGCGTCGCGTTTGCGATTGCCCACGTGCGTGGCGGCGGCGAGCTGGGTGAAGCCTGGTACCGCAACGGCAAGCAGGAACACAAGCAGAACACCTTCAGTGACTTTATCGCCTGCGCCGAACACCTGATCGCCCAAGGCTTGACCACCGCCAAGCAACTGGCCATCAGCGGCGGCAGTGCCGGCGGCCTGTTGATCGGCGCGGTGCTCAACCAGCGTCCGGAGTTGTTCCAGGCGGCGATTGCCGAAGTGCCGTTCGTCGATGTGCTCAACACCATGCTCGACCCGGATCTGCCGCTGACCATCACCGAGTACGACGAGTGGGGCAACCCCGAAGAGCCCGAGGTGTATGAGCGCATCAAGGCCTACGCGCCTTACGAAAATGTCCAGGCCCAGGCCTACCCGCATCTGCTGGTGATCGCCGGCTACAACGACAGCCGCGTGCAGTACTGGGAAGCCGCCAAGTGGGTGGCCAGGCTGCGTGACACCAAAACCGACAACAACCTGCTGTTGCTCAAGACCGAACTGGGCGCCGGCCATGGTGGGATGAGCGGTCGTTACCAGGGATTACGTGACGTAGCGCTCGAATATGCATTTGTGTTCAAGGCGCTGGGGTTAATTTAGGAACTTAGTGCGGCGGTTCTGTCTGAACACAGGACCGCTTACCGATTGATGGACCAGTCATGCCACAACCGACTTTACTGAACGATGAAATCCGCGACATGCTCATGGACTGCGGCCTGTTCGACCCTCTGTTGCCGGAGGATTTTCACGTCGCCGCCGGCTACTTCAATATCAGCAGCATTGCCCAGGACGAAGCGATTTTCCTCGAAGGCGATGCCGGCACCTTTATGTGCATCATCCACAGCGGCCAGGTGGCGGTGCAGAAAACCAATCACGACGGCCAGCGCCTGACCATCGCCACCCTGCGCAGTGGTCGGGCCTTTGGTGAGATGGCGGTACTTGACGGCGAGCGGCGCTCCGCCAGTTGCGTGGCGGCCAGCGACTGCGTGTTGTTGAACCTGGGCAAGGACTCCCTGGAAAAAATGCTCAACGAAACACCACGGGTGGCCGCCAAGATCATCCGGGCGATTGCGATTGCCTTGTCCAAGCGCCTGCGCATGGCGGATGGGCAGTTACTGTCCCAACCGTTTTAACCGCCGGGGGTTTTCGGTTTGCTGTCGTTCTGCTGCAGGCCGGGCACCGTCTGGTCCTTGGGTGGCGTCGGCAGCACGATGGGCGCCAAGGGCGGCGAGCCGTTGGTCTTGGGCAGCGCTGGCGGGCTGACCTGGGGATACAGCGTCGGTGTCGGCGTACCCGGCGCACCTGGGGTTGGCGCGGGCGCGACCGGTACGGTTTGCAACTCCTGAGCCTGCGCCGCACCCAATGCGAGCGCGCTCAACACAATGACCGTTAGAATGCTGCACTTCATCGATGGCTCCATGGCCTGACCGGAATGTCGTAAGGCTACTCCCAACCGCGCAAGAATGCCCTTCCCAATGAGATTTCCATGAAACGTTTCGTTCTGCTGGACACCACCCCGATCCCCGACAACGGCGGTGCCTTGTGCCTGTTCGAATACGGCGAGGATTTTGTCATCAAGATCCAGGGCGGTGACGGCGGCCAGTTGATGAACACGCGCATGCACGGCTCCGAAGATGCGCTGGCAGAGATCCCCTGCCGCAAGGTTGCCGGTCGTCCGGGGTCTCGGGTGTTGATTGGTGGTCTGGGCATGGGCTTTACCCTGGCCTCGGCGCTCAAGCATCTGGGCAAAACCGCCGAAGTGGTCGTGGCCGAACTGGTGCCGGGCGTCGTGGAATGGAACCGTGGGCCGCTGGGGGAAAAGTCCGGCCGTCCACTGCTGGACCCGCGCACCGTGATCCGTATGGAAGACGTGGCCAAGGTGCTGCAAGCCGAGCCCCAGGGCTTTGACGCGATCATGCTGGATGTGGACAACGGCCCCGAAGGCCTGACGCAAAAAGCCAACAGCTGGCTCTACTCCGCCGGTGGCCTCGCAGCCTGCGCCAAGGCCTTGCGGCCCAAGGGCGTGCTGGCGGTGTGGTCGGCAAGCGCCGACAAACTGTTCAGCGACAAACTGCGCAAGGCCGGTTTCAAGGCCGAGGAAGTGCAGGTGTTTGCCCATGGCAACAAGGGCACGCGTCACACCATCTGGATTGCGGAAAAGCTCAAGGGCTGAGCATGCGTCCCCGACAGCGTAAATCTAATGTGGGAGGGGCGGTGCGACGATTCGACTTGCCCCCTCCCACATTTTTGATCCCTGGTCAGTTGTGGGATTTGCGGTAGTCGATGACATACGGCACTTTTTTATCGAAGGTCTTTTCCAGCTCATCGCGATCCAGTTTGCTCATGCCGCCCAGTTGCTGCGCAGTGAAACCGCTGTCCCCGACCTGTGAGCCGGGCGCCAGGCTGACCATGCGCTTGGCCACCGCTTCGATAGCGGCCTTGTAGCCGCCTTTTTTGTTCAGGTCGTACTGGCCCAGATCAATCTGCGTGCGCAGCCAGTTGCCCCAATAGAACTCCAGAAATTCCGGTGCGACCTCCCCCGCGTCCGGCTTGCCGTAGGCAGCCTTGCGGGTGAAATACACCAGGCTGCGAAAGGTGTCGTCCTGCAGGTTCTTGAACCCCAGGTGGGCCGGCAGTTGCGCAGGCGGCAGGGTCTGGCCCTGATTGTCCTTGAGCCAGACCTTGCGGGCCGCTTCCATGCGCTGCCAGAAGGTCGCAAGGTCTGGGCTGCTGCTGAAATCGTCGGTCACCCTCACCCACATTTTCAATCGAGGGCCGGCCCCCGGCGTTTCCCACAGGGTGGTGAAGCTATGATGACCATCGGTCAGGTACAACTGGCCGCCGGGGCCGACCACTACGGTTTTCATATCGTCGGGGTGGGTGCCTACCGGGTCTTTGCAGGTGAAGCTGGTGGGCTGGAGCAGCTTGGCGTTCTTGGGCACCTTGTCGGCCTCGCCCTGACCATTGGTCTCGCAGTATTCATCGAAGGCTTTGGTAGGTTTGTCGGCAAACAACCCGAGGCTGTAATAGATCTGATCGAAGCCCACTACGGCCTGGGTCGGGTGCAACTGTTCGAGGGCGACCTCGATCACCTGGCCCGGCTGAGGTGTGGAGAACGCCTGGGCGTGAGCCGCCAGGGCGCCGAAGAGCAGTGCAACTGTCCATGTGTGCCAACGCATAGGTTTCAGATCCTTGTGAAATGAATGAACCGATACTACAAACGCCCGCCGACGGCTAGAATCAACGCTATCCGTGACCCACCAAATAGCCAGGAGCCATGATGAGCTCGACCAACCCGCCCTCCCACACCGCCAAGCTGGACCGCATCCTGGCCGATGCCCAGCGCGACCGGGAAATGGGCTACCGCGACAAAGCCCTCAAAATGTACCCCCACGTGTGCGGCCGCTGCGCCCGTGAATTCGCCGGCAAGCGCCTGAGCGAACTCACCGTACACCACCGTAACCACAATCATGATGACAACCCCCAGGACGGCTCCAACTGGGAGTTGCTGTGCCTGTATTGCCACGACAACGAACACTCGCGCTACACCGACCAGCAGTACTTCGGCGAAGGCTCCACCAGCAGCCCGACGATTGCCAAGGCGACGCACAACCCGTTTGCGGCGTTGGCGGGGTTGATGAAGAAGGACGACTGAAAGCTGTAAGTTGGGAGCTGCAAGAAAAAGCCGCCCTGCTTTTAACTTGCAGCTCGTAGCTTGCCGCTATAATGCTGCCTTTTTAAAGGCACTCCCGTGGGCAATAAACGCTACAGCTGCATCGGCCTGTATAACCCCAAATCCCCCGAAAACGTCGGCTCGGTCATGCGTGCCGCCGGCTGCTACGGCGTGGCCTCGGTGTTCTACACCGGCGTGCGTTACGAGCGCGCCCGGGACTTCATTACCGACACCAAGAAGGTCCATCACGACATTCCGCTGATCGGCATCGATGACCTGAAAAAAATCCTGCCCCTGGGCTGCATCCCGGTCGCCGTGGAACTGGTGGAAGGCGCCCGCCCGCTGCCCGAGTACACCCACCCCGACCGCGCCCTGTATATCTTCGGCCCGGAAGACGGTTCGCTGGACAAAGAGATTCGTGACTGGTGCGAAGACGTGGTCTACATCCCGACCACCGGTTGCATGAACCTCGCCGCGACGGTCAACGTGGTGCTTTATGACCGCCTGGCCAAGGGCAACAACACCCGTTCGGGCCCCAAGTACTGATTTTTTGGGAACATCCGACGCCCGCCAGCAGTCAGCTACTTACACTTGCCCTTGTTGGAGACAGATCATGAGCGACAGCAAAAACGTGCGACCTATCATCGAACACACGCCGTTCCAGACTCAGCCCACGCAAAACGTGCACGGCTGGGAACGCATCGGCTCGGTGGCCGGTGGCGTGATGATGGTGGGCAAAGGCCTGCGCCGTGGCGGGATTTTCGGTTTGATTCAGGTGGCGATTGGCGGTGTGGCACTGGCCCGTGGTTTTACCGGGCACAGCTCGCTCAAGGACAAGCTGGAACAGGGTCGTCAGGAAATGAACAGCCTGCGCACCAAGGTCGAGCGTGCCGGGGCAGAGCTGAAGAACCTGAAGACCAAAGCTGAAGTGGCGGCTGAGAAGGCCGTTAAAACCACTGGTTAGATTCAAATGTGGGAGGCGGCAATTCCCCTCCCACATTTTGTTTCGTGCATGACGGGGACTTCAGCGCAGTAACTTGCTGTCCAGCACCACCGACGACTCGCCAATGATGCTTTGGGCCAGTTGCACAAACTCTTTCGTCGTAATGCTATTGGCCCGCATCACTGCCTGCGCAAGGTCGTCGAGCGAGCGCTTGTTATGGGTTTTCACCCGAATCTCGCGGTCCAGCTCCTGCAATACCACCACTGCGCGCGCCACGGTTGCGCCGCTGACGTGCTCGCCACGTAACGTCGTGACGTCCTTGCCTTCCTTGCTCAAGCGCACCTGTATTGCCTGATATCGCTCATCAGTGATTCCGCCGGCACGGCGCAGCAGTTCGATGGCGTAATACTCGCCAAACCCTTCGCTGATCCAGTCACTGGTGTCGTGATCGTTGAAGCGTGCAATCGCCTGCACCACTTCACGAATCAACGGGCTGCTGCCGTTTTCGCTGACCAGCGGCGTGCGGCTGTTGAGGTAGATCGAGTCATGGGCCGAGAACACGCCCCGGCGCATCGGGTCGCTGGCGCCCACCACCAACAGCTTCGCCGGATGACGCGGGAACGCAGCCTCGACCTGCGGCCAGACAAAGGTCAGCAACGTCAGCACATCCATGCGGCGCATGGCCTGGCCCTTGGGCGACGCTACGGTGACTTCGGTTTCGCCCAGGCGCACGCGGCGGCTGCCCAAGGTGCCGGCGAGCATCCAGCCGGTGGGCCGGTCGAACAGGCGGGAAACGTTGTCGATGCGGAATTTGTGCTTGCCGATACGCGGCCAGGCGGTTTCGACGCTTTTCCAGCCCGCCGGCAGTTCGAACACCAGGCGCGAGACCAACTCGACGCCATCCTGCTGGTCGAGCCGCGCGGTCGGCACCAGGTCTTCGCCGCGAAACAGCGCCCAACTCGGGGTCATGCGCGCTTCATAGCTGCCCGGCTTGCGCGCTTGGGTGAGGTGCACGCGGTAGGTCAGGCTGGCCTTGTCGGCGCTGGGTTGCCACACGCCACGCTCGCCGCTGACCTGCCACTGGCCATCGGCCTTGAAGTCGCTGTAACTGCCGGTGCGGCCCAGGTCGAAGTCGAGGCTGCGCACCGCCGAGCCTTGTGACAGGCTCAGGCGCACTTCGGCCTGATCGCTCTGGGGCAGCAGTTTGACGTGATAATCCAGGTCGACTTTCCTGGCGCACCACGCAGGCACGCTCAGCGCCAGCAGCACCAGGCTTGCCGCCAGCTGGGTTGCCACCTTCATACACACTCCTTTTTCAGCCTGCGCGGAAGATCAGGTAATCCTCCCAGTCGTCTTCGGGCACGCTGCCTTCGCTGAGCATGCGCCCGGACTGGGAAATGCGTTCGTGGTGCACGGCGTCGCGGTCGCCGCAGACCAGGTGGTGCCACAGCGGCAAGTCCTTGCGCTCGCTGACCAGGCGGTAGCCACAGGTGGGCGGCAGCCATTTGAACTGGTCGGCCTGGCCTGGGGTGAGCTGGATGCAGTCGGGCACCGAGGCGCGGCGGTTGGGGTAATCGGTGCACTGGCAGGTCTTGAGGTCGAGCAGTTTGCAGGCGATGCGCGTGTAATAGACGCTGTTGTCGTCTTCGTCCTCAAGCTTTTGCAGGCAGCACAGGCCACAGCCGTCGCACAACGATTCCCACTCCTCCTGGTCGAGGTGTTCGAGGGTTTTGCGTATCCAGAAAGGTTCGACTTTGGCGGCCATGGCTCAACATCAGTATCGGTAGGTGAAAAGGCCGCCAGTCTAGTGCCCAAGCCCCTTGGAACCAAGCGCTTACGACTGGCGGTGTAACAAGACTTGTCAGTCTAGCGGGCGCGCAGTAGCTTTGAGCGCCGAATTGACGATCAGGAACCGCTCATGACACGTGTTGCCGACCATCCGATCCATACCCAGTTCACCGACCGCTGGTCGCCCCGCGCGTTTACCGGCGAGGGCATCTCGCAAGAGACCCTGCTGAGCTTCTTCGAAGCCGCCCGTTGGGCACCGTCGGCCTACAACTCACAGCCGTGGCGGTTTCTCTACGCGCGCCGTGACACGCCGGACTGGGAACGTTTCCTGGGTCTGCTCAACGAGTTCAACCGCGGTTGGGCGCAGCATGCCTCGGCCCTGGTGATCATCGCCTCGAAAACCGACTTCGTCGCCCCCGGCGCCACCGAAGAAACCCCGGCGCTGTGGCACACCTTCGACACGGGCTCGGCCTGGGGCCACCTGGCGCTGCAAGCCAGCCTCAGCGGCTGGCACACCCACGGCATGGCCGGTTTCGACCAGGAGCTGACCCGCAAGGAACTGAAGATTCCAGAAGGCTATGCACTGCATGCCGCCGTGGCCGTTGGCAAGCTGGGAGACAAGTCGACCCTGCCGGAGTATCTGCAAGGTCGTGAAGCGCCAAGCCCGCGCAAGCCGCTGAGCGAGCTGGTATCGGAAGGTGACTTCAGCCTTTAAGACGGACGCTTTGCCACTGTGGGAGGGGCCAAGCCCGCTCCCACAGTTCAGTAACCCCGCTCGAAATCCACGGTTCCGCGCAGCGCTTCATTGGCCTTATAGGCCCGCAGGTTCTCCAGAAACAACTCCACCATCATCGGCGGCGACGTCGGCGCAGAGCTGTGCCCGGTCAACAGCAAACCCCAGGCGGTCCAGAACGGATGGCGCTGTGGCAGCGGTTCCTGGCGGCACACGTCGATCACGGCGCCGGCCAGGTGCCCTTCTTTCAGAGCTTCGACCAGATCAGCATCCACCACCGCCACACCGCGCCCGACATTGATGAACAAGCCGGTCGGTTTGAATTGTTTGAACAGCGCCGCGTCGTACAGATCGTGGGTGTTCGGCGTGTTGGGCAACAGGTTGATCACGTAGTCCACTTCGCCCACCAGACGCCCGAGCTGATCAAGCCCGGCCACTTCGATAAACGGCGCTTGCTCACGCTCAGTACTGGCAATGCCATACAGCTTGACGCCAAACGGCACCAGGAACTCGGCCACACTCTGGCCAATATCGCCGGTGCCCACGATCAATGCCTTGCGCCCCGCCAGGCTCTGGCCGGTGCGGCTGTCCCACTTGCGTTCGACCTGGCTGACCAGCCGCGCCAGCACTTCGCGCTCATGGCCGAGCATATACGTGAGGACAAACTCAGCCATGACCTGGCCATAAATGCCGACGGCGCGCGTCAGGCGGTAGTCGCGGGGCAAGCCTTCAGCCAGCAGGGGCGTGATACCGGCCCAGGTCGATTGCAGCCATTGGGGTTGGTGGCCCTGGCGCAGCAATGTCGCCAGCAGGTCCGGCTGGCCCAGCCAGACCGGGCAATCCGCGGCCAGGCGTGACAGTTCGGCCGAGTCGCCACTGGTGAGCACCTCAAGGTCCGGCGCCACATCGTTGAGCAGTTGGGCGTAGAGCGGGTGATCCTGTTCAGCAATCAGAACACGCATGGTTCAAACCTTTCAAAAACAATGCAGACGGCCGCCCGCATCCTTACGGCCACCGCCCACTAATACGATTCCATTGAAACCTGTGCCCTGAAGCAGGCACTGACCGATTACATCGGGTCGTTGCGGCGCAGCAGCTCTTCGGGCAAGTGTTCGATGTACTCGTCCTCGGCCGGCGGCATTTGCAGGTGGTAGCCCTGTTTGTCGAGGTTTTCCAGGACCACCAGGATGTCTTCGCGCGACAGCTTGCGCTCCGGCGTCAGGATCATCTCGAACGCCAGATGGGCCTTGCCGAAGGCGGCCATCAACGGTTCCGGCACACGCTCAAGGGCATCGCTCTTGAGCACGTAGAGGTACATGCCGTCTTTTTTCAGGCTGCGGTAGATGGAGCAAATACGTTTCAAGGCTGTTCTCCGGCAGTGGCCAGGCTGTCGAGCAGCGCCTGGCCCATCAACTCGCGGCGCCAGCCACGCAGCGAGTCTGGCAATTTATAAGGCCCATCGGGGTAGCCGCTTTTAACCAGGGCTTCGAGGGTTTTCTTGCGCAGCATCAGTTCCGGCGCCATCTCCAGGCGTTCGGCGAACGTCTGGCCCAGGGCACGCAGTTGCTTGATCAGGTTGGCGGCGTCCACCGGCAGCGGTTCCGCCACGGCCGGCGGCCATTGGTCCATGGACACACTGCCGGCACGTTTGATCAGGTCCAGCAGGAACTGGCCATCCTGACGCACGGTGCGCGGGTGCATGTCTTCGATCTTGCCCAGGGCCGCGAGGTTATCCGGCTGGGATTTGGCCAGGGGCCACAACGAGTGCTCGCGAACGATGCGGTTGCGCGGCAAGTCACGGGCGCGGGCTTGCTGTTCGCGCCAGGCGCACAGTTCACGCAGCACGGCGAGTTGGGCGCGAGACAGTTTCCACGCCAGCTTGGCGTCGCGGTACACCTCGTACGGGTCGACTTCGCGACGCAGGTTGGCCACCAGTTCGGCGCCGTCCTCCAGCACCCAGGCGTATTTATCGTCCGACAGCTGCGGACGCAGGCGAATGTAGACCTCGGCCAAGTGCACCGCGTCTTCGGCGGCATAGCTGACCTGGGTCTCGGACAATGGTCGCTGCAGCCAGTCCGAGCGGGTCTCGCCCTTGGGCAGATCGATGTCGAGCACGGCGTGGACCAGGCGCGAGTAGCCCATGGAGAAACCGAGATTCAGGTACGCGGCTGCCAATTGGGTGTCGAACAACGGCACCGGCAGGCTGCCGGTCAGGCGCAGCAGGACTTCGAGGTCTTCGCTGCAGGCGTGCACCACCTTGATCACCGCCGGGTTTTCCAGCAGGTCGGCCAAGGGTTGCCAGTTGTCGATGGTCAGGGGATCGATCAGGTAAGCGCGTACGCCATCACCGATCTGGATCAGCCCGGCAATGGGATAAAAGGTGTCGACCCGCATGAATTCGGTGTCGAGGGCGACGAATGGCAACTGCTGCCATTCGGCGCAATGCTGGCCGAGGCTATCGTTGTCGCAGATCCAGTGAATATCGATGGCCACACGGCTCTCCCTTGAAGAATGGCGCGCAGTATATATCGCGAAAGGGGCTAGCGAGCATCCGCAGTGCACTGGCAACCATGAAAACTCAGACAGGAGATGAAGAATAGCCCTACGGGACGGAGTTATCCTTTCTTACGCAGCACATAGACCCGCCATAGGTTTGAGCCTGGCATGAATTCCTGCTGGTTCAGGACTTTGAAGCCGGCCTGGCGAAACTCGTCGTCTACCGCAGTGCGCGAATTGACCGAGACAATCACCGTATCGCGGCTCACGCGGTGAAACTCGCGCAGCAACGCCAGGCGTCCCTCGCTGTTGGGCA
The DNA here is from genome assembly GCF_002742485.1 of Pseudomonas sp. 2822-17. NCBI lineage: Bacteria > Pseudomonadati > Pseudomonadota > Gammaproteobacteria > Pseudomonadales > Pseudomonadaceae > Pseudomonas > Pseudomonas sp. 2822-17. The sequence goes on from NZ_LJRZ01000926.1 coordinate 194,028, forward strand.
CATGGCGAAACAACTCCAAACAGAAGATGCAGTCCACCGCGTTCTCCGACAAACCGATGGAAAACGCCGAACCCTGAAAGGTCTTGACCCGCTTGAGCAACGCCGCCGGGTGGTGGGTGCACGCGTGGTCGAGCATGTCCTGGGAATTGTCCGAGGCGAGGATCACCCGGTTGATGTGTTCGGCCAACACCGGCCAGAAACGCCCTGAACCGCAGGCCAGGTCAAGGATCAACCCCGGTTCGCCGGCAACCTTGAGCGCCTGGCGCACCAGCCACTCGTCACGCCACGACGCCAGCCGCCGACGCAGTCCCGGTGGGCGCGTGTCTGCGCAGACCTTGGCATGTTCAAGGCCGCAGCGCTCGGCGTATTCGATCTCGATGGAGGATGGTGGTTGTGGCGACATCACGGGCTCATTGGGGTTAAACAGGGGTGAACGACCTTGATTCGCAGCTTAACCAGCGCAACGTGAAAAAAAGGTCGAAGCGTCCACTCCCCTTCATCTACTCAGGCCTGATGCAGGTACCAACGCCAATCCTGCTCGCCCACCTCGCCCATGAACTGGCGATACTCAGCGCGTTTTACCGCCAGGTACACACCGAGGAATTCACTGCCAAACGCCTCTCTGGCCCAGCTTGAGCCTTCCAGCGCACGCAAGGTGGTGAGCCAATCGGTGGGCAGAAACTCCGTGGCCTGGGCGTAGCCGTTGCCTTCCACCGGCGCGCCGGGGTCGCGCTGTTCGCGGATACCTCGGTGAATGCCGGCCAGGATCGCGGCAGCGGCCAGATAAGGGTTGGCGTCAGCGCCGCAGATGCGGTGTTCGATATGCCGCGAATGTGCCGGGCCACCGGGCACGCGCAGGCTGACGGTGCGGTTGTCCACGCCCCAGGTGACGGCCAGGGGCGCGTAGCTGTTGGTTTGGAAGCGGCGATAGGAATTGGCGTTGGGGCAGAACATCAGCAGGGAATCGAGCAAGGTGCCGAGCATCCCGCCCACGGCCTGACGCAGCAGCGGCGTGCCGTCGGCCGCCTCGCTGGCGAACAGGTTATGGCCTTGGGCATCCGCCAGGCTGACGTGCATGTGCATGCCGGTGCCTGCCAGATCGTCGAACGGTTTGGCCATGAAGCACGCCGTCATCCCGTGCTTGTGCGCCACGCCCTTGACCAGGCGCTTGTAGCGCACTGCTTCGTCCATGGCTTGCAGCGCATCGGCGCGGTGTTCCAGGGTGATTTCCACTTGGCCGGGGGCGTATTCGGAGATGGCCGTGCGCGCCGGGATGCCTTGCAGCTTGCAGGCGCTGTAGAGGTCGGCGAGGAAGGGCTCGATCTGCTCCAGTTCGCGCAGGCCGTAGACCTGGGTCGAACGCGGGCGACCGCCATCCCTATCCCGCGCTGGTTGCGGGCGGCCGTGGCTGTCGGGCTTCTGGTCGAGCAGGTAGAACTCCAGCTCGGCCGCCATCACCGGGTAATAGCCATCGGCGTTGAGCCCATCGATGACCCTGGCCAGCACATGCCGGGGGTCGGCCACGGTGGCGGGCAGGCCTTCGGTGGGGTGCATGCTGACTTGCACCGCTGCGGTGGGGATCAGCCGCCACGGCATGCGCTGCAAACTGCCGCTGATGGGGTAGGCGCGGCAGTCGATATCACCCACCTCCCACACCAGGCCGGAGTTCTCGACGTCATCGCCATTGATGGTCAGGCCGAGGATGGTGCTGGGCAATGGCCGGCCGCTTTCATACACCGCCAGCAGTTCATCGCGGTGCAGCAACTTGCCACGCGGTACGCCGTTGTTGTCGAGGATAAACAGCTCGAACATTTCGATGTCCGGGTGCTGCTCAAGGAAAGAGTGGGCTTCGTGCAGGCTGGCGAAATCGCGCATAGGGTTTCTCATACGTTTGCTTCAGGCAGATGCGCACACAGGCGCGTCATCCATGGGGTAAATCAACGTAGGAGAAAGGCATCCGGCGGGCGCGCATGCCGGCAATGGAACAGCGCCCAGAATGCCAGTATGGACGGCAGTGTCGCGAGGTGGGTGGCGGCGGAACCGTCCATGGGCGCATCACGGTGATGGAGATGCCCGCAGCCTCACACGCCGGGATAGGCGCGTAAATTCAGGGATGACGGAGTTTGGTTACGCGCCGGCTAAACATTCGCCACGCCTTGCCACCCTGCCCCGCGCTGGAAATAATGGCTGCCCCCACCTGCCCCAAGGACTCGACCGCATGAAAGCACCCTTAGCCCTGTGTGTACTGGCGAGCCTGGCCACCAGCGCCCTTGCCGACACTGCCCCGTCACGCCTCGACGAGGTGCTCCAGCGCGGCACCCTCAGCGTATGCACCACCGGCGACTACACGCCCTACACCAAGCTGCGCGCTGATGGCACCTATGAAGGCATCGACATTGCCATGGCCGAGTCCCTGGCCAAGAGCCTCAACGCGAAGATCACCTGGGTGCCCACCACCTGGAAAACCCTGATGCCGGACTTCCTCGCGCAACGCTGCGATATCGCCGTCGGGGGGATTTCGGTGTCCCTGGAGCGTCAGAAAAAAGCCTTCTTCAGCCAGTCCCTTGGCGTCGACGGCAAGATTCCGCTGGTGCGCTGCGCCGATGTGCAGCGCTACCAGACTGTCGAGCAGATCAACCAGCCCCAGGTACGGGTGATCGAACCGGCAGGCGGCACCAATGAAGTGTTTGCCCGTGCCCACCTGGGCCAGGCGCAGATCCGCCTGCACGACAACGTGACCATCTTCGACGAACTGCTCGCTGGCAAGGCAGACGTCATGATCACCGACGCCAGCGAAGCCCGTTACCAGCAGAAGCAAAAGCCCGGCCTGTGTGCAGTCAACCCTGAGCGGCAGATGCAGTACAGCGAAAAAGCCTTTTTGCTGCCCCGCGATGACGTGGCCTGGAAAAGCTATGTCGACCAGTGGTTGCACCTGAGCGTCGCGACCGGTGTGTACCAAGGCATTGTCGACCAATGGTTGGCAGCGCCCTAGCCAAGGCCGTCTACGCTCTTGTCACATCAATAAAAACGAGGACGGACCATGAAGGGAATGCTCCGCGTCACCTGGCTGCTGCTGTTGTGTTTCAGCCAAGTGCACGCCGCCACAACTCAGGATGAGGACGCGCAGGCGGCCAAGGCCCTGCTGGAAAAAGCCCTGGCCTACTACCAGAGCAATGGCGACAAGGCCTTTGCCGCGTTCAGCCGCCAAGGGGAATTTATCGACCAGGACCGTTACGTGTTCGTGATCGATACCCAGGGCGTACTGCTGGCCAGCGGCGGTCCCTCCTCCGCGTTGATCGGCCGGGACGTCAACGAGGTATTGGGGCCGGACTTGCGCGAGTCGTTCAAGACCGCGCTCACGACACCGCAAGGCCAGGGCATCCAGCAGGCGGATTATCGCTGGCAGAACTGGAACGACGGCAAGGTCGAGCACAAGCACGTGTTTTATCAGCGGGTGGGTGAACGCATCCTGGCCGTGGGCTATTACCTGCCACGGGCGACCCCGGAACAGGCCCGGGCCTTGCGCAACAAAGCGGTCAACGCGTTGCTCAAGGATGAAGCCGGTACGCTCAAGGCCATCAACTCATTGCAGGGCGGCTTCCTGCAGGATGATCTCTATGTGTTCGTGGTCGACCTGGACACCCAACGCTACGTGGCCCACGGCACCACCCTGCGGCTGATCAACACCGACTTCAGCAAGATCAAGGACCCGGACGGCAGACCGGTGGGGGAGCCGATCCTCAAGCTGATGGCGGAGCAGGATCAGGGGGAGTACAAATACCGCTGGAAAAACCCGGTGACGGACAAGGTCGAGAACAAGCATGCCTATGTGCGCAAGGCCGGGCATTTCATGGTTGCGGTGGGTTACTACAGCCCGTGATCTGGACGCGGATGCCTGAAATTATGGGAGGGCGCTTGCTCCCTCCCACACGTTGAGCTCTATCGCGCCAGTTACTTCGCTTTGTCTTCCCGCCCGCGCAGCACCCGATTCGGCATCGCAATCGCCGCCGCCAACCCCAGCAACGACACCGCCGCACTGACCATCAGCAAATGCCTGAACGTCACCCCCAACTCCCCGCGCAGTGCATCCTGCGCCGGGCCTGGCGCGGCGTTCAGACCGTCGAGCAGCACATTGCCAGAACTGCCCTCGGCCACCAGCGCACCGCTGGCCAGATGCGCGAAGCTCGAATCCTGCAACAACGCCAGCAGCAGCGCCGACATGCACGCCACGCCCACCGCACCGCCAAGGGAACGGAACAGGTTGGTGGTGCTGGTGGCGACGCCGATGTCGCGCTGTTCCACCGAGTTTTGCGAGCCCACCAGGGAGGTGGGGAATTGCATCCCGGCGGCGATCCCGCACAGCAGCATGAACACACCGGTCAGCAGCACATCCTGGGGCGCACTGAAGGCCATGCCCAGGATTGCCAGCGGGCTTAACAGTGCGCCACTGAGAATCATCGGTTTATAGCGCCCGGTCACTGAGGTCATGCGCCCGGCGGAATACGCGCCAATCGGCAAGCCAATCGCCAGGGGCAACAAGTGCAAGGCCGCACTGTCGGCACCGCCCCCGGTTACGGTCTGAAAGCGCAGGGGCATCAGCACCGTCAGGGAAATCGCCTGGAAACTGGTGAAAAACACCGTGCACCAGCACAACACTGCGCTGCGGTTGACGAACAAGTGCATCGGCAGCAAGGGCTCCCGCGCACGGCGCTCGTGCCACACAAACAGCGTCAACGCCACCAGCGCGCAGGCCAGCAGGCCCAGCACCTCAGGGTCACGCCAATGATGGCCCTGGCCGATTTCGGTAATACCCAGCAACAAGGCGGTCAGGCCGACGATCATCAATACGGTGCCGAGGTAATCGATGATCGGCTTGCGCTGCGGCACCGGCAGCCCTACCAGCGTGCGATGCGCCACATACCAGGCGCCGGCGCCCAGCGGCAGGTTGATCAAGAACACCCAGCGCCACGACAGATACTCGGTCATGTAACCGCCCAACACCGGCCCGGCCACGCTGGCCACTGCGTACATGCTGCTGAAATAGCCCTGGTAGCGCCCACGCTCACGGGGCGGGATGATGTCGCCGATGATCGCCTGGCTCACCGAGATCATGCCGCCAGCACCGATGCCCTGCAGCACCCGCGCCAGCACCAGTTGCTCCATGTTTTGCGCCATGCCACAGAACAGCGATGCTACGGTAAACAAGCCCATGCCGATCAGCATCATCGGCCGGCGCCCGTACAGGTCGCCGAGCTTGCCGTAGATCGGCACCGCCACCGTCATTGCCACCATGTAGCCGGAGATCACCCAGGCCAGCAGGTTGACGTCGTGAAATTGCGCGGAGATAGCGGGCATGGACACGGCGACGATGGTCTGGTCCAAGGCGCCGAGAAAGATCGCCATCATCAACGAGGCGAGGATACTGCGCACCGCCGGGAGCGGTGGCGTAGGCTGATTGAGCTGAGTCACGACAGAACCTTCAAGCAAGGCCCGTAGGAAAAGACGGCCCACGGGAATGCTGAATACGATAGCAGGCTATTCGATAGCCTCGTAAGGAAGCCCGACGTAATTTTCCGCAATGGTTTTGCGCCCGGCTTCGGAGTGGATGAAGTACTCCAGTTCACTTTGGGCGATGCGCTGGCTGAAACCGTCCGCCTCCGGGAATTGATGCAGCATCGAGGTCATCCACCACGAAAACCGCTCGGCCTTCCACACCCGGCGCAGGCAAATGGCCGAATAGCGCTCCAGCAAATCCACGCGCCCCTCGCCATAGACCTTGAGCAGAATCCGGAACAAGGTGCTCACATCACTGGCCGCCAGGTTCAGGCCCTTGGCGCCGGTGGGCGGGACGATATGCGCGGCATCCCCGAGCAGGAACAGGCGCCCGTACTGCATCGGTTCCACCACAAAACTGCGCAGCGGCGCGATGCTTTTTTCAATCGATGGGCCGGTGACCAACTGCTCGGCCAGGCGGCTGGGCAGGCGGGGTTTCAATTCATCCCAAAAGCGTTCGTCCGACCATTCGTCCAACGGTTCTTCGGCAGGCACTTGCAGGTAATAACGGCTGCGGGTCGGCGAGCGCATGCTGCACAGGGCAAAGCCACGGGGGTGCTTGGCGTACACCAGTTCGTCGTGTACTGGCGGGGTGTCGGCGAGGATGCCCAGCCAGCCGAAGGGGTAGACGCGCTCAAAGATTTTCAGTGACTCAGCCGGGATCGACTGGCGCGCCACGCCGTGGAAACCATCACAGCCGGCGATGTAATCGCACTCCAGACGGAACGCCTCGCCCTGGTGTTCGAAGGTCAGCCAGGGTCGATCAGTTTTAAGATCATGGGGCTGCACGTCACGTGCTTCGTAGAACGTGACGGCGCCGGCCGCGTCACGGGCGGCCATCAGGTCGCGGGTGACTTCGGTCTGGCCGTAGATCATCACCGATTGGCCGCCGGTCAGGGCCTTGAGGTCGATGTGGGTGAGATGCCCGTCCAGCGCCAACTCAAAGCCATCATGCACCAGGCCTTCGGCATCCATGCGTTGGCTGACACCCGCCTGGCGCAGCAGGTCGACCATGCCTTGCTCCAGCACCCCGGCGCGGATGCGGCCTTGCACGTAATCGGCGCTCTGGCGCTCTAGGATAAGGGTCTCGATGCCGGCATTGTGCAGCAGCTGGCCGAGCAACAGTCCAGAAGGACCGGCGCCGATAATGGCGACTTGGGTTTTCAGCGTTTTCATTATTTTTATCGCCCGCAAGTTCCACTCGAACGGATCAAGTGAAAGAGTTGTCATTGATCTTATGGCTGACATTTTTCACTTGAGTGAACGGCATAAGAAGGTGAAAACTGCGACAAACCCTGCGCTTTTTGCCAATTTGGGCGATTACCGCACAACCGTCCTGAGTATCGGATTGAAACCATGACAGACACTGCGATTCCGGTCTTCAAGCTTTACGGGGAAAACCAGCAATGGCCGACCCCCGATTTGTTGCACTGCGAAACCATTTCCCGGCGCAGTCGGGAATACCAGTGGGAAATCCAACCCCACCGGCACGCGGATCTGTGCCAGCTGCTGTATGTGCACAAGGGCCAGGCCCAACTGGAAATCGAAGGCCAGCGCACCACGCTCAACGAAGCCACGCTGCAGGTATTGCCGCCGTTGTGCGTGCATGGCTTTCGTTTTGCCGAAGATGTCGAAGGGTATGTGGTGACACTCTCAGCGCCACTGGTGAGCCACTTGCAGGCACAACTGGGTGCCACGGCGGGCGGTTTGCAAACCTTGGGAAGTTACCCGGCCGGCAAGGACAGTGACTACCTCAACGCCCAGTTCGCCCGCCTGCAGGACGAATACGCCGACGACCAACCGGCCCGGGACATGATGATGCACGCCCTGGTCAGCGTGCTGCTGGTGTGGGTCAGCCGCCAGGCCATCCAGCGCCGCCATCCGCGCGCGCCAAGGGGCCGCGAGTATTTCCGGCGGTTTACCCAATTGGTCGAACAGCACTATCGGGAACACCCGAAGATTGAGGATCTGGCCCACAAGCTGGGTATCTCGGTCTCACACTTGAATGGAACATGTCGGGAACTGGGTGGGCAGCCTGCGTTGCAGATCATGCATGACCGCCAATTGCTGGAGGCCAAGCGCCTGCTGACTTACACCAGCATGACCATCAATGAAATGTCGGAGGTGCTGGGGTTCTCCGACCCGACCAACTTCTCTCGGCTGTTTCGCCGACGCGTCGGGTTCTCACCCAAGGCGTTTCGCGAGCAACTCAAAGCCGAATCGCCGGCTACCTGAGCGCGCTGAAACTGCCGGTGTGGGGCACGCATTGGTCCTGATGGCAGCTGATCGCAAAGGTCGGCTGCATGCGGGTCTGTTCGACGCGGTAGGCGGCAGTCCCGTACAGCGCACTGGCCAAGGCGCAGAGGGTGACAATCATCAGGTATTTTCTGGTTTTAATGCTCATGGCACAGACCTCTGGACGGATCCACACGGTGCTGTTTAAAGCATAGGCCAGCCAGGACGAGTTGCCATTATTGGACGACATTCAACAGGCTTATGTCGCCTTACAGACCGACGTCCCACGCCGGCTCTTCAGGGAATCTCAATACCAGGAAATCCAGCAGGCTGCGCAGCGCCGACGGCATGTGTTTGCGTGAGGCGTAGACCGCGTAGATATTCATCTGCCGAGGCTCGGCGTGGGGCAGCAGGCGCACCAGTTCGCCACGGCGGATGTGATCGCCGGCCTGGTAACTGGGCAGCATGGCCACCCCGGCGCCGGCCAGCGTCAGGCGTAACAGCGTGCTGGCCTCGTTGGCCGTGATATTGCCGTGCACTGGCACCGACACGTGCTCGCCATGCTCCTCGAAATGCCACAGGTTTTTGCCGAAGTACGAGTGGGTCAGGCAGTTGTGCCGGGCCAGGTCTTCGACTTTTTGCGGGGCCGGAAGCTCGCGCAGGTACGCCGGGGTGGCGCAGACCACGGAGCGACAGACCGTCAGGCGCCGTGCGATCAGGTTCGGGTCCAGGTCATTACTGGTGCGGATGGCCAGGTCGATGCGTTCATCCACCAGGTTCACCGTGCGGTCGAGCATCTGCAGGTCGACAGTGACCAAGGGGTAGCGCTTGACGTAGTCGGCAATGGCCTCGGCCAATTGCGCCTGACCGAACGAGGTGCTGACGCTCAGGCGCAGCAGGCCACGGGGCGCGTCATCCGGTTCGCTGACGGCGGCCTGCATGTCGCCGCACAACTCCAGCAATTGTCGGCAGCGCGGCAGGGTTTCGCTGCCCGCCGCCGTGAGGCTGAGTTTGCGCGTAGTGCGGTGCATCAGACGCGCACCAACCCAGTCTTCCAGCTCGGCCAGGTAACGTGAGACGACCGGGCGCGACAGGTCCAGGTGGTCGGCGGCGGCAGACTGGCTGCCCAGGTCCACCACGGTGACAAACACGCGCATTGCTTGAAGACGATCCATGATTTGCCCGATTTCAGAAACAAACTATGTTCCAGCATCGCATTTTTAGTCCCGTTTGGTGCAACTAAGCTCTGTGCATCCTTTGAACCGATTGCTGGAGCTGTCCGATGTTCTCAACCCTCAAGCGCTTGACTCTGGCCACCGCCGCCCTGGCATTTGCCGCCCATGCGTCGGCGGCCGACCTGACCCTCGATGTGTACAACCCTGGCGAAGCGGCGATTTTCCCAGTGACCTCGGTGCTGGTCAGCGGCGCCAAAGACGCGATCCTGGTGGACGCACAATTCGGCAAAGGCCAGGCCGAGCAACTGGTACAGAAGATCCGCGCCAGCGGCAAACACCTGACCACCATCTACATCAGCCATGGCGACCCGGATTACTACTTCGGCCTCGACACCCTGACGGCTGCGTTCCCGGAGGCCAAAGTGCTCGCGCCACAACCGGTGGTCGACCATATCAACGCCACCGTGGCCGGCAAACTTGAGTTCTGGGGCCCGAAAATGGGCGCCGACAAACCGGCTAAAACCATCGTGCCGCAGGTGCTGCAAGGCCACAGCCTGACGCTGGAAGGTAAGCAGTTGGAGGTGATCGGCCTGGACGGCCCGCAGCCGGATCGCAGCTTTGTATGGATCCCGTCGATCAAGGCCGTGGTTGGTGGCGTCGTGGTCGCCGAAAACATTCACCTGTGGATGGCCGACACCCAAGGCGCGCAATCCCACAAGGACTGGCTGGCCACCCTGCAACGCATCGAAAACCTGAAACCGCGCACCGTGATTCCCGGTCACTACCTGGGTACGCCGTCCCTGGCTTCGGTCAAATTTACTGCTGACTACATCAAGGCCTTCGACGTAGAAACGGCCAAGGCCAAAGACTCCACCGCCCTCATCGCAGCCATGAAAACGCGTTACCCCACCCTGGCCGACGAAAGCTCCCTGGAGCTGAGTGCAAAAGTCGCCAAGGGCGAAATGAAGTGGTGAAACCTCTCACACCTTAACCGTACTGGAGAACGTCATGAGCAAGATCGCAATCATTGGGGCCACAGGCCGTGCCGGCAGTCAATTGCTGGAAGAAGCGTTGCGTCGTGGACACAGCGTGGTGGCTATCGCGCGCAATACCGAATCCATCGATGTGAAGCCAGGTGTGACCGTCAAAAAAGCTGATGCCTTGAATGCTGACGAGCTGCAAAAAGCTGTCAGTGGAAGTGATGTGGTAATCAGTGCCGCACACTTCGCGACCGTGCCAGCCGAGGCGTTGATCGGTCCGGTGAAGAACGCCGGTGTGAAGCGCCTATTGGTAGTGGGAGGCGCTGGCTCGTTGTTGTTGCCGACGGGAGAGCGCGTCATCGACAGCGCCGGATTCCCTGAGGAATATCGGGCTGAAGCAAGTGCTGGCAGTGTGTTTCTCGACAAACTGCGTCAAGAAAAGGAGTTGGATTGGTCCTTTCTCTCGCCCTCTGCGGAGTTCGTTGAAGGTCTCCGCACTGGCGACTTCAGGTTGGGGCAAGACCACTTGCTCATAAGTGAGAAAGGAAGAAGCTGGATCAGCTTCTCCGACTATGCGATTGCACTAATCGACGAAGTAGAAACGCCAAAAAATTCGCGTCAGCGCTTCACCGTCGGTTACTGACACAACTAGGTCAAGAAATGTGGGAGGGGGCTTGCCCCCTCCCACATTTGCCTTTCAGTGTTCTGGAAATTGCGCCTGGCTCACCAACCAATCCATCAGCGCTTCAAGCCCGGTCGACGGCTTCGTCCCCGGCGGATACACCAGGTAATACCCCATCCCCGTCGACACCCGCAGTGCGAACGGCATGACCAACCGTCCCGCCTTCACGTCCTCGCCAATCAACGCGCTATCGCCAATCGCCACCCCGGAACCCTGGGAGGCCACCGTCATTGCCAAGTCCAGCGTTTCGAAATGATGACCCTGGCTCAGGTTGCTCACATGGGTATTCGCCGCCTTCAACCATAACGCCCAATCCCGCTCATCCCGCGTGGGATGCAGCAGCACCTGTTGCTGCAAATCCTGCGGTGCGTGCAAGCCCGTCAGTAAACCCGGCGCGCAGACTGGCGTGAGTTGCTCGTCGAACAAATGCCGCGCCTCGGCGGACTGTTCGGCGATGGGTGCGTAGATCACCGCTGCGTCGAACTGCTCGCGGCGAAAATCCACGGTGTAGGCCACGGTGGTGGTGAGCTCCACCGGCACGTCCGGACGCTCCTTTTGCCACTGCATCAAGCGCGGCAGCAACCAGCGCATCACGCAGGTGGACGCCTTGAGCTGCAAGGTCTGGCGGCGATTGCCGATCAGCTCCACGGCGTCACCGAGCAAGCCAAACACCTGCTGCGCCCGCAGTGACCATTCGCGCCCCTCTTCGGTCAGGCTCAAGCCCCGCGCCTGACGCTGGAACAGGGCGTAACCCAAGTGGCTTTCCAGCCCGGCGATCTGCCGGCTCACCGCGCCCTGGGTAATGTGCAGTTGCTCGGCTGCGCGGGTGAAATTGCAGCACTGGGCCGTGACCCAGAAGGTGTGCAGCGCGGGCAGCGGTGGAAGGCGTTTCATCGGGTTCAGCCATGACGTGAGGACATGGCTAGTATGACTTTTAATCGATTGTTGCCGCTATGGGCCAGCCGTTCCAATACCGCCTCGAATCCATAACAAGAGCGACCTGTATGGCGACCTGCGGCGAAGTGTTGGTCAAACTCCTCGAAGGCTACGGCGTGGACCAGGTGTTTGGCATCCTCGGCGTGCACACCGTGGAACTGTATCGTGGCCTGGCCCGTTCCAGCATCCGTCACGTCACCCCGCGCCACGAGCAAGGCGCCGGGTTCATGGCCGACGGCTATGCGCGTACCCGCGGCAAGCCCGGCGTGTGTTTCATCATCACCGGCCCCGGCATGACCAACATCACCACGGCCATGGGCCAGGCCTACGCCGACTCGATCCCGATGCTGGTGATTTCCAGCGTGCAATCACGCAGCCAGTTGGGCGGCGGGCGCGGCAAGTTGCATGAACTGCCGAACCAGAGCGCGATGATCGCGGGCGTGGCGGCGTTCTCCCATACCTTGATGTCGGCGGCGGAGTTGCCAGGTGTGCTGGCAAGGGCGTTTGCGCTGTTCCAGGCAGGTCGGCCGCGCCCGGTGCATATCGAGATCCCGTTGGATGTACTGGTGGAAAACGCCGACGCCCTGCTGGGCAGCGAGCCGATCAACGTGGCGCGTGCGGGTGCCGCACCTGCGGCGATCAAACAGATGGCTCAGTTACTGGCCTGCGCCAAGCGTCCGCTGATTCTCGCCGGAGGCGGCGCCATCGATGCCGCCTGCGCGTTGACCCGCCTCGCCGAAACCCTCGGCGCGCCAGTGGCGCTGACCATCAACGCCAAAGGCCTGCTGCCCGCCGCGCACCCGTTGCTGATCGGCTCGACACAGACTTTGGTCGCCACCCGCGCATTGGTCGCCGAAGCCGACGTGGTGCTGGCCATCGGCACGGAGCTTGGGGAAACCGATTACGACGTGACCTTCGCCGGCGGCTTTGACATTCCCGGCGCGCTGCTGCGCATCGACATCGACCCCGACCAGACCGTGCGCAACTACCCCCCTCAAGTTGCATTGGTCGCCGATGCGCAAATCGCCGCCGAAGCCTTGCTGGCCGAGTTGGACAGCACATCGTTACCGCCGCGCTGCAGCAGTTGGGGCGGCGAGCGCGTCGCCCGTTTGTGGGCTGAACTGACGCCCACCTGGGACGCCGCGACCCGCGCGCAAACCCTGTTGCTCAACACGGTCCTGGAGACACTGCCCGGCGTCGTCATGGTCGGCGACTCTACCCAACCGGTGTACAGCGGCAACCTGACCCTCAACCTCGACCACCCGCGCCGCTGGTTCAACTCCTCCACCGGCTACGGCACCTTGGGATACGCTTTGCCCGCCGCCATCGGCGCCTGGCTGGGGCGCGGCGATGGGCAACCGGTGGTGTGCCTGATCGGCGACGGCGGCCTGCAGTTCAGCCTGCCGGAGCTGGCCAGCGCGGTGGAAGCCCGCACGCCGATCATCGTGTTGCTGTGGAATAACCAGGGCTATGAGGAGATCAAGAAATACATGCTCAACCGCGCCATCGAGCCGGTCGGCGTAGACATCTACACGCCGGACTTTATCGGCGTGGCCAAGGCCCTGGGTTGCGCGGCTGAACGCATCCAGGGCGTCGGATCTTTGCACAGCGCACTGCTGGCCGCCGCTGAGCGCCAAGGGCCGACGCTGATTGAAATCGACCAGGGGCTTTGGATGAAGGAGGTCGCGGTATGAACGCAGTCATAAACGGTGTGTATATCGACGGCGAATGGCGTGCAGGCCATGACGTGCTGGAGGTGATCAACCCGGCGACCGAAACCCGCTTGGCCGAGGTCAGCGCAGGCGACAGTGTTGCCGTGACCCAGGCCGTCGACGCCGCCAGCCGGGCGTTTACCGAGTGGTCAAAAACCACCGGCCACGAACGCGGTGCCCTGTTGCGCAACATCGCCCAGGGCGTGCGCGAACAGCGCGAACCGTTGATGCACCTGCAGTCGCGCAACAACGGCAAGCCGCTGTTTGAGGCCGGCATCGATGTGGACGACGTGATTGCCACCTTCGAGTACTACGCAGCTGTCGCCGAGGACCTGGACGCCGGGCAAGACCGCCCGGTGGCGCTGCCCGGCGATGATTTCAGCGCTCGCCTGCGCCGTGAACCCTGTGGCGTGGTGGGGCTGATCGTGCCGTGGAATTTCCCCATGGTAACCACCGCCTGGAAACTCGCCCCCGCCCTCGCCGCCGGCTGCTGCGTGGTGCTTAAACCCTCGGAGGTCACGCCGCTGACGGAGCTGCAATTGGCGCGGATCATCGCCGATTCCGGGCTGCCCGCCGGCGTGTTCAACCTGGTCTGCGGCACGGGCCTGGCGGTCGGGGCGCCACTGGCAGCGGACCGTCGCGTGGCGAAGATTTCCTTCACCGGCAGCAATGCAGTGGGCGTGCAGGTGATGCAACGCGCCGCCGAAACCATCAAGGGCGTCAGCCTGGAACTGGGCGGAAAATCTTCGTTGCTGGTGCTGGCGGATGCTGATCTGGACTTGGCGGTAGAACTGGCGTGTGGCGGTGGATTTTTCAATGCCGGGCAAATGTGTTCCGCGACAAGTCGCGTACTGGTGGCCGACAGCCTGGCGGATGAATTCCTGCAACGCCTGCAGGTGCGGGCTGAAGGGATTCACGTGGCGGACCCGTTTGCCGAGGACGTGGAAATGGGCGCGCTGATCAACCGCGCGCAGTATCAACGGGTACAGGCGCATATCCAGCGTGGCATCGAGGACGGCGCGCGATTGCTGTGCGGCGGTGAACGTCCGGCAGCTCTGGCGACAGGTTTTTTCATCCGCCCGACCGTGTTCACCGAGGTGCCGCTGGACAGCGCGTTATGGAACGAGGAAATCTTCGGCCCGGTGCTGTGTGTACGACGTTTCGCGACTGAGGATGAGGCGATTGCCCTGGCCAACGACAGCGATTTCGGCCTGGTGGCCAGTGTGGTCAGCGCCGACGCCGGGACCGCCGAACGGGTGGCGAATGCCTTGCAGGCCGGGCTGGTGTGGATCAACGCACCGCAAGTGATCTTCCCGCAGACCGCGTGGGGCGGCTATAAGCAGAGCAGCATCGGCCGCGAGTTGGGGCCGTGGGGGTTGGCGGCGTTCCAGGAGATCAAGCATGTGATTCGGTCTAATTGACACCGCTGCGACCCATGTGGGAGGGGGCTTGACCCCGATAGCCATAGGTATCTACACAACTTCCCGTGGATGCTGAATCTATGGCAACTGGGCTGTTGTGGTGAGCGGGCTTGTCCCGCGCTAGGCTGCGAAGCAGCCCCATCAAAGCCACCGCGTTTTTTCAGAAAAACCAAGTTGCCTGGTTTTGGGGCTGCTGCGCAGCCCAGCGCGGGACAAGCCCGCTCACCACAGCGTTATGTATAAGCCTTTGAGAGTTGTGTAGATACCCATGCCCCGATAGCGGTGGATCAGTTACAGATGCTTAGACTGAAACACGGCTATCGGGGGCAAGCCCCCTCCCACATTTCGATTTGCGGTGTTTGTGGGAAATGCATTTTTTAGATACTCCCTGCGACTTTCTCATTTGCCCCCCGCCTCCATGCGTGGCCTGATTCGCCCTTGTTCACTCAAGGTCGGCCCATGGAAAACGTTCAGGCAAAACCCACCACCGCCGTTTGGCTGATGATCAGCGTGGTGCTGGTCGCCCTTAACCTGCGCCCGTCGATGGCGGCCGTGGGGCCATTGTTGTCGTCGATTCGTGGCGATGTGCCGTTGAGTTTCAGCAGCGCGGCGTTGTTGACCATGCTGCCGGTCATGGCCATGGGCCTGGCGATGTTCCTAGGCATGGGCCTGGCCAGGCGTTTCGGCGAGCACCGCAGCATTGTGCTGTCGCTGCTGGTGATTGGCGGGGCAACGCTGTCGCGGCTGTTTCTGGATTCGGCGCTGGAGCTGATCGTCAGCGCCATTGCAGCGGGGGTCGGTATTGCAATGATCCAGGCGTTGATGCCAGCGCTGATCAAGTCGCGCTTCAGCGATAACGTGTCACTGTTCATGGGCCTGTACGTCACCGCCATCATGGGCGGCGCGGCGCTGGCGGCTTCGTTCTCCCCTTTCGTGCAAATGCGCACCGGCAGCTGGCGTATCGGCCTGGCGATCTGGGCCGTGCTGGCGTTGCTCGCCCTGGTGTTCTGGCTCGCCCAGCGCTCAACTATGCCGCCATTGCCCCAGGCCGGTTCCGGTCCGCAGGCGTCATTTTTTGGCAACCGTCGTGCCTGGTTGCTGGCGATCTTTTTTGGCTTGGGCACCGCGTCCTACACCTGTGTTCTTGCGTGGCTGGCGCCGTACTACGTGGAGCAAGGCTGGAGCGAGCAGAACGCCGGGCTGCTGCTGGGCTTCCTGACGGCCATGGAAGTGGTCTCCGGCCTGATCACACCCGCCATCGCCAACCGTCGCCGGGATAAACGCGGCGTGGTGGCGGTGTTGCTGGTGCTGATCATCATCGGTTTCTGCGGCCTGATTCTCAGCCCGCAAGCCCTGAGTTTGCTGTGGCCGTGCCTGCTCGGCCTGGGCATCGGCGGCCTGTTCCCCATGAGCCTGATCCTGTCCCTCGATCACCTGGACAACCCGCGCCGTGCCGGCGGCCTCACGGCCTTCGTGCAGGGCATCGGCTACCTGATTGCAGGCTTGTCGCCGCTGATCGCCGGGATGATTCGTGACCAATTGGGCAGTTTCGAATGGGCCTGGTGGTCGCTGACCGCGGTGGTTGTACTGATGCTGCTGATCGTCACGCGCTTCAACCCAAGGCACTACGCGCACCATATCCGCTGAGGTCGTGTTGCAAACATTATTTGTCCCACGGCAAACATAGAAACGCCCTACAGAGCTTTCTATTGGCACGTACGTTCCGTTAAGCTTTTGCGCTGTCTTGTACTGAATTCGGTACAAAGGGTTTACGGACGAAACCGATGTTAAACAGTAACTTGCTCAGAAAACTCGATATGCAGGACTTGATGGTGTTTATCGCCGTCTACGACCAGAGCAGCGTTACCGAGGTGTCCGAAACGCTGTTCGTCAGCCAGTCCACCGTGAGCTACAGCCTGAAGAAGTTGCGCACCAGCTTTGAAGACGAGCTGTTTATCAACACCCGGGCGGGCATGCGTCCTACGTACAAGGCCACCACCATGTACGGCCATGTGCAGAAAATCCTCGAAAGCATCAACCTGTGCCACGCCGGTGGCCAGGCCTTCGATCCGACCCAGAAGGCGGTGACCTTCAACGTCTGTGCACCGGAATACTTCGAACAGTTGATCCTGCCGCGCCTGCTGAAAAGCTTCGACCGTGCTGACCTGCCGGTGATCGTCAATGTGCAGAAGCTGGAAACCCAGATCCCCGCCGATGACCTGCGCGAAGGCCGCCTGGACCTGGTGATCTGCTTCGGCCCGCACTTTCATCGCGCCCACAAAGACTTCAAGACCCAGATGCTGCTGGAGGACGACCTGGTGTGCGTCTTCGATAAACGCTCGGCGCCCAGGGAGCCGGCATTCAGCCTGCAATCCTTCGTCGAACGACGCCACGTGTTCCCCACGCCGTGGACCTCCGACACCAACATGATTGACGGCTGGCTGGCGCGCCAGGCCCACAAGCGTCATGTGGTTGCCCGGGCCAACAGCTACAGCGCCGCCTTGAAGATGATCACCGGCACCGACTTTATCGTCACCCTGCCGCGCCGCGTGCAAAAGCTGTTGGCGCCAGCGGCGGTGTTCGGCCATTGCGAGGCGCCCAACGGGTTGCCGGGGTTCACCCTGGACATGCAGTGGAACGAAACCAGTGAACAGGACAGTGCCAATACCTGGTTTCGCGAGCAGGTGGTGAAAGTCTGCGCAGACCAAGGATTACTCTAAGCCCTGCGCAAGGGTGTCAGCCGATGGCGGCTTTGCTGTAGGAATCACGGTCCATATCCACCAACTGGACGCTCAATTGAACCTGTAAAGCCGCTGGCCAATCGCCGAGATCCTGCAACGCCGCCAGCAGGCTTTGCGACAACTGCTGCTTGACCTGCGGTGACCGCCCACTGAGCAGCGACAGCTTCACCGCGATAAAGCCACGCGGATTGAGGGAAGTGCCCACCTGAAAACTCTCAAGCTTTACCGCACGGCTTTTGATATCGAGCTCGGAGCCGAACTGACCGGACGCCATCAGCACATTGTTGAGCCGCAACAGGGTTTTATCGACGGCCAGGTCTGTCAGGTTGGCGGTGTATTCCAGGTGCAGGTGTGGCATGGGTTGCTCCGAGCTTGTTGTAGGAAGATTCTTGAATATATCGCGTCAGGCCTTGGTGCCCAAGCCTCTATCGCTCATGAATGCCTCCAGTCGCGAGCGCACCCAACGCTCGGCCGGGTCGGTGTCGACGTGGCTGAGCCAGACCATGGACAAATCCAGCGTCGGCGTCTCGAACGGAAACGGCTCACAAAACAGATTGCCCGACACCGCCATGGCTTCGGCGGTGTAGTCCGGCAGGCTGGCGATCAGGTCGGTGCCGGCCAGCAAGGCAGGCAACGCGCTGTATTGCGGCACCGACAGCACCACGTGGCGCTTGCGGCCGATCTCGGCCAGCCACTCATCGGCAAACCCTGACACGTTGGCGGTGTGGGACACCAGCACATGGGGTCGTGAGCAATATTCATCGAGGGTCAGCGGCGTGTCCGAGGCATCGGCGCGCAGCAGTCGCGGGCGGATATGGCGCAGCAACTTGCGCTTGGCATTCGCCGGCAGGCCACGGGTTTGGGTAATGCCTACGGTGATGTCGCCGGACGCGAGCAGGTCGGGAATGCGCCAGTAATCCACATGCTGCACCACGAACACCACTTGCGGCGCCTCCTGGCGCAATGCGCGCAGCAGCGGCGGCAACAGACCGAACTCGACATCATCGGACAGGCCGATACGAAAGGTCATGGTGCTGATGGACGGGTCGAAATCGTGGGTCAGGCTCAAGGCCGACGACAACGAATCCAGGGCCGGCGACAAATGCTGGATGATTTCCTCGGCGCGCGCGGTGGGCTCCATGCGATGGCCGACACGAATGAACAACGGGTCGTTGAACAAGGTACGCAGGCGGTTGAGGGCCGAACTGATGGTCGGCTGGCCGAGAAACAGCTTCTCGGCCACCCGCGTCACATTGCGCTCCAGCATCAGTGCTTCGAAGACCACCATCAGATTGATGTCGGCCTTGCGTAATTCATTGCGATTCATCGGCGCCTGCCCTTTCCCCAAGACAGGTCGCAGTGTAGAAAGCGCGGCGTGCGGCGTCTATGCGCATCGTGGGGTGCTCCCTCGCTGCAATGACAGCCACACAAAACGCTTCAGCATTTTCGATTGATAACTTGAACGCATCAATAAATCCAAATCTTTCACTTATCATTTCTAAATGTGTCAGCCACTATCCTCAGTCTTAAGCGAAACAAGCACTTTAAAAAGAACGCTGGAGACACACAACCATGACTAGCCCTTCCCGGCCCGACGCTGCCAGCTCGAAAATTGGCGCGGTATTTCGCGTTACTTCGGGCAACTTCCTCGAACAGTTTGACTTCTTTCTGTTCGGCTTCTACGCCACCTACATCGCGGCGGCGTTCTTCCCGGCCGCTAATGAGTTTGCGTCATTAATGATGACCTTCGCCGTGTTCGGCGCAGGGTTCCTGATGCGCCCCCTCGGCGCGATCATTCTGGGTGCCTATATCGACGACGTGGGTCGCCGCAAAGGGCTGATCGTAACGCTGTCGATCATGGCCAGCGGCACCCTGCTGATCGTGCTGGTGCCGGGTTATCACACCATTGGTCTGTGGGCGCCGCTGCTGGTGTTGCTTGGCCGCTTGCTGCAAGGCTTCTCGGCCGGTGCGGAACTGGGCGGCGTGTCGGTGTACTTGTCCGAGATGGCCACCCCCGGCCGCAAAGGCTTCTACACCAGTTGGCAGTCGGGCAGCCAACAGATCTCCATCGTGGTCGCCGCTGCGCTGGGCTACGGCCTGAACGTGTGGATGGAACCGGCGGTGGTTGCCGACTGGGGCTGGCGCATTCCGTTTGCCGTCGGTTGCGTGATCATCCCGTTTATCTTTGTGCTGCGTCGCAACCTGCAGGAAACCGAAGAGTTCGCCAACCGCAAGCATCGCCCGACCATGCGCGAAGTGCTGGCCACCCTGGTAAAAAACTGGACCGTCGTGATCGGCGGCATGCTGATGGTGGCCATGACCACCACCGCGTTCTACCTGATCACCGTGTACGCGCCGACCTTCGGCAAGACCGTGCTGCAATTGAGCACCTCCGACGCGTTGCTGGTGACCTTGTTGGTGGCGGTGTCGAACTTTGTCTGGCTGCCCATCGGCGGCACCTTGAGTGATCGCTTTGGCCGCAAGCCGGTACTGATCGCCATGACTGCGCTGACGGTTCTTACCGCGTATCCAGCTCTGTCCTACGTGGTAAATGCACCGAGCTTCGGCCATATGCTGGAGACCCTGCTGTGGTTCTCCTTCCTCTATGGCATGTACAACGGCGCGATGATCCCGGCGCTGACCGAAATCATGCCGGTGGAAGTGCGCGTGGCGGGCTTCTCCCTGGCCTATAGCCTGGCAACCGCGATCTTCGGTGGCTTTACCCCGGCGATCTCCACCTGGTTCATCCACATCACCGAAGACAAGGCTTCGCCGGCCTACTGGATGATGTTTGCGGCAGTGTGTGCGCTGTGTTCGACCCTGGCGTTGTACCGCCGCGCCAACACGCGCGGGCAAGTGATGCAGGGGGCGGCATGATGCAGCCTCTGTTCAAGACCCTGGCGGGCCTGGCCCTTGGCGCGCTGGCGCTGACGGCCCAGGCCGAGGAGCTCAAGGTGATGACCTCCGGTGGTTTCACCGCCGCCTATAAATTGCTCGGCCCGCAGTATGCCCAGCGCAGCGGTGACACCCTCGATACCATTCTCGGCCCGTCCATGGGCAAGGCGCCGGAAGCGATTCCCAATCGCCTGGCCCGGGGCGAACACGCCGATGTGGTGATCATGGTCGGCTACGCACTGGATGACTTGATCAAACAAGGCAAGGTCGACCCGGCGTCCCGCGTGGAACTGGCAGACTCGCGCATCGGCCTGGTGGTGAAGGCAGGCGCGGCGAAACCCGCCATCAGCACCGACGCAGAATTGAAAGCGGTGCTGAGCAAGGCCAAATCAGTGGCCTACTCGGACAGTGCCAGCGGTGTGTATGTCGAGAAAGAGCTGTTCAAGAAGCTCGGCATGCCGGCCAAGGGCACGATGATCGAACGCATCCCGGTGGCTGAACAGGTGGCCAAAGGTGACTACGAAGTGGGTCTACAGCAGGTAGCGGAATTGTTACCGGTAGCCGGCGTGACCTATGTGGGAAAAATTCCCGAAGACGTGCAATCAGTGACGCGCTTTGCCGCAGGCATTCCGGTGAACGCCGAACACCCCGCGCAGGCCAAGGCGCTGCTGAAGTACCTGGCGTCGCCCGAGGCGCAACCGGTGGTGCAATCCACCGGCCTGGACTCGGTGTCACGCTGACCGAAACGGCATCTCCCGCACCAACCGCTCCAACTCCAGCGCCGCCGGCGGCAATGTCCGCCCGCGGCGTTTGATCAAGCCCACATTGCGCATCACCTGCGGCTCTACCAGCGGCACACTGACCAGAATCGGGTGTTCGCACGCTGGCATCGCAATCGATGGCACCATCGCCACCCCCAGCCCCGCTTCCACCAGACCAATCATGGTGGTCACGTGGTGCGTCTCGCAGATACTCGGCTTCTTCACTCGCACGCCGCGCAAGGCCTGGTCCAACAGGAAGCGGTTGCCCGAGGTCTTGTCCACGGTGATGTAGTCGTGCTCGTAGGCTTCGGCCCAGGTCACGCTGTCCCGTTCTGCCAACGGATGATCACGCCGACAGGCCAACACGTAGCGCTCCTGCAACAGCAATTCGAACTCCACTTCATCGGCCAGGCTGCCGCTGAAACTCACGCCAAAATCCGCCTCGCCACTTTCCACCGCCTGGCACACTTCGCCAGCACTGGCGTCCAGCACCCGCAGGCGAATCTTCGGATACAGTTTGTGGAATTCGGAGATCACATGGGGCATGAAGTAGTACGCAGTCGAGGGCACGCAGGCGATGGTGACATTGCCCATGCGCGTGGACGCGACGTTACTGATGCCCATCAGCGCGATGTCGAGGTCGTCGAGCATGCGCTCGACTTGCGGCAGGAAGGCACGGCCCACCATGGTCAGGCTGACCCGCCGCGTGGTGCGTTCGAACAGCTTCACGTCGAGGGCGGATTCGAGTTTTTCGATGCGTCGGCTGAGGGCCGGTTGCGAGATACGGATGGCCTCGGCGGCGCCGCGAAAACTGCCCTTGTCCACCACGGCGCGGAAGGCTTGGAGGTCGTTGAGGTCGAAGTTGATGATCACGGGAGTCGCCAGTGTGGTCGATTTGACCGGCATTATCTTACGAATGCGCTAGCGCATGGCCCACGCGCATTGAAAAAAAACGCACCTGCGTAGGCTGCACGCCCTCAACCTGACCTCACTACAACTGAAACCGTGCGACCGCGTCGTTGAGCGCCACCGCCAACCGCGCCAGCTCCTGGCTTGAGCCGTTGATCTGCCCGGCGCCGGAAGACGACTGCGCCGACAGGTCGCGGATATTGACGATGTTGCGGTCCACTTCCTTGGCCACCTGGGCTTGCTCCTCGGCAGCGCTGGCGATGACCAGGTTGCGTTGGTGAATCTGGTCGATGGAGTTGGTGATCTGACTCAAGGCGCCACCCGCCCCTTCGGCCAGGGTCAGGGTGTCGGCGGCGCGCTGGGAGCTCGACTGCATCGAGGTCAATGCATCGTTGGAGCCGGTGCGCATGGCAGTGACCATCTGATCGATTTCAAGGGTCGATTGCTGGGTGCGATGGGCCAGTGCACGAACCTCATCGGCGACCACCGCGAAGCCACGCCCGGACTCACCGGCCCGCGCCGCCTCGATGGCGGCGTTAAGTGCCAGCAGGTTGGTCTGCTCGGCGATGGAACGAATTACATCGAGCACTTTGCCGATGTCCCGCGATTGCTCAGCCAGGTTCTGCACCAGGGTCGAAGTCTCGCCGATATTGCTGCTCAGGGCCTGAATCGCGCTGACCGTTTCACCGACGCGGTGCTGGCCTTCACGCGCGGTTTCATTGGACAGGCGGGTGGATTCGGAGGTGGATACCGCATTGCGCGCGACTTCTTCAGCGGCCGAAGTCATTTCATTGACCGCCGTCGCCGCCTGCTCGATCTCAGCCGTCTGCTGTTGCAGGCTGCGGCTGCTCTGGTCGGTAATGCCGTTGAGGTCGGTGGCAGAGGCCGCCATCTGTGCCGCCGACTGCCGGATCAGTTGCAAGGTGCTGCGCAGGCTGCCTTGCATGGAGTGCAGGGCTACGAGCAGGCGGGTTACCTCGTCGTTTCCACTGACCTCCACCGTCTGGGTCAGGTCGCCTCGGGCCACGTTTTCGGCTGCGCGCATGGCCTGCCCCAACGGACCGACAATGCTACGCGTGAGGAGCCAGGCCAGGGCCACCGTGCTCAGGCCCGCCAGGATCACGAAGCCAAACACCATGGTGCGCGAACGACTGTACTGCGACTCTGCCACCTGCCCCTGTTGGTTGATCTGGGCGTTGTAGTAGTCGGCGAGTGCGTTGAGCTGGGCGCCGGAGCCATCGACCACAGTTTTCATGTCCACCAGCAGCAGCTTGTTGAGTTCGGCGCCCTGCTGTTTATCGGCAAGGATGAACGACTGCGCCAAGCCCTGTTGGTACTGGCGTAGCGAAACCTGGAACTGGTCATAGAGCGTGCGCACCTCAGGCGTGTCGATCACCTTATCGAGGTCGGCCAGCCGTTTCGTCAGGTCCTGGCTGCGGGTATCCATCTGACTGCGGTATTGCGGGAGGCTCGTAGGGCTGGGGTCCAACGCCATCCGCAAAGAAATCGTACGAATGCGCAACATAATCTCGCGAATGTCAGCCACCAGCCGCATCTTCGGCACCAGCCCGCTTTCCACCTGCACCGCACTGGCGCGGATGCTTGCCATGTTCGACAGCGCAAAAAAACCCAGCAGGGCCACGAGCAAAGCAATCAAGGCAAAACCCAAACCCGCACGGCGGGCGATGGACAGGCTGCGAAGGGACATTTAGGGGGGCACTCTTATTAGGGATACGACATCGTATGACAGCATTTCGGCCGCGTGAGGGAGGACTTTAGGCGGGACGGAAACTGATGAGCATTCCTAGTGAAAAATGGACAGCCTTAGCCAAGTAAGGCAGTCCATGAGTAAAGAGTTCTTTGGCCAGAGGGTCTTAGCTCAGCTTCTGCGCTCTTTATTGGATTGAGAGAGGACCGAGGCGGCAAGGGCTTTCGTCTCATCGCTGTACTTATCACTGTGAAGCGCCTTGCCAGCTTTCGCCTCCATCTCCGCACTTGTCTGCTTATACGTACCACTCTGGGCCAGTGCTGACGCGGCAAGACTTTTGGCGATGGCTGAAGCCTTCGGATTACCGAGGGTTTCAGCTGCGAGGGTCGCCATTTTTTCGGAGGTTTGTTTTGTGTTCTTGCTCATTACGCATTTCCTTTGCCGTTTGAGGTGAGACGCACGTGACAACGAAGCCAGAGCCCTGAACGTAGGGCCTGTCTCGCACAAACCAAACGATAGTGAAGCGCAGGCGGGGCCACAACGGTATACCTGTAGGCAGCATCGTGGAAACACAGAAGAAAGATGCATCCGTTGAGTAGTACGAATTTCGAATGGCAAACGGCCCAAGCAAACGCCGGAAACGAAAAAGCCCCGTAGCTTATTCAGCTACGGGGCTTGTTCTGTGTAATGGCGGAGAGATAGGGACTCACCATATATTACCACCAACCCCTTAATCCACGGCAATACGCGCCTTACAGCTTCAACGGTAGTACAAATGAGTAGTACAATTCGGTATATACCTCTCATTTTCCAGTGGCGTGCCCATGGCTGACAATTTGATCCAGAAGAAGGGCGAATCCACGTGGTATGTGAAGCTCGCAATCCCTGCCGACGTGCGTAAAGCGTTCGGCGGAAAGGCAGCATTTATTCAGTCACTGAAGACCGGCCTTCGATCAGAGGCAATGACCCGACGCCTCTCCGTTCTCGCTGGTTGGAAAGCTAATATCGCGACGGCTCGGACTGGTAAGCCATTGCCAATGGACTGGCAAGAGTCGCTGACTGGGATGCTCGAAACGGTGGATAGAGTAACGAAGCATTCCAAGATGACCCGCATAGGTGAAGCAGGTCCTGCCCCTTATGTCGTACCCGATCCAGCGGAAATGGCGAAGTTCATGGAAGACAACCCTGCCATGGTGAACGCTCTCAAGGTAATGATTCAGAAAGCACGCCAAACCCCCATGGGTCTATTCAAGCTTGATGATGAATTGGGGGGATTGTTCAAAACCGCAGTAGCTCAGCGATTTGAAACTCACTACACGCCGAACGCCGATCAGAAGGAACAGATCAGGATGATTGCGGCTGGTGGTGACGGCATTCGTAAAGTTCGGTCACCGATCACCAAGCAGCGTATAGCCACGTTCCGCCAGTATCGTGAAGCGCGGAATGTCGCGACCAAGACGGTAGATCAGCAGCAGTCGAAGCTAGAAAAACTGTCGGCATACCTGACAAAAGAAGGCAAACCGCTCGACTTCGACGCCGTATCAGCGTGGCTCGACTCCCTCAAGCTGGCAAGCAAGACCCTCACCCAATACCTCTTGGCAGGCAACGTATTCTGGAAGTGGGCAATGAAGCACGACATTCGCTGGCGTGAAGACTACAAGGACAAGGCCAACCCTTTTGAAAATCATGAACTGCCGCAAACCCGAGGTAAGGAACGTGCAGACCGTCAGCGAAAGGACTTCCAGCCGAAAGAAATTGCAGAGCTTCACGCTGCTGCGTCAGCCGCTGAACACGCGACACTGGCTGACTTGATCCTTTTGGGTGCGTACACGGGCGCACGCATTGAAGAGCTTTGCCAGTTAAGGGTTGAGCACCTGATTGAGCCAGATGGAATCGAGAGCTTCGACATTGTTGATTCGAAGACCGCAGCGGGCATTCGCGTCGTACCTGTACACCCTGCCCTGTCGAGCATTGTCGAGCGTTTAAAGAAGGATTCGAAGGACGGCTACCTGATCCCCTCTGACAGCAAGAACAAGTACGGCATACGATCTGACGCGCTCTCAAAGGCTTTTGGCAGACTCAAGGAGGCCCAAGGCTATGGCCCCCAACACGTTTTCCACTCCATCCGTAAAACTGTCATTACCCAGCTTCACAGGGCTGATGTACAAGGGCTTCTGATCGCCGAGCTGGTAGGTCATGAAACTGGAACGGTGACCTTCGACGTATACTCACAAGGCGCGAGCGCGCTACAAAAGCTGGCAGCAATCTCCAAGCTCCCGTCCTTCACAGCATGAGAACGCCTGTCATCGGACCTCATCACGCAGGCAAGAAAGACATGTCAAAATCCGGGTGAAGTACGTGTTCCCGACCGTCTGGAGACAAGGAAATGAGCCTACCGCCGTAGCTGGCGTAGTACTCATCAATGAGCTTACGTTTAACCAGCACATCAACGGCACCTTCAGTCTGAACCACAGTAAATTTGATCCTTTGGCTGAGGCCTATCACATCGCACTCCTCGTTGGAGTTGTCGTAATACGCGACGGCAGCAAGGACGATACGTTGATGCTCAGTTAGAACTTGTTCCTTGGGAGTCTGTAGCTCAGCAATTTTCTCGATGGCTTCAGCTCGCTCCGATTCAGCAGCTTCCAGTTTCTCACGTGTGACTTTCAGCTCCTTCATGGTCGCGTTCAGCGTGGCATCTACGGCGTTCAGCTTCCCGATAGCCTCCCTCGCCTTCGCATATGCCTTTTCCTCTTCGGCCTTTGCAACGCCTACCGCGAGACGTTTTTCCGAAAGCGCCCATACCCCGAACACGATCGCCAGTGCTGAACCGATACCCGCAACCCAAAACAACCACAGATGTATCGGTATCGTCTGGCTTAACCACGCACCCACCGCCGCGAACATTGAGGTAAAAAACGAAACGTCGAAGTAGCTCTCGACCATCTTTGTCACAGGGACAGCCGCGATAGTTG
The DNA here is from genome assembly GCF_002742485.1 of Pseudomonas sp. 2822-17. NCBI lineage: Bacteria > Pseudomonadati > Pseudomonadota > Gammaproteobacteria > Pseudomonadales > Pseudomonadaceae > Pseudomonas > Pseudomonas sp. 2822-17. The sequence continues at coordinate 220,711 of NZ_LJRZ01000926.1, forward strand.
CTATCGTCCAACCTACAACTTTCTTCAATCCTGAGCCCTGCTTTGCGTTGTCCGTCTGCATCTCTTCACCTGTTCCTGTACCCGCCTAAGGTCGCGGATGTTAACTGAGTCGATCGTCTGAAAGCCAACCAGAGCGGCGCATCCAGGGAACACAACTATTGAGCGTCACGAGTGCCCATATCCGACCCGCCACCCCGGAAACAAAAAGCTAAGCAAGGGCTGCCCTTCGCCGGGCACGAGAGCTTTTGATGTCTAAGGTTGCGGTGTGACTGTTGAGACTATCGCCGAGATGCTTCGGAAATTGTTCGTCTGCGGAGAAAGTGAGCGTCTTGTTGGGGCTCAAAACGACACCGGAAACTCGTTAAAAACCCTCCATAAACTCCAGAATAACCTGCACTGAATTCGTTAGGCTCCAATCACCCACCTCCATTCCGCCCAATGTTTACAGGGATCATTGGCAGTCTGGACTAAGCAGAGGGCGCTCCCCACCATTAAAACAAGTTTCTGAAAAAAACATCAAAGTCAATAATTAACTTGACCATCCGTCGAAAAAATGTATAATTCGTCGTCTACCCAGCAGGTAGACAGATAGCTCAGAAGCCTCCACTGCAACCACCGAATTGGTGCCCTTGTAAGGAGGCTTCCTCGTGTCTGGGACTCACCAAACCAACCGGCAATACCCGAGGTAACGCCTATCGCAGTGAACTAACAAAGGAGAAAACGATGACCAAACTCGTCCGTAACAAAGCACTTCCCGCCGCTACACCTGCTAACGACATTCGCCCCACACTGACCAAGTACCGCACCACCAACGTCGACAGCTTCGTCATCGACAAGGCAACCGGTGAGGTATTGGGAAGCTACACCCGCTCCGATTACACTCCAGCGCCGTTTGATTACCCAGCCATCTCAGCTCAAGAAAACACTACGTTCGTAATAGTCGAAGACGGTAGTCCAGTCGCAGTTCACTCTCCAGTTGTGAATGCCAGACTCACAGCACCAGTTCTCAGCTTCCCCAAAGCCACCGTCGCTGCGCGCCCTGAGACGAAGACTGGCAAAGGAAGAAAAGTACGAGTCATCGAGAGTGGACTGTGCGAGCTGATGTGGGCAGCCAAAATCGAAGAGGTTCGTCTGCCTTGGCTGGACCACTACGTACATGGAGCTATCAACATGGGGCCGGGCTTGATAAACGGTAAGTACAGCGTTTCTCCTACTGATGTCACCAAGCTGCTTTACCTGCCTGAACTTTCAGTAGAGAGCGCCTCAAAATACCTGCTGAATCACGATCACGAACTGATGAGCGTAAGACAGGTTCAACGGGTCGTAGAAGCCGCAAGGGTCGCCCTGAGGGGCATTGCACTGTACGTTGAGCGCCACCCAGAGACTCTTCTTCAATTTGACTTGAAGATTGACTTTGACCAGCTCTGGCCGACCAACGTGATCGAGGAAAAGCAGACTATGCGGGTAGAGCACCCGAAGCGAAAGGAAGTGCTACAACTGCTGAGCGAAGGTGAGGCGATAAAAGCGATTGCACGACAAACCGGCGTATCCAAGACCACTGTCAAGAAGTGGCAAGTAGAGTTGCAGGCCGCGTAAATCAACACTGCTCGCCCCTGACGAGAAGATCGTTAGGGGGTCAGTAAGTTTAATTAACGACAGATAAATAAGAGATACAAATACCGTATCGTCCCGATATTGGCTCAGCACACCATCCAATCCAATAGCATCAGCACACTCCAAAGCTTCTCGCTTTTGACCTTGATGTACTTGGATGGGTACCCCGTTTAAGCGACGCTTACAGCGTTGACTCTACTGAAATGGAAGGTGGGTGAATGATTTGTAAATTTCACCCCCTCACTTCTCCAAGGCTTGCCGCCTTGACGTGCAACCAGCCAAGCGAAGCTTGAACGGGATACCATCGTTAGCTGTCGCTAACCACCTTGCACCAACAATCAAGATCAAAGGCAAAAGCTGGATTTGTGATGATTTGTTCTTGGTGCTCTCTTCGACCGTCAGGTCAGCAGTGCCTAATCATTGATCATGGACCACTGAAAGCTTGACGCTTTCGGTGCGATTAACCAGCGAAGCTGATCAGGGCATCTAGCTCAAAGCTGCGCTTTCAACGTATAACGACGATCACAGGTAGTACTGCATACCACCGCACTGGCGAACGGGCTCAGTGCTTCACTTGTGTCGACAACAGGTATAGCAGAACGACCACTGTAACAACAATCAAGGCTCTACGATGGACTGCTGCGGCCTGAGCAATATCATCCCTCGCCTGTTTAGCGGCAGCTATATCATCGAGCCCTCGCTCCTTGTAATAGAGAATGTGATTCATTTCTCCAGCGATCTTCTTGTTATGGCGACTGTTACTCGCCGCGATAGCAGCCCAAACGATCAACCAGATACCACAGGTAATAATTGAGAGAACGAGATGCAGCACGTGGCTGGTCGTTTTCTTCTGATTTGCGAGTACAAAGATTTTCTCGTTCATGGGGACATACCTCGTGCCAGACTGATGGAATGATTGTATCACTTAGTGTGTCATCACTCAGTGTGTTCACGATCAGGGCACATCCCACCATCATTCGTGAATGCAGATAAACCAACAGTTACGAAAAGCCTTTGGCCAGCGAATCCGCGAGCTTCGCAGCAGCCAAGGCCTCAGCCAAGAAGCGTTCGCCGACAAGTGCGGCTTTGTTCGCACCTATATGTCTCGCATTGAGACGGGCACAGCCAACCCCAGCCTTGAAGCTACCAACGTGCTTGCTGGGGGTTTGGGGATGACACTGTCGGAGCTGCTGAAAGGGCTCTGACGACCTCCAAAGACAAACTCAAGGAATGAGCCGTGCCAGATAAAACAGATGCCCGCATAGCAACAGCAGACGTGTTAACCCTTCTGCTGCACAACCAGCACGCGCTAGCCGCCGCAATCGAAGAAGTGGCTCTATGGGCTAGAGCCAGTGGTTCAAACGAAGTCCATGAGAACGCCGTCACTGCATTGCAGACTCTCGATGCGAACGCCTCCGCCATCACAGCTGGAATTCTTAAGCTTCGGCAATAATCGCTATCAAAGAAGTAGACCTATACGGTAGTCCAAGCACTGTCAGGCAATAACTATCAATAGTCTATTGCTGAAAGCTATACGATCATATTATCATTAGACTATCAAATAAAATGACAAAGGATAGCACCCCATGAACACCCACTTGTACCTCCGAGCATCGACCAAAGATCAAGATGCCAACCGTGCGAGAGTTGCTCTGGAATCGTTCGCTACCGAGAAGGGTTTGAACATCGTTGGCGTGTATGCCGAGAACATCAGCGGCACCAAGCTCAACCGTCCCGAGCTGCTCGCCTTGCTTGGTAAAGCGAAAGGTGGAGACGTGCTATTGGTTGAGTCCGTAGACCGCCTGAGCCGCCTCTCACAAGCAGACTGGGACACTCTCAAGGCCACTATCAAGGCCAAAGGCTTGCGTCTGGTTGTTGCTGATTTACCTACGAGTCACATGCTGGTTGAAGCGAAAGGAATCACCGGCCAAATCATGGATGTGATCAACAACATGTTGATTGACCTGATGGCAACCATGGCACGACTGGATCAAGAGAAGCGTGTGGAGCGCATCAAGCAAGGATTGGAAAACAAAAAGGCTGCTGATCCTGATTGGAAGCCGTCAGGCAAAGGCAGGAACGCTGCCAAGTGGGCCGAGGTACAGGCCCTAATGCAAAAACATCCAACCATGTCTGCCGACCAGATCGCTAAGCTGGCAGACTGTGGTGTCGCTACGGTGTACAGGATCAAGAAAGAAACGAAACCCTTCTGAAAAGCGATAATCACCCCGTTGCTCGCACCAATAGCGGTGGCGCCAATAGCTTAAAGTTATTTAAAATTACAGCCCGAGCTTCACTAAGCCGTGGCCCTTCGCTTAGCACCACAGGTTTGTATCCAACATTACTCCTAACCAACATATTTTAGCGCTAGAACCGACGCAGCGAAAAAACCGGAGAAGAGCCTAACCCTAAAAGCAAACTTTATAATACCGCATATAATGTAACGGCACTTATTTTATGCCGCTACATTCTCTTATTACGCGAAATTACGGAGCAGCAGCCCCCAAGGCAATCGATACTGGTGGTGGGCTATGCCTAATATATGGAGCTAGGTATTCACTCGCAATAGCAGAATACTCCTGATCACCCAATATTTCCGCCTGTAAATTTTCTTTTAGCAAAGATTGTAACCGGGCCGGGGCTCGGGCGATCACTTCAACTTGCTCGCGAAGATAATTTATTTTTTGTTGACGCCTTTCTATAAGAGCAGGCCTATTTAGTTTAAGAGTAAGTTCCGTAAGCCGTGCATCATCGTCGCCGGGCACGCCGAAAATAAGCGGACCAACTATTCGAAAATGGTCAGACGGTGTCTTGACATAAGGATCAATAAGCCCCTCACCGAAAGGAAAGTTATTCCCTTTATTCGTATTACAAACATCACAAGCTAGAGTTAGGTTATCCCAATTGAAAATACGCGCAGGATCTAACGACTTCGGAGAGATGTGCTCAACATCGCCATACGCTATATGTTCAAATTTTGACTCACAGTAAGCACACTTACCATTTGTCTCTTTAAGCAAAGCAATCTTAATTGCAGGAATTCTGTATCTCGAAAGCTCGGTAGGTGTCGGATCAATTCCTGCCGCAATCTTTTCTAAAACGGTAGACGTCCACGCCTCACCATTCAACACGAGCGCATCAGGGGGTGAAGTTTTAATGAGCCGGATCATTTATCTTCCACCAACTTCGAGAGGGCCTGTGGATATAACTCCCCAAACCCTAAACTGGCCATTCTTCTACGAAGCTCAGCAAGATTCTCAACACTCAATTCGACGCTTCTAAATTCAGTTATTAACGAGTTCAGTTCCTCTTCAACCCATGCAGGAACTGTTACAGGCACACCAAGTACGTCACGAAGAATATCGCTAGCGCTCCCTGCACGATTTATAACATCAAGTCGTTCGCTATAGACAAGCTTCGTGAAAGGCAAGCCATCATCCAAATCCAAATCGTCTTGCGACTCTTCAACTGAAACGTATCGAAGAACGTAAACAGTGGAGTCCTGAACAGATGAAACCATGAAGGGACTATGCGTTGCTACAATAAATTGTGCTGTTGGGAATGCCTTCATCAAGTTGCCAAGCAATGAGCGCTGCATTGATGGGTGTAGATGATTTTCCGGCTCGTCCATTACAACAGTAAACCCATCAGCACCACTAACGCCAGAAGTAAGTGAATAAATATATATTTGCCAACCTATATCAATAATTGCCATGACGCCACCAGACGCGGCATCCATCAAAAAATTTCCAGTTTCTGTTTCCAATACAACATCTGTCATTCGTATTGAGATTTCTTTGAAGCCTAAACTGGGCGGTAAAATTTCTTTGAGCACCCTAGAAAATCCGTTAAGGATTTCTATTGCTGCCGGGTCGCCAGAGCTATAGTCTGTTTTCGCTCCGAAGTGAGCAATAGAGACCAGAGTTTCTTTCAATCGAAAAATTGGTCCCGGCCCATGGCTCTGCCCCTGTGATCGCTGAATGGATTCGCCATGGTACTGAGCATAGGCATTATCAGCACTTATTGCATAAACGTTTATCTGCGATATTTGTTGAAACACGGGCGGAGGGCGATGGGAAGATATAAATGTTCCTAGGACTGGCTGCTGATTGTGTATCGACACTGCGAACTGAATACCCTCAGTAGCAGTTCGAATAGACGCCCCCGTGTCGTTAGAATAACTAATATTCCCAACTTCCTGTTCGTGCGAATGTATGCTTTTTCGTCTGCGAAAGCCACTGAGAAAGCGAGCCACGCCATTTATGCGTCGTTTAAGTGGCGTCCCAAGAAATATCTTCTGCCAGCCAAAGTGTTGGGTGAGTAGCCCTAGCAAACTACTTTTACCCGCTCCATTAGCACCAGTGATCACTGTAAGTCTAGGATGGAAGTCAACTGAGACGTTATGGAACTGGCGCCATCCACTGATGGTCAAATTTTTGAATTTTGGATTCATACTGTGCGTCCATGCTCAAGACTTTATTTCTTACAGCTTATCATTGGCAGAAGGCAATGTGGTGGGCTTTTATCCCAGCCAATACATGAGATTATGCCGTGTAGGAGAACAAGTCTATTTGCGAGGGACACGAAGCTTGGAGAGGACGCTTTAGCGAGCTAGAGTACTCAGTACAGCGCACCACTTGGGTGTACCTAAACGCTGTCACACTTCGAGATTTCTAACTGATAAAGCCTCGATATTTCAAGAGCTTAAAGATAGGAGGCAACCCCACCAGCCACACCCCGGCAACAATGCTCCCGCTGTGGCTGCTGCCTTCCGACTCTGACCCGTGCCAAGGTTGGAGGCAAGAACCTAGGACGTCCAGAAGCAACCGACACGACTGCATCGGTGTAGCGCCTGAAGGCTAAAAATATGACACGGGCAAAGGTAGTCGCTGAACTGGGGGTTGGTATTGCCACAGTCAAACGGCACTGGAATAAATCCTAACGCCCTGAAAGACTCACCCTCACCCCACTCTAGGTACGCATATACCGGAATCAAGATTGAAGTGTAAGACCTCCACAGGCCACATCCTGTAAGGGGTTCAGCTCACACCGTCATGCACGCCAGTGTGCGAAATCACACAGCAGGCCACAGCGACAAACGACCTCCAACACGAACATCATACCGTCCTCCATGTCGCGGGCTTTCTAATGTCCTCAGCTCAGGCAATCACAACGCTGTATCACCAAGCGCCTGACAGCACCAATGAGCAACGCCATTACAACTTATACAGCCAAAACTTGCCCCTGATCGCCTCTCCAGCGACCTTGTGAGCAGCCACAGAAGGCATGCCGTGCGTACGGTGTCCGTCTCTTATTTAAGAATCGTTCAGCTTTTAACGCAGAGTAGCCGTGTTCGCGTTAAGAGGGTGTCGCTTTAACCCCGTTTTCCAGACGCCAAGCCCCACCCATTATTTTTCCCTGACCGGTATCAGAGAACGCCTTGAAGTGCATGGCTCTCGCGGCGCGGGATTTGAGATTTCGCCTGAAAAATGCGATGTCACTTGCAGGGATAAGCATCTTGGATGGCAAACATCGCTAAAAGTAGCGTCATCAGTGTCCCTGAGTTCGGTAGTCCACAAGTAATCGACTACTGCCTGTACTGCCTCGCCTATTGTTACAGACCTTTCAAGAAAGCATGTTTTAAACTCGTTCGGAAGGTGGCTATTCAAGCTCTGCATTGTTTTCAGAACACCTTCAACGAGTCCTACGCACATTCCTTTAGCGATAGTTGGGCCACCCTTGATTTCGTCGCCAGCCACATAAGGAAGCACGCCTTGGCACTGTGCGAGCAGAGCATTCCCGCCAGTGAAGCCAGCGACGACCGATCCGCTACAGAACATCCCAACCAATGCCACCACTAATAGTGTTTTCAAGCTGCGCATCCTTGAGGCGTGTTCAGACCGACTACCGCCCCGGCCATTATTTCTGCTAGCCAAATTCGAAGTAGTTCGAAGAATGCAAGGTCTCTCCGGGCGGCGGTGGTTTTCGCCATAAAGTCACCCTCTTATCGCTTTTCGGCTTCACGCTGCATTTGGATCGTTTCGAAAATCAGAAGGCCATACTCAATGAGGTTCCTGAAGAACCCAAGCATCGGGTCATGGAACGTGCCTAACGGCTTATCAGCTTTAGGGTCTGCTGGGTATTCCAGCAAGTCCACAATCTGGCTGTGGGCGTGTGGTATGAAGAATGAGTTCACGAACCCCATCACGCTTTTTATGTCCATGCCCGGCAATTCTCGCTGTACCTTGCCTGCGAGAGTACCGGCGTCGTTGTAGTAACCTCCATCGTGCACGATGAAGTGCCTCAACTTCTCGATCAGCACAAGTATCACCCGGTAATTCGCCCCTGTTGGGTTATCGGATTCATAACGCTCGAAATGCTTCGACGCCCGCCGGAATGCCTGAAGCTGTGCGTACGGTTTCCGGTCCTTGGGTGTAGGAAGTTGGTGGTAGTGCTTGATGTCATTGGAACCCTCGTGACTCCATTTGACTGGACGCACCCATATGCTCATCCCAGCAAGGCCACAGTATGCGTATGCCCTTTCAAGGAAGTCTTCAAAGGCTTCGTATGCTTCCACAAGCAGCCACTGATAAGTTTTCAATTTCTGAAGCACGTTTAACTCAAGCCGATCCTCCAGAGATAATGGCGGGGAATCATGCGAGAGGTCTTCGCCGGTTGATGGCGACCTGAAATGAAAGTAGTGCTTGATCCCGTATTGAGATTCAAGCGCCCAGTCTGGAAGCTGGCCGTGAAACTTCTGGATCGACTGGTGTTGCTCGGTGTATATCTTGTTGACTTGAGCCTTGTGCTGATGCAACTGCGCCACCTTCGAAGCAAACCTGTCGAATTCTTCCCTCAAGTAGTCTTTGATCATCGCGTCATATCCACCCTTACCGTTAGTAGGAGCTTACGCTGGCCGAGATTCGGGTGCCACGGCAGGGTGATAGGGATGCTGCTGGCGAGTGCCCCGCTGTGACGTGCATCCACATTGAAAGCTGAACGCTTCCATGTAGGAATGGTGGTAGCACCTTGCCATTCCCCCGACCCCAGCTAACCTTACGGACTCAAATAATGGGCGAAGGAAAACACCAACATGGCAGACGTTACATATCCATGCTATTGGGAGAAGAAAGACAATTCGGGGCACTGGTACTGGATTTACTACGCCAGTAACGCCAAGGCTATCGCCCGAAGCAGCGAGAGTTACGTGGCTCGCAGCGACTGCACTCACTCAATCCAGATCATGCAGGGCTCGACTGCCTCGCCGATTTTCTACACTGAGTAACGAGCAGGCAGTAGTACAACAGAGTAGTACAATCAGAAAACAAAAAAACCCCGTAGACCTTGATCTACGGGGCTTTCATTTGTATGGCGGAGAGATAGGGATTCGAACCCTAGGTACCGGTGAAGGTACAACGGATTTCGAATCCGTCCCATTCGGCCACTCTGGCATCTCTCCAACGGCGCGCATCATAACAGCGTGAATCAGGAAAGCAAAGCGCCGAAGCGATTTTTTTCCGTGCTATCAGATGCTTGCGTCGATTACAGCGGTACGCCGAGACGATTGGCGACTTCTTCGTAGGCTTCGATAACGTCACCGAGGCCTTGGCGGAAGCGGTCTTTGTCCATCTTCTTCTTGGTGTCCTTGTCCCACAGGCGGCAGCCGTCCGGGCTGAATTCGTCGCCCAGGACGATGGAGCCGTCGTGGAATACGCCGAATTCCAGTTTGAAGTCGACCAGCAGCAGGCCGGCGTCGTCGAACAGTTTGTTCAGCACGTCGTTGACCTTGAGGGACAACTCTTTCATGCGGGCCAGTTGTTCAGCGGTGCCCCAGCCGAATGCCACGACGTGGGACTCGTTGATGAACGGGTCGCCCTTGGCGTCGTCTTTCAGGAACAGTTCGAAGGTGTAAGGATTGAGCTTGAGGCCCTCCTCCACACCCAGGCGCTTGACCAGGCTGCCGGCGGCGTAGTTACGTACGACGCATTCGACCGGGATCATGTCCAGCTTCTTCACCAGGCACTCGTTGTCGCCCAGCAGTTTGTCGAATTGGGTCGGAATACCGGCCTCTTCGAGTTTCTGCATGATGAAGGCGTTGAACTTGTTGTTCACCATGCCTTTGCGATCAAGTTGTTCGATGCGCTTGCCGTCGAACGCCGAAGTGTCGTTGCGAAACAGCAGGATCAGGCGGTTGGCGTCGTCGGTCTTGTACACCGACTTGGCTTTGCCGCGGTAGAGTTCTTCACGTTTTTCCATGATGGGCTCCGCTTTGAGTGAGGTGGGCTAGGCGATATGTCGCCAGTCGAGCCCTGAATCTTGATCGGCCAGTTGCAGCCAGTCCGGGTCGCACCCGAGGGTGTCGACAAAACATTGCCGGGCAAGCGTCGGCAGGTTGTTCTTGCTGCTCAGGTGGGCCAGGACCAGGTGTTGCAGGTCTTGCCAGCCCAACTCATACACCAGGTACGCCGCCTGATGGTTGTTCAAATGTCCCAGTTCGCCGCCCACCCGCTGCTTGAGAAAGTAGGGGTAGTGACCGCGAGCCAGCAGGTCTCGGCAGTGGTTGGACTCGATCATCAAGGCATCGAGGTTCCGGTAACCGTCCAGCACCTTCGCGCAGTAGGAACCCAAGTCGGTCAGCACGCCGAAGCGCCGCTGGCCATCACTGAATACATACTGCGTCGGCTCCTGGGCGTCGTGCGCCACGGCAATCACATCGATGCTCAAGGCGCCGATTTGCAATTGCTCACCGCCAGCCAGGAAACCTGCGGGTTCAATGGGTTTGCGCATCCCGCGCAAGGTGCCGCGACTCAGGTACACCGGAAGATTGTAGCGCCGAGACAGCAAACCCACGCCATGCACGTGGTCGGCATGTTCGTGGGTCACCAGAATCGCGCTCAGCTGCGCGGGGTGAACCCCCAGGCGCAGCAGGCGCCGCTCGGTTTCTTTTAACGAGAAACCACAATCCACCAATACGTACGTGTCGTCGTGGGCGACCAGCGTGCCGTTCCCTTGGCTACCGCTACCGAGAACAGCAAAACGCATCGGATCAGCCCAGGTTGTCCTGAATCACACCCAACACTTTGCGCGCTGTTTCAGCTGGCGCAACGGTGTTGATGTTCTTCTCGACGGTGACCTGCACGGTCTCGCCAACCTTGCTCAAGCGAACCTGATAACGCTCGGCGCGGGTCTCGATTTCTTCCTTGGTCGGCTGGCTGCCGAACAGCTTGCCGAAGAAACCAGGCTCGTCGTCTTTACGCTCGGCCTTTTCAGCCACGTTGATGTAGTAGAGGCCCAGGCTGCGGTTGATGTCTTCAACACGCCAAGGGCCCTGCTCCAGGGCGCGACCGACGCTGGCCCAGGCACGATCCAGGTCTTCGCCCAGGTTCAGCACCACGTTGCCGCTGCCGTCCTCGGTGAGGCTGACGCGGCTCGGGGTGTCGTAATCACGGGCGGCGAGCAGGGAAACGGAACCGCCCTTCTCGGAGATACGGCTCATGCTGGCCAGCATTTCGTCGACCAGCGCCGAGTCAACGCCGGTGTTGACCGAGCGGTTGGTGAAGTCGACGTTGGCCGTGCTGCCGGCAGGACGCTCGGCGCTCACGACGTAGACTTCACTGGTGTTGCGCTGCACGCCTGGCTCGATGCGCACACGCACGCGGGCTTCACTGTCGGCGGCTACACCACCGGCCTGCAAGCGTTTGGCCATCGTGGCGGACAGCTCGTTGCCTTGCTGCCATGCCGTGGTGAATTCACCGGTCTGCGGGCGCTGCTCGTCAATACGGAAACCGTTGTCCTGGAAGAACTGCACGGCCACTGGCCAGACTTCGGCAGGTGGGCGCTGAGCCACGATCCAGCGGGAATCACCGCTCTTCTGCAAGCTGTAGTCGCTGGCGTCCGCCACGGCCGAGATCGGCTGCGGACGTGGCACCACGTACTCACCTTTAGTGGTGTCGTCGGCGACGTTGCGTGGAATCGGCAGCAACGGATCGAGGCGCTTGGCGACGTTGACGTCCGGCGGCAATTGCATCGGTTTGGTTGCTTGTGCTTCCAGGTAATCGCTGCCGCGGTCACGGAAGTAGCCTTCCGGGCCCCAGATCCAACCGCAGCCACTGGTGCTGGAGATAATCAAGGCAAGTGCGGAAAGTCCGGCCAATCGCTTCATGCGTAGTGCTTCCTCAATTAAACCAGGACGCCGGACTGGCGCAGGGCCTGTCGCAGCGGTTCGTGACAGGCTTCGCTGAGGCGGGTGAGCGGCAGACGGATACCGTCCGGCATCAGGCCCATCTCGAACAGCGCCCATTTCACGGGAATAGGGTTGGATTCGATAAAGAGTGTCTTGTTGAGCGGCATCAGCTTCTCGTGGATTGCACGAGCAGTGGCTGCATCGCCGGCAATGGCGGCGGCACACATATCGCTCATGGCGCGCGGGGCCACGTTGGCGGTCACGGAGATGTTGCCCTTGCCGCCCAGCAGGATCAGCTCGACAGCGGTGGCGTCGTCACCGGAATACACCAGAAAATCGCTGCTCACGCCGGCCAGGATGTCCTTGGCGCGCTGCAGGTCGCCGGTGGCTTCCTTGATGCCGATGATGTTCGGCACGGTGGACAGGCGGATCACGGTCGCGGCCTGCATGTCGCAGGCGGTGCGGCCCGGTACGTTGTAGAGGATCTGCGGGATCTGCACAGCTTCGGCAATGGCTTTGAAGTGCTGGTACAAGCCTTCCTGAGTCGGCTTGTTGTAGTACGGGGTTACCAGCAGGCAAGCGTCGGCGCCGGCCTTCTTGGCGTTCTTGGTCAGCTCGATCGCTTCACGCGTCGAGTTGGCGCCCGTACCGGCAATGACGGCAATACGGCCCGCGACACGCTTGACCACGAACTCGATCACCTGAATGTGTTCTTCCACATCGAGGGTGGCCGATTCACCTGTGGTGCCGACCGCCACAATGGCGTTGGTGCCTTCTTGCAGGTGGAAGTCCACCAGTTTGCCCAGGCTGTCCCAGTCGAGATGACCTTGTGCATCCATGGGTGTGACCAGTGCCACCATACTGCCCGCAATCATGCAACCGCTCCTGCCGGAAAAAGAGAGCCGTAATGGTACTGGCGCCAAGATGCTTGTACAAGCGAAGTACCGCGTGAGGATGCGTTATGGGGCAACTAAACGATGGGCAATGCCATCATTGGATGAAAGCAAGGGTTACAGCGGGGTGTAATCACGCCGTTCACGTAATGAAAACGCCACCTCCTATCCCTTGGCGGCGCTTTTCGCTACCCTTCATGCTTTGATCGATACGGCTCTCAGAGTATCGACCGCTCATCGTTTAGGAAGGCTGCATGTCCACCCCCACAGTTCGCGAACAATTCCTTGTTATCAGTGCCCTCGGCGCCAACCCCATGGAGCTGACCAACGTCCTGTGCCGCGCCAGCCATGAAAACCGCTGCGCCGTCGTGACTTCCCGCCTGACCCGCCACGGCGAGTGCAGTGCGCTGGTCCTGCAGATCTCCGGCACCTGGGACGCCCTGGCACGCCTGGAAACCGGCCTGCCGGGCCTGGCCAAGAAGCATGACTTCACCGTCAATGTTGTGCGCAGCGCCGCGCTGGAAAATCGCCCGCAAGCGCTGCCATACGTCGCTTACGTCAGCTCAGCCTACCGCTCGGACATCGTCAATGAGCTGTGCCAGTTCTTTATCGACCACAACGTCGAACTGGAAAACCTGACCTGTGACACCTACCAGGCCCCGCAAACCGGCGGCACCATGCTCAACGCCACCTTTACCGTGACCTTGCCGGCCGGTGTGCAGATCAGTTGGCTTCGCGACCAGTTCCTGGATTTCGCCGACGCCCTGAACCTAGACGCGTTGATCGAACCATGGCGCCCACAGAACCCAATGTAAGGAAGTACCCATGGCAGTAGTCATCGACCAACCCGTAGCCGACTTCGAAGCCCAGGCCACCAGTGGCCAGACCTTCAGCCTTGCCGCCCTCAAGGGCAAGCAGGTGGTGATCTACTTCTATCCGAAGGACAGCACTCCGGGCTGCACGACCGAAGGCCAGGGTTTTCGTGACCAATACGCGGCGTTCAAGGCGGCCAACACCGAAGTGTTTGGCGTGTCGCGCGACAGCGTGAAGTCCCACGAGAACTTCAAGGGCAAGCAGGAATTCCCCTTTGAGCTGATCAGCGACAAGGACGAAGCGGTCTGCCAGCTGTTTGATGTGATCAAACTCAAAAAGCTGTATGGCAAGGAATACCTTGGCGTGGATCGCAGCACCTTCCTCATCGACAAGAATGGCGTGCTGCGTCAGGAATGGCGTGGGGTGAAAGTGCCTGGGCATGTGGATGCCGTATTGGCAGCAGCACAGACTCTGAACAGCTGACTTATTGTTGTGAGCGGGCTTGCCCCGCGCTGGGCTGCGTAGCAACCCTAAAACCAAACGCCGCGTTCTTTCTGTAAGAACGCGGCGTTTTTTATCGGGGCTGCTCCGCAGCCCAGCGCGGGGCAAGCCCGCTCACTACAATAATGGCGCAACAACGGGCTCCTGCCGTGGCCATGCATCCAGCACCGCCTTGAACAGCGTTGCCAGGGGAATCGCAAAGAACACTCCCCAGAATCCCCACAACCCGCCAAACAACAACACCGCGCAGATGATCGCCACTGGGTGCAGGTTGACCGCCTCCGAGAACAGCAGCGGCACGAGCACGTTGCCATCCAGTGTCTGGATGATCCCGTACACCGCCATCAAGTAGATGAACTGGTCACTCCAGCCCCACTGGAACAGCGCAATCAGTGTCACCGGCACCGTCACCACCACCGCGCCGACATACGGCACCACCACTGAAATACCGACCAGCAATGCCAGCAGGGCCGCGTAATTCAGGTCCAGGGCAATAAAGGCGATGTAGGTAACGCCGCCGCAGATGATGATTTCAATGACTTTGCCACGAATGTAGTTGGCGATCTGGCGGTTCATCTCCTCGGCCACCCGCGTGATCAGCGCTCGCTCACGCGGCAGGTAGCCACTCACCCAGCGTCCGATCATTGCGCGGTCCTTGAGGAAGAAGAACACCAGGATCGGAACGAGCACCAGGTAGATCATGATGTTGACCAGCAGCGGCAGACTGGACAGGGAAAACGTCAGCGCCCATTGCCCGAATTTTCCGATTTCGCCGCGCGCCACTTCGATAGCCTGCAACACCTGCTCATCCGACACCAGATGCGGGTAGCGCTCCGGTAACAGCAGCAACAGCGACTGCCACTTGGCAAGCATGCCCGGCAGCTCATTGAACAGCGTAATCAGTTGATGCCACAGCAGCGGCAACACCACTACGACAAACACCACCAGCAGGCCCATGAACAAGGCAAATACCAGCCCCACCGCCGCACCACCCGGCAAGCGCAAGCGTTCAAGGGTAGTGACCAGGCCCTGCATCAGGTAAGCCAGCACCATCCCCGCGAGTACGGGCGCCAGCATGCCGCCCAGGGTGAGCACGGCAGTAAAGGCCAGGAACAGCAGGACGGCCAGCACCACAGCCTCTTCATCAGAGAAGTAGCGCTGGATCCAGTCTCGTAACACTTTGAACATCAATCAACCTCGGTTGGTAGGGGCAGCGGCTCAGGCCTTGCGCAACCAGTAACGGTAAACACCGGCGGCATCTTCTTCATGCAGCAGGGTGTGGCCGGCCAGTTTGGCAAAGGTGCGGAAATCGCGCTGGGAGCCTGCGTCCGTGGCGATCACCTTGAGCACAGCACCGCTGGCCAATCGATTCAATTCCAGCTTGGCCTTCAGCAAAGGCAACGGGCAATTGAGGCCGCTGGCGTCAAGCTCGGCATCAAAGGCTACAGCGTCGGTCATGGGTTTACTCCGGGCAAGCGTTCGGGGCGCTTAGAATATCTGGTCCGACGCTCAGTGTCCGGCTACAGTAACCTCTTTGTCCAAAGGCTCTGTGCATGACTTTTTTGCGCCCTACCCTGCTGACGCTGGCTTGCCTGCTGGCCTCTCCGGGCTTTGCTGACGACCTGCCGTCGCTTGGCGACGCCAGTTCTGCCATTGTCTCGCCACAACAGGAATTTCAATTGGGCCGTGCCTGGCTGGCTTATCTGCGCGGGCAGGTTTCCCAACTGAACGACCCGCAACTCAAGGATTACGTCGAAACCAGCGTGTACAAGCTGGTAGAAACCAGCCAGGTGAACGACCGACGCCTGGAGTTCATCCTGATCAACAGCCCGCAGCTCAACGCTTTTGCCGCGCCAGGCGGCATCGTCGGCGTGAACGGCGGCCTGTTTCTCAACGCCCAGACCGAAGGCGAATACGCCTCGGTGCTGGCCCACGAATTGGCTCACTTGTCCCAACGTCACTTCGCCCGGGGTGTTGAAGCACAACAGCGCATGCAAATCCCGATGATGGCTGCCCTGCTTGGCGGCATCATCGCGGCAGCCGCCGGCGCAGGCGATGCGGGCATTGCTGCGATTGCCGGCACCCAGGCGGCGGCGATCCAGGAACAACGGCGGTTTTCTCGGCAGAATGAACAAGAGGCGGACCGTATCGGCATCGTCAACCTGGAGAAAGCCGGTTACGACCCGCGCTCCATGCCGACGATGTTCGAGCGTTTGGGACGCCAATACCGCTTCGACGCCAAGCCACCGGAATTCCTGCTGACGCACCCGGTCACCGAATCGCGGATCGCCGACACCCGTAACCGCGCAGAGCAATCCAAGCCCGGTGGCAAGGAGGACAGCCTGCGCTACCAACTGATCCGCGCACGGGTGCAGCTGCAATATGAGGACACCTCGGGACTCGCCGCCAAGCGCTTCCAGGCGCAACTGGACGAGAACCCGAAAAACGATGTGGCGCGCTATGGCTTGGCCATCGCCCAAATCAAGGCCTCACAGTTCAAGCTGGCGCGAGAGAGCCTGCAGCCCTTGTTGGCCAAGGCACCCAATGACATCACGTACAACCTGGCGCAGATCCAGCTGGATATAGACAACAGCCATCTGCCCGATGCCCAGCAACGCACCGATCGGATGTTGACCCAATACCCTGGCAACTACCCACTGAATCAGATCCGGGTCGACTTGCTGCTGAAACAGAATCGTACAGCCGACGCGGAAAAGGCCTTGGATGGCTTGCTCAAGTCCCGTCCAGACGATCCAGACGTGTGGTATCAAGTCGCCGAGACCCGTGGGTTGTCAGGCAACATCATCGGCCTGCATCAAGCACGCGCCGAATACTTTGCCCTGGTGGGTGACTTCCAGCAGGCGATTCAGCAATTGGACTTCGCCAAGCGCCGCGCGGGCAGCAACTTCCCGCTGTCGTCACGTATCGACGCACGCCAACGTGAACTGATCGAACAGGAACGTCTGGTAAAAGGGATGATGGGCTAAACCCATCACCCATAAAAAAGCCCCGCCATCGTTAACCGACGGCGGGGCTTTTTATTGGCTTAGCGGATTACTCGGCCAGCTTGAAGGTAATGAAGCTGGCACGCCCCTGACGCAGCACACGCATCGACACCGAGCGATTCTTCGGCAGCGCTTTGGCGATGTCGGTGAACTGCTTGGTGGTGTCGATTGCTTGATTGTTCAGGTGGGTGATCACGTCGCCTGGCTGCAGGCCGATCAAGGCAGCGGGGCCATCCTGCACTTCCTTGATCACTACGCCGCCCTTGAGGTCGAAAGTTTTCTTCTGCTCGTCGGTCAGCTCAACCACTGCGATGCCCAGGCGGTTGCTGCTGCGCTCAACACCCGGCTTGTTATTGCCCAGGGCGTCCAGGGTCGCACCCTCTTCAGGGATGGCGCCTACGGTCAGCTCAACGTTCTGGCGCTTGCCCTCACGAATCACTTCCAGCTTGGCCTTGCTGCCCGCCTTCAGTGCACCTACCAGATGTGGCAGGTCTGCCGACATGACAATCGGCTGGCCATTCATGCTCAGGATCACGTCGCCGACTTGCAACCCGCCTTTGGCGGCAGGGCCATCATCCTGGATCTGTGCAACCAGGGCGCCGGCCGGTTTGTCGAGACCGAAGGACTCAGCAAGGTCTTTATTCACTTCCTGGATCACCACGCCCAACCAACCACGGCTGACCTTGCCACCGCTTTTCAGCTGGTTGGAAACATCCATGGCGACGTCGATCGGGATAGCGAACGACACGCCCATGAAGCCGCCGGAACGGGTGTAGATCTGCGAGTTGATACCCACCACTTCACCGGCTAGGTTGAACAGCGGACCACCTGAGTTACCCGGATTGATCGGCACGTCGGTCTGGATGAACGGCACGTAGTTTTCGTTCGGCAGGCTGCGGCCAATGGCGCTGACGATGCCCTGGGTCACAGTGTGGTCAAAACCAAACGGCGAACCGATGGCCACAACCCACTGCCCAGCTTTCAGGTCCTGGGATTTGCCCAGTTTCAGCACCGGCAGGTCCTTGCCTTCGATCTTCAGCAGTGCAACGTCGGAACGAGGATCGGTACCCACCAGCTTGGCTTTCAGCTCGCTACGGTCGGCCAGGCGCACGAGAATCTCATCGGCGTCGGCAATTACGTGGTTGTTGGTGAGGATATAGCCATCAGGGGAAATGATGAAGCCCGAGCCCAGGGACTGCGCTTCACGCTGACCGCCACCGCCGCCACGAGGCGTGCGGGGTTGTGGCATGCCTCGCTCGAAGAACTCGCGCAACATCGGCGGCAGGCCTTCCAGGTCAGGCATCTGCTGATTCGACACTTTGCGATCCGGCAGTTTCTGCGTGGTGCTGATGTTCACTACGGCTGGCGAGGCTTGCTCAACCAATTGGGTGAAATCAGGCAACTCGACCGCTTGCGCAGGCACGGCCTGGCCCAGTACAAGCACCGTTGCGACGATGGATAGGTAGGATTTCAAACGTGGTATCGACATACAGCTCCCGTTACGACGAGCAGGGTTGAGCGACAGGGTTCAAAAAACGCCGAAAACTGCGACCGACATTTTTGTTCCGCGAACAAAACAAGGCCAGAGCCGACAAGCCCTGACCTATAAAAAACATGGGGGATTTTTGCAAGTGAAAATACTGATCCAGACATTTCATGCTCTCGGCAGCCAACCTGGCATGAACGTACAGTGAAAGAGCCGGATGAACATAGGATTAACAACTCACGGCTGGGTGGGGGCCTTTTTTTCACCGCGCACCGACAGCGCGATACGCTCGGCGGTACCGATAGGAATTTCACCAACGACCGTCACCATCATTTCGCCGTCCACCGTATTAAGACGACGGGACACTGCAACCGTAGGGCCTAACTGGGTGCGAGTCTCGGTCACGCTCACATCGCTGATCGGTTCAAGAAACACCGAGAAGCGCGCCAGCCCATCTTCATACATCAGACTGTCGACCGTGACTTTGGTATGGGGATCCTTACGCGCACTGCTATTGGCCAACTGAAAACCCGGTGGCAACCACTCCAAGTGCCAAGCCTCGGTGGGCTCGACTTCTGGCGCCTTTGTGTCGGCGACGGCAATCGATGTGCACTCGGTGCTGGGCTGCAAGTCTCGATCACTGGGCGCGGTGGACGTATCCAGGCGGGTGAACTGAAAGCGCTCCAGCAACTGACCTTGATCGTTCAGCAACAAGGACTTAAGTGGCAGTGCGGTCTCACGATCCAGGTGAAGTTCAAACCCATAACGGTATTGATCACGCGGCGCGATCGACACAATGACTGCATTACGACCGGCCACGCGGGATTTTCCGATGACGGCCAGCTCATAGAATTGATTGAGTTTTTGCGGATCAAGGGAGCGCGAAGGGGCATCAGGCGAATTGCCAAGGCCGGCGACCAGCGTGCCGCTGACACATCGGGTATGACCATCCACTCGCACAACTTCCTGTGCAGAACCATCAAGCTGCAAAAGCCGCTCGCGGACCTGACCATTCTGGACGCGATGCCAGATGTCATGGGTGGAAAAACTGCCGTTACGCTCGTAGACGAACGTACCTTCAAAGCTTTGTTTCTGCTCGGCACGCCCAAGTCGAGTAAGCCAGTCTTGGGCTTCATCGGCATGGGCGGGTAGTGCAAACCAACCACTGAGCAACAGCGTAAGGAGCGGTATGGCGCGCATAATGCTCCCTAGCGGTTTAGCGGTTTTCCAGGCTTGCAGCGCGAGCGTATGGCAGAGCGCTTTCAGTGCCTTTCAGGGCCGATTCCTGTGCGTGTTGGCGCAGGTAACCTGGAAGACGCTGGTCTTGCCAGCCGGATTGCCCTTGAAGTACACCGTTGGCCATAGGACCGGTGGTGTCCGAGCTTTCCTTGTAGCCTGCCAGTACTGCTGGGCCTTTGACTTGCGGACCGGCCATGACCGGTTGCTGAGTCTGTTGGGCCAGTTCGGCACCAGCGATATCGTCCTGGTTGTACAGGCGAACACCGGCAAGCACTGCAACTGTCACCGAGGCAGCGACTGCCAGGCGACCGAGGCTACGCCAAGGACCACGAGCAGCTTTTGCCGGAACGGCTTCATCGGCCAGCGCAGCAGAAACGGCCGCAGCAATATCCAGACGAGGGATTAGAAGATCCTTGTGCATCACCGCCCGAGCGACTTGGTAACGAGACCAGGTATCACGGGTTTCGGCATCATCAAATGCGTTGAGCACTCGACGAAGTTCCAGTTCATCCGCTTCGTTATCCATCACTGCGGACAGCGATTCCTGCAGGGCATCACGACTCATGGCGGTTCCTCTCTTGGCTGTCGCCGCTGTCTTTAGTTCTCTTGCAACAACGGTTGCAAGGCTTTATCGATGGCTTCCCGGGCCCGGAAAATCCGTGACCTTACAGTCCCCACCGGACACTGCATGACGCTCGCAATGTCTTCGTAACTCAGACCATCGAATTCACGTAAAGTTAACGCTGTACGCAAATCTTCTGGCAATTGCTGAATAGTGCGATGGACGGTGCCTTCAATCTCGTCGCGCAGCAATGCACGCTCCGGCGACTCGAGATCTTTGAGGCCGTGATCACCATCGTAAAATTCTGCATCTTCCGAACTAACATCACTATCCGGTGGGCGGCGTCCGCGAGACACCAGATAGTTCTTCGCCGTGTTGATGGCGATGCGGTACAGCCACGTGTAAAACGCACTGTCACCGCGGAAATTGCCCAGTGCACGGTAGGCCTTGATAAAGGCCTCTTGTGCAACGTCCTGCGCTTCATGGGTGTCGTGCACAAACCGCACGATCAACCCGAGAATTTTGTGCTGGTATTTCAGCACTAGCAGATCAAATGCTCGCTTGTCGCCGCGTTGAACGCGCTCGACCAGCTGCTGATCCTCTTCCTGGGTTAGCATGAACACTCCTCGTTGTACTTGAAGGAGGCTTGCATAACTAAACGATCAGGCTTGCAAACATAGACTCGGACTTTTCGCAAAAGTTCTCCCCCCTCAAGCAAGTTTCCGGCATGCACTGATTTGGCACGCACGAAAAACGCAGCGCGGGTAACGCCGGCTGCGCGAATAATCTTGTCGCCGGTTTTCTGACGCGTCCAATGCTCCCGACGGGCCAATAAACTCAACGTTTCCCAGCTTTCGGGCAACCTGCTATTGAGTCAGGGCTTATGCAAAAAGTTCCCGCCTCAATAACCAGCTGATTTTACCCAAGCCGTGCACCGTAATCTCACATTGCCACGAATGCGTGGCTATTGTGCCGCTCCCCCCCTCTATATACTAGTGGCCCGTGTGACCCTTTGATTCGCCGATCCAGGCGTCCTGTTTGCGCCTGTTCTCTGGATCGCTTTTTGCGGAATCCTTCAAATGAGCCAACAGTTTCAACACGATGTCCTGGTGATCGGCAGCGGCGCGGCCGGATTGAGCCTTGCGCTGACCCTTCCCAGCCATCTGCGCATTGCGGTCCTGAGCAAAGGCGACCTGGCCAACGGCTCCACATTCTGGGCCCAGGGCGGTGTAGCCGCTGTGCTGGATGACACCGATACGGTGCAATCCCACGTCGAAGACACCCTTAACGCCGGCGGCGGCCTGTGCAACGAAGACGCGGTGCGTTTTACCGTCGAGCACAGCCGCGAGGCGATCCAATGGCTGATCGACCAGGGCGTGCCGTTTACCCGAGACGAACACGCGAGCAGTGACGACGGCGGCTTCGAATTCCACCTCACGCGCGAAGGCGGCCACAGCCACCGCCGCATCATCCACGCCGCCGACGCCACCGGTGCCGCGATCTTCAAGACCCTGCTCGACCAGGCTCGCCAGCGCCCCAACATCGAATTGCTGGAGCAACGCGTCGCCGTCGACCTGATCACCGAAAAACGCCTGGGCCTGGACGGCGAACGCTGCCTCGGCGCCTACGTGCTCAACCGCGCCAGCGGCGAAGTCGACACCTATGGCGCACGCTTCACGATTCTCGCCTCGGGCGGTGCGGCCAAAGTCTACCTCTACACCAGCAACCCCGACGGCGCTTGCGGTGACGGCATCGCCATGGCCTGGCGGTCGGGCTGCCGGGTCGCCAACCTGGAATTCAATCAATTCCATCCGACGTGCCTGTATCACCCACAGGCCAAGAGTTTCCTGATCACTGAAGCCCTGCGCGGAGAAGGTGCACACCTGAAACTGCCAAATGGCGAACGCTTCATGCAGCGCTTCGACCCACGTGCCGAACTGGCCCCACGGGATATCGTGGCCCGCGCCATCGACCACGAGATGAAACGCCTGGGCGTCGACTGCGTATACCTGGACATCAGCCACAAACCGGAAGACTTCATCAAGACCCACTTCCCCACCGTCTATGAGCGCTGCCTGGCGTTCAACATCGATATCACCAAAGGCCCGATCCCCGTGGTGCCGGCCGCGCACTACACCTGCGGCGGCGTGATGGTCGACCAGCATGGCCGCACCGACGTGCCCGGCCTGTATGCGATCGGTGAAACCAGCTTCACCGGCCTGCACGGCGCCAACCGCATGGCCAGCAACTCGTTGCTCGAATGCTTTGTTTATGCCCGCTCAGCCGCTGCGGACATTCTCGACCAACTGCCGCGCATCCCCGTGCCGGCGGCCCTGCCCCGCTGGGATGCCAGCCAGGTCACCGATTCTGACGAAGACGTGATCATCGCCCACAACTGGGACGAACTGCGGCGTTTCATGTGGGACTACGTGGGGATCGTGCGCACCAACAAGCGCCTGCAACGGGCTCAGCACCGCGTGCGTTTGCTGCTCGATGAGATTGATGAGTTCTACAGCAACTATAAAGTCAGTCGTGACCTGATCGAATTGCGCAACCTCGCGCAGGTCGCTGAACTGATGATTCGCTCAGCCATGGAGCGCAAGGAAAGCCGGGGCCTGCATTACACCCTCGACTATCCGCAGATGTTGCCCGAGGCCCGCGACACTATTCTGGTGCCAACCACCTACGGCGGCTGAACTTCAGGCGTACCCGCAGGCGCCGATGCACATCGGCGACCTGCGAATCCCGCGGCACACAGACCGAACGCAGCCACCACTCGCCCTGCACCCGATAGCGCAACACGACAATCAGCGGCAACGCCAGGCTGTCAGGGCGCAACTGCACGCTGTGCCATCCCCGCTCATGACTGAACAACTGCCAACCCTCCTCATCACGACGCAGGCCAACAACCGACGAGCGGTGGGTCAAGAGGATATGACGTGGCAGCACCCAGGCCGCATGGGCCAGGCACACCAGCACGCCAAGGAAAGCAAAGGGAACATCGAGGACCAAACAGGCGCCCAGCGCAAACAGCTGGGCAAGCACATACGCCGCCAGCAACAGCCGTGAGGCCTGCCAGCGGCATTCAAAGCGATTACTTGGGCTGAACACGGTCCAGAATAATCCGAACCATACGCTGCAGCTCAGGATCTTCCGATTCGGCGCGTTCCATGAACCAGCCGAACATGTCCTGGTCTTCGCATTCCAGCAGACGGACATAAAGGGCGCGATCTACCTGATTGAGCGTCGCATAAACCTCTTTGGTGAAAGGCACCAACAACACATCCAGTTCCAGCATGCCACGACGGCTGTGCCAGTAGAGGCGATTGATTTCTACATCTTCGACCATGGAGCGCTCCTCAAATAGAGCGCAAGTATACAGGCCCGACGGCACCGGAACAGTCGGCTTTGGTCGCCCCATATGGAAACTATCCATTTGCCGGGCGCCCCTCTATGATGCACCCATGACTTTTTGACCTGCGATGACCCATGGCTGACTCCGCTTTTTTCTGCTCGCTGTCCCACGAAGGCGTTCTGGCCGTCCGCGGTTCCGACGCTGCCAAGTTCCTGCAGGGCCAGCTCACCTGCAACCTCAACTACCTGAGCGACACCCAGGCCAGCCTCGGCGCGCGCTGTACACAAAAAGGCCGCATGCAGTCGAGCTTCCGCATCCTGCTGCAAGGTGACGGCGTATTGCTGGCGATGGCCACTGAGCTGCTGGAACCACAGCTGGCCGACCTGAAGAAATACGCAGTGTTCTCCAAGTCCAAGCTCACCGACGAAAGCGCCGCCTGGGTGCGTTTCGGGCTATCGGACGCTGACCAGGCGCTTGGCAGCCTGGGCCTTGAGCTACCGGCCGAGACCGACAGCGTGGCGCGTGCCGAAGCGCTGGTCGCCATCCGCGTCTCCCCAGCCCGTGCCGAACTCTGGGTGCCTGCCGAGCAAGCTGACACCGTGCGCAGCCAACTCGCCGCGCACTTGAAGGAAGCCGACTTGAACGAATGGCTGCTCGGCCAGATCCGCGCCGGCATTGGCCAGGTCATGCCGCAAACCCGCGAAGTCTTCATCCCGCAGATGCTCAACCTGCAAGCGGTGGGCGGCGTGAGCTTCAAGAAAGGTTGCTACACCGGCCAGGAAATCGTCGCGCGCATGCAGTACCTGGGCAAACTCAAGCGTCGCTTGTATCGCCTGAGCCTCAACGCGGCTGACATGCCCGAGCCAGGCACCCCGCTGTTTTCACCCAGCCACAACAGCTCGATCGGCGAAGTGGTGATTGCCGCAAAAGCTGACCAAGTGATTGAACTTCTGGCCGTATTGCAAGCCGAAGCAGCCGATAGTGGCGATGTGCACTTAGGCACGCTGGAAGGCCCCGTTTTGCAGCTGCTTGAGCTGCCTTACACTCTCGACCGCGATCGAGAAATCCAGCGTTAGTCGCCGTACCTTTTTGCAGCACCCTAGAGAGCATGAATGAACAAACTGGCGGAAAAAATCCAACAGGCGTTGGTTAAGGCCATCAACAACGATGACCTGGTTCTGCCGACATTGCCGGAAGTGGCCCTGAACATCCGTCAGGCCGCTGAAGACCCGGAAATCAGCATCAGCCACTTGAGCAAAGTCATCGGTCGCGACACCGCGCTGTCGGCGCGCCTGATCAAAGTGGTCAACAGCCCGCTGTTGCGCGCCACCCAGGAAGTCACCGACCTGCACACCGCCATCACCCGGCTGGGCACCAACTACAGCAGCAACCTGGCCATCGGCCTGGTGATGGAACAGATCTTCCATGCCCGCTCCGAAACGGTAGAACAGAAAATGCGCGATGTGTGGCGCCGCAGCCTGGAAGTGGCGGGCGTCAGCTATGCCCTGTGCCGCAGCCACAGCCAGCTCAAGCCGGACCAGGCTGCGCTGGGCGGCTTGGTGCATCAGATCGGCGTGCTGCCGATCCTGACCTACGCCGAAGACCATTACGAACTGCTGTCGGACCCGGTCAGCCTCAACCATGTGATCGACAGCATCCACCCGGCACTGGGTGACAAATTGCTCAGCGGCTGGGACTTCCCGGAAATGCTGGCGAAACTGCCGGGCCAGTACCTGAACCTGGAGCGCGACTCCGCCAGCCTCGACTACATCGACCTGGTGCAGATCGCCGTGCTGTACTGCCATCACGGCACCGACCACCCTTTGGCAAGGGTAGAAGTCTCCAACGTGCCGGCAATGAAGAAACTGCGCGTCGACCCCTACAGCGAAAAACTGCGCGCAGAGCTGGATGAAGCCCGCTCGATGTTCGATTGATCAACCGGCGATAAAACTCACCCGCACCTTCAACCCCGCCTGCGCACCATCGTGCAAGCTGATCTGCGCCAGATGGGCGCGGCAGATCTCGCCGACAATCGCCAGCCCCAGGCCGGAGCCCATGCCTTGCTGGCTACGGCGGTAGAAGCGCTCGAACACCCGGTCGCGCTCATCCAGCGGAATACCTGGGCCGTCATCTTCCACCTCCAATACCGCCGGCGCCGTCACCCGCAGAATCACGTTGCCGCCCGGCGGCGTGTGGGCCAGGGCGTTGTCCACCAGGTTGCTCAGCAATTCGTTCAGCAGCGTCGGCTCGCCGCGCAACCACACCGGCTCGTCGGCCTCCAGCGCCAACGCCACACCACGTGCATGGGCCAATGGCGCCATGGCCATGCCCAGCTCGCGGGCCAACTGGCTCAAATCCAGCAACTGCGCGCCACCTTCGGCAATTGCTCGGGCGCCGTTTTCGATACGCGCCAGGGACAGTAATTGATTGGCCAAATGGGTCAGACGGTCGGTGCCTTGGGCCGCGGTTTCCAGCGTGCTGCGCCAGGTCGCCGGGTCTTCGGCGCGCAGGCCGAGCTCCAGGCGTGCCTTGAGTGCCGCCAAAGGCGTACGCAGTTCGTGGGAGGCGTCGGCGATAAACTGCGCCTGGCGTTCGAACTGCCCGCGCAGGCGTTCAGTAAAGTGATTGAGGGAACGCACCAGCGGGCCGAACTCGTGCTGCACTTCCACCAGCGGCAATGGCCGTAAGTCGTCGGGCTGGCGCTCTTCGACTGCCGTGCGCAGGCGCTCCAACGGGCGCAGCGCCGCACTTACGGCAAACCATACCAACAGCAACGCGCCAATCGCCAGCATGCCCAGGCGCAGCAAGGTGTCGGCCATCAAGCTGCGGGCCATGCTCACGCGGGCTTCGTCGGTTTCGGCCACGCGGATTTCCGCCATGCCGTTCATGTTCGGCTCCGAGACAGCCTTGAGCAGGCTGACCACACGCACCTCCTGGCCCAGATACATGGCGTTGTAAAACCGCGCAAGCGCCGGATAGTCATCGGTGCGCGGCGTGCCAGGCGGCGGGCCGGGCAGGTTCTCGTAACCGGAGATCAGCTTCTGGTCGATGTCATTGACCTGGTAATAGATACGCCCGGCGCTGTCGTAGGCGAAGGTGTCCAAGGCCACATAGGGCACGTTGGCGCTGAGGGTACCGTCGACTTGGGTCAGCCCAGCGGCGATAGTCCGCGCCGAGGCCAGGAGCGTGCGGTCGTATGCGGTGTCGGCGGCTTCGCGACCGTTCCAATAGGCGCTCATGCCGCTGGCCAGCATCAGCAGCACCAGCAACAGCGCCAGGTTCCACAACAGGCGCCAGCGCAGGCTGCTGGGCTTATGCATCGCGGGCTTCCAGCAGGTAGCCGAGGCCTCGGAAGGTCACGATGGCGATGGGCTGGCCATCGAGTTTCTTGCGCAGGCGATGCACGTAGATTTCGATAGCATCCGGGCTGGCCTCTTCGTCCAGGCCGAACACCTGGGACGCGAGTTGCTCCTTGCTCATCACCCGGCCGGGCCGGGCGATCAACGCTTCGAGCACGGCTTGCTCGCGGGAGGTCAGGGTCATCAGCTCGCCGCCCACGGTGAAGCGCCGCGTATCGAGGTCGTACACCAGCACGCCACAGGCCTGCTGGCGCTCGCCGCCCAGCACACTGCGGCGCAGCAGTGCCTTGACCCGTGCTTCCAGCTCCGTCAATTCGAAAGGTTTGGCGAGGTAGTCATCGGCGCCCAGATTGAGGCCATGCACGCGGTCTTTCACATCGCTGCGTGCGGTCAGCATCAGCACCGGCAGATTTTTTCCACGGGCGCGCAGACGGGCCAGCACCTCGAAACCGTCCATGCGCGGCAGCCCCACATCAAGGATCACCGCCGCGTATTCCTCGCTGCTCAAGGCCAGGTCTGCGGCCACGCCATCGTGCAGTACATCGACGGTCAAACCCGTGCTCTTGAGCGCCTGGGCGACACTTTCGGCAAGTTGCAGATGGTCTTCAACCAGGAGGACACGCATGGATTTCTACCTCGTTCATGGGTGGTCGATGCCACGCCTTGGCGGGCAGTTTACAGGCGCCGCCTGCCCTGTGAAGCCCGAAAACATTGAAAGGCAGTTGAAAGGTTAGTGAAAGCTTCGCCCTTTAGCATCCAGACACGGTAGGCCCTGCCTGCCCAGCTACCTCAACCGTAGCGCCCGAAAAACGCCTCGATGCGTTTTCGCCAGAATAAGAACAATAACGGAGTGCACC
The DNA here is from genome assembly GCF_002742485.1 of Pseudomonas sp. 2822-17. Taxonomy (NCBI): domain Bacteria; kingdom Pseudomonadati; phylum Pseudomonadota; class Gammaproteobacteria; order Pseudomonadales; family Pseudomonadaceae; genus Pseudomonas; species Pseudomonas sp. 2822-17. Next base: position 248,578 of record NZ_LJRZ01000926.1, read on the forward strand.
ACGATGCTGTCGACCCAGCCCCAGGCTTGCCCGCCTGTTCGTTTTTCCCGCCTGACCCACACCGCCCTTGCCAGTGCCGCGGCCCTTGCCGGCTTTTCGCCGCTTAGCCAGGCTGCCTTCTTCGAAGACAGCAGCGCGACCCTGGAAACCCGCAACATGTACTTCAACCGCGACTTTCGCGATGGCACCAGTGCGCAGCAATCCAAGCGCGACGAATGGGCCCAGGGCTTCATGCTCAACCTGCAATCAGGCTACACCGACGGCACCGTCGGTTTTGGCGTGGATGCGCTGGGCATGCTCGGGGTCAAGCTCGACTCCAGCCCCGACCGCACCGGCACCGGCCTGCTGCCGACCCATGACGATGGTCGCGCCGCCGATGAGTATTCCAAGCTGGGTTTGACCGGCAAGGTGAAGATCTCCGCCACCGAGTTGAAGATCGGCTCGCTGATGCCTGAACTGCCGATCCTCAAGCCCAACGACGGCCGCATCCTGCCGCAGACGTTCAACGGTGGCCTGCTGACCTCCAGGGAATTCAAGAACCTGACGTTCACCGGCGGCCGCCTGGACAAAGCCAAGGACCGCGACGACAGCAACTACGAGGACATCGCCCTCAACAACAAGAACAGCCGCTTCCTCAGCGGCGCCACCGGCAAGCACTTCAACTTCGGTGGCGTGGACTACAAGTTCGCCGACAAGATCACCGGCAGCTACCACTTCGCCCAACTCGACGACGTGTACCGCCAGCACTTCCTCGGCCTGGTAGCCGCACGCCCGATGGGCCCCGGCACCTTCGCCACCGACCTGCGCCTGGCCATCAGTGATGACACGGGTGCCGCCCGTGGCGGCAAGATCGACAACACCTCTCTCAACGGCCTGTTCAGCTATGCCCTCAATGGCCACAAGCTCAGCGCCGGCTACCAGCACATGTCCGGCGACAGCGCCTTCCCGTATGTGGATGGCAGTGACCCGTACTTGGTCAACTTCGTTCAGATCAACGACTTTGCCGGTGCCGACGAGCGTTCCTGGCAGGCGCGCTATGACTACGACTTCGCCAAGCTGGGCATTCCCGGCCTGAGTTTCATGAGTCGTTACCTGTCGGGTGACAACATCAAGCTCAAGAACGGCGAAACCGGCAAAGAGTGGGAGCGCAACACCGAGATCAAGTACGTGGTGCAAACCGGTACGTTCAAAGACGTTGCCGTGCGCCTGCGCAACGCCACCTACCGCTCCAACTATTCGGCCCGTGACGCGGATGAAATGCGCGTACTGGTCAGCTACAGCGTTGCCCTTTGGTAAGGGTGCTCAGGCAGTAGAACCTCACAACAAAAAAAGACGGAGATAACCATGACCCCTTCACTGCGTAAGTTTGCCCTCGCCGCCGGCTGCATGCTGTTTGCCGGCCAACTGTTGGCCGCCGATGAACCCAAGCGCCCGGAATGCATCGCCCCGGCCTCCCCCGGCGGTGGTTTTGACCTGACCTGCAAACTGGCGCAAAGCGCGCTGGTCAACCAGAAGTTGCTGAGCAAGCCGATGCGCGTGACCTATATGCCTGGCGGCGTGGGTGCGGTGGCTTACAACGCGGTGGTCGCCCAGCGCCCTGCCGATGCGGGCACTCTGGTGGCCTGGTCCAGCGGTTCGCTGTTGAACCTGGCACAAGGCAAGTTCGGTCGTTTTGATGAAAGCGCCGTGCGTTGGTTGGCAGCCGTGGGCACCAGCTACGGGGCTATTGCCGTGAAAAGTGATTCGCCCTACAAGACCCTCGACGATCTCGTAAAAGCCTTGAAGAAAGATCCGGGCAGCGTGGTGATCGGTTCCGGCGGCACCGTCGGCAGCCAGGACTGGATGCAAACCGCCCTGATCGCCAAGGCTGCCGGGATCAACCCCCGCGAGCTGCGGTATGTGGCCCTCGAAGGCGGCGGCGAAATCGCTACGGCCCTGCTCGGTGGTCACATCCAGGTGGGCAGTACCGACATCTCCGACTCCATGCCGCACATCCTAAGTGGCGATATGCGCCTGCTGGCGGTGTTCTCCGAGAAGCGCCTGGACGAGCCGGAAATGAAGGACATTCCGACCGCCAAGGAGCAAGGCTACGACATCGTCTGGCCAGTGGTGCGCGGCTTCTACCTCGGGCCAAAAGTCAGCGATGCCGACTACGCCTGGTGGAAAGACGCGTTCGACAAACTGCTGGCCTCCGAAGAGTTCGCCAAGCTGCGTGACCAGCGCGAGTTGTTCCCGTTCGCCATGACCGGCCCGGAGCTGGACACCTACGTGAAGAAACAGGTGGCTGACTACAAAGTGTTGGCCAAAGAGTTCGGCCTGATCCAGTAATCGCCCCCCTGTTCGCGCAGCCACGTCTGTGCAGAGCACAGACGTGGCTCAGGAGTTTCCCATGCTCTTACAACGCATTTTCGCGGCCGTGCTGTTACTGGCCTGTGTCGGCCTGGCGCTGATGGCCTGGCCGTATCAGGCGGCTTTTTCCTACGAGCCCGTAGGCCCAAGGGCCTTCCCATTGCTGCTGCTCGGGCTGATGGGCCTGGCACTTTTTTACATGCTGATTCGTCCGCAACCGACCAAACACACCGACGATGAACCCGCGCTGGACCGACCCACGCTGATCAAGATCGGGATCTGCGTGGCCTTGTTGCTGGTGTTTGCCGGCACTTTCGAATCCCTGGGTTTCATCCTCAGCAGCATGCTGATCGGCATTCCGATGGCTCGGCTGTATGGCGGCCGCTGGCTGCCCGGTGCGGTGATCATCACATTGATGAGCGTCGGTCTTTATCTGCTGTTCGATAAAACCATGGACGTACCGCTGCCCCTCGGTCTGCTCGACGTTCTGGAGAACTGATATGGATACTTTTGGCTATTTGGGCCAGGGCTTCGGCATCGCGCTGAGCCCCTACAACCTGGTGACCGCGTTGTGCGGCACCTTGATCGGCACGGTGGTCGGCCTGTTGCCGGGCCTGGGCCCGATCAACGGCGTGGCGTTGTTGATCCCTATCGCGTTTGCCCTGGGCCTGCCGCCGGAATCGGCGCTGATCCTGCTGGCGGCCGTGTACCTGGGCTGCGAATACGGCGGCCGTATCAGCTCGATCCTGCTGAACATCCCGGGCGAAGCCTCCACCGTGATGACCACCCTCGACGGCTACCCGATGGCCCGTAAAGGCCTGGCGGGCGTGGCGCTGTCGTTGTCGGCATGGAGTTCGTTCATCGGTGCGTTTATCGCCACCTGCGGGATGGTGCTGTTCGCCCCGCTGCTGGCCAAGTGGGCGATTGCTTTCGGCCCGGCGGAATATTTCGTCCTTATGGTGTTTGCGATTGTCTGCCTGGGCGGCATGGCCGGTGACAAACCGCTGAAGACATTTGTCTCGGCGCTGATCGGCCTGTTCCTGGCGTGTGTCGGCATCGATGCCAACAGTGGCGTGTACCGCTTTACCGGTGACAACATCCATCTGACCGACGGCATCCAGTTCGTGGTGCTGGTACTGGGCCTGTTCTCGATCAGTGAGATCCTGCTGCTGCTGGAGAAAACCCATCGCGGCCAGGAAGCGGTGAAAGCCACCGGACGCATGATGTTCAACGCCAAGGAAGCCTTGTCGGTGTTGACCGTGAACCTGCGGTGCGGCGTGTCGGGCTTCATCATTGGCGTCTTGCCAGGCGCCGGCGCGACCATGGCTTCAGCCGTTGCCTACATGACCGAGAAACGTATCGCAGGGGCCAGCGGCAAGTTCGGCCAAGGCGACATGCGCGGCCTGGCCGCGCCGGAAACCGCGATCGGCGCGTCGGTCTGCGGCGCCATGGTGCCGATGCTGACCCTCGGCGTACCCGGATCGGGCACGACAGCGGTGATGATCGGCGCACTGTCGCTGTACAACATCACGCCAGGCCCGCTGCTGTTCCAACAGCAACCGGACATCGTCTGGGGCCTGATCGCGTCGTTGTTTATCGCCAACATCATGCTGGTGATCCTCAACATCCCGATGATCCGCATCTTCACACGCATCCTCGCCGTGCCGAACTGGGCGCTGGTGCCGGTGATCGCGATCATCACCGCGATTGGCGTCTACGCGGTGCATGCCACCACCTTCGATCTGTTCCTGATGATCGCCATCGGCATCTTCGGCTACATCCTGCGCAAGCTGGACTTCCCACTGTCGCCGCTGCTGCTGGGCTTTATCCTCGGTGGCCTGATGGAGCAGAACCTGCGCCGTGCCCTGTCGATCTCCAACGGTGCGCTGGAAATCCTCTGGTCGAGCCCGATCACCTTTGGTGTCTGGGTACTGACCGCCATCATGCTGCTCGTACCGTTGCTGCGTATCTGGCGCAAACGTGCGCAACAGCGTCGTGCCGTGGCCGATGTCTGAGGTCACCTTCAGACATTGGTGGGGAACACCGCTGGTCGGCCTGGCCGGCGGTTACCTGGCCAGCCTCGTCGGCTGGCCGTTGCCGTACATGGTCGGCTCGTTGCTGGCGATCATCCTGGTGCGTTGTCTCACGCCTTGGCAGTTGGCCGAGATTCCCGGCGGGCGCAAATGCGGCCAATGGGTGGTGGGCATCGGTATCGGCCTGCACTTCACCCCGGTGGTGATCGAACAGGTGATGAGCCACTTCGGCCTGATCTTCTTCGGCGCGCTGGTCACCAGCCTGTCGAGCGTGGTCGGTGTGTGGCTGATGCGCCGCAGCGGTGAAGACCGCGCCACTGCGTTTTTCTCCAGCATGCCGGGCGGTTCCGGCGAGATGGTCAACCTCGGCGCGCGCAATGGCGCGGTGCTCAGCCGTGTCGCGGCGGGCCAGAGCCTGCGGGTGCTGGTGGTGGTGTTGTGTGTGCCGGCGATCTTCAAGTACTTGCTGGAGGGCGGTGCGCCGCAGTTTCATCCGGCGCCGATAAGTTGGGCCTGGCTGGCGTTGCTGTTTCCAATCGGTGCGCTGGTAGCCTGGGGATGGCAGCGTTTGCGTCAGCCAAACCCGTGGTTGTTCGGGCCGTTGCTGGTGAGTGCCACCGCCAGCGTGGTGTGGGATCTGCATATCGGTTTGCCTGACGGCGGCAGCCAGATCGGCCAATGGCTGATCGGCAGCGGTTTAGGCTGCCACTTCAACCGTCAGTTCTTCCGGCGCGCTCCGTCGTTCATGGCGCGCACCCTGATCGGCACCGCGCTGACCATGGCGCTGGCGACGCTGGCGGCAGTGGGCTTGAGCGCCCTCACCCATCTGGACCTGCGCTCGTTAACCCTGGGCATGATGCCCGGCGGCATTGCCGAGATGAGCCTCACGGCAGAAACCCTGCAACTGTCGGTGCCGCTGGTGACGGCGATGCAGGTGATGCGGTTGTTGTTTGTGTTGTTTCTGGCGGAGCCGTTGTTCAGGTACTGGAACCGCCAGCCCTGACCTTGTGGAAGTGGCTCTTGAAGGGCCACAACCGTTTGTCTGAACTGTCAATTCTCACAGCTAGGCAAGCTCATCGCTGTGATCCTCAATCGTGCTACTGAACCCTTGAGGATTAAAACATGACGCCCCTCCCCCCCTACCGTCGCGGACAACGAGAAGCTGCGATCATCAACACGATTTCCGTGCAGGGATCTCCTAATCGCCTTGTACTTAACAACGATGGAAGCAAGCTGTATGTCGCCAGTTCAACAACTCCAAGAGGCATTACGGTCATCGATACTGCAAAAATGAGGGTCCTCAAGATGATTGTCGAGGTGGGTTCGCCCATCTGGCTCGCCATGCACCCAACTGCCCAACGCCTCTATGCCAGCGACAACAGCCGGGCGGCCGGTACCCCCATTACGGTGATCGACACTTCGAACGACACCGTTATCGAGCAAATCAGGGGGTTCACCACCATCAATGGCATGGCTTTGAACTCAACCGGTGCAAGCCTTTACGTCGCCGACGATGGCGCTAGCCAGATCGTCGCAATCGACACCACCAACCACCAACGAATCAGCACCACCGCCGTGCGTTATCCCAACGACATTTGTGTAGCCCCAGGCAATGCCCGCTCACACGTTGCATCAGTAGGCGAGCATTGGACCGGTATCAACCTAGGCACCAACCAGCGCGAGTTCCAAACCAGAACGGGTACTGGAGTACCCACCAGCATTGCTCATGCTCGCTTCGCCGCTCGCGTCTACATCACCTACCGAGAGACTCGCAGGCTCTATATCGGGGATACCACCACCAAGGAGACAAGCTCGATCCTCAACGATTTACTCGGCCCTTTTCAAATAGCTTTTCACACAATGCTAGAGCGAGCCTACCTCACCGAAACCGATGGCAACCAAGTCAGCATCATCGATACCCGTACCCAAACCGTGACGGGCACAATCCAAGGCTTCTACAAGCCGCGCGGCATCGTTGTAGCCCCCAGCGGCCGGATTGCGTACGTCGCCAATATCGGTAACTCAACAATCGCAGAGGTCCGGCTGTAAGCTAGGGCTACCGTATTAGAGCGGCGGCAACCGCCACTCAATCGGCGTCTCGCCATTCTGCTCAAGAAACTTGTTGGCGCGGCTGAAATGCCCGCAGCCCAGAAACCCGCGATACGCCGACAGCGGCGACGGATGCACTGACGTCAGGACCAGATGCTTGGTGGCATCGACCAGTTTCTGCTTGCCTTGCGCATGGGCGCCCCACAGCAGAAATACCAAATGTGGCTGGTGCTCGCTGACCACTTCTATAATCCGATCGGTAAAGAACTGCCAGCCCTTGCCCGCGTGGGCGTTGGCATTGGCGCGCTCGACGGTCATGGTGGTGTTGAGCATCAACACGCCCTGATCGGCCCAGCTTTGCAGGTAGCCGTGGTTGGGGATGTCGATGTTCAGGTCGCGCTTGAGTTCTTTATAGATGTTGACCAGCGACGGCGGTGTGGGCACGCCCGGTTGCACCGAGAAGCACAAACCGTGGGCCTGGCCGGGGCCGTGGTACGGGTCCTGGCCAAGGATGACCACCTTGACCTTGTCCAAAGGCGTGGAATTCAGGGCATTGAAAATCAAAGGGCCAGGCGGGTAGATCTCTTTGCCAGCGGCATGCTCCAGGCGCAGGAACTCGCGCAACTGGGCCATGTAGGGCTTATCGAACTCCTCACGCAGGGCGTGTTTCCAGCTGGGTTCGAGTTTGATACGGTCGCCTTCGGTCATAGTTGAATTGTCTTGTAAAAAAGAATGAGGCGAACCCTAGGAAAGCCGGCCTTGCTTGTCAATTGATCTGACACACCATCGGCACCTTCCCACGAAGCGATCATACTGATCCTTCACCCTCCCGAATGAGGTCACAATGAACCTGCACTTCGAAGAGCTGACTGGCAGCGACGGTGCCCGCATCGGCATCGCCAGCCTTGATGCTGAAAAATCCCTGAACGCCCTGTCCCTGCCGATGATCCTGGCCTTGCACGATCGCATGGATGCCTGGGCCAAGGACCCGAATATCGTTTGCGTGCTGCTGCGCGGTAACGGACCCAAGGCCTTTTGCGCCGGCGGCGAGGTGCGCAGCCTGGCCATGGAATGCCGTGAACAGCCCGGCGAAGTGCCCGCCCTGGCGGCGCAGTTCTTTGCCGCGGAATACCGCCTTGATTACCGCCTGCACACCTACCCCAAGCCGCTGATCTGCTGGGGCCACGGCTATGTACTGGGCGGCGGCATGGGCCTGCTGCAAAGCGCCGCCATCCGCATCGTCACGCCGAGCAGCCGCCTGGCCATGCCCGAAATCAGCATCGGCCTGTACCCGGATGTGGGCGCCAGTTGGTTTCTGTCGCGCCTGCCGGGCAAGCTCGGTTTATTCCTGGGCCTTACCGGCGCGCACATCAACGGCCGTGACGCCCTGGACCTGGGTCTGGCCGACCGTTTCCTGCGCGATGATCAACAGGACGAACTGCTCGATGGCCTGCTGCAACTCAACTGGCAGGAACAGACCGCGATGCAGCTCAACAGCCTGCTCAAGGCCCTGGCCCAGGAAGCAGTCAGCCAACAGCCCGAGGCCCAATGGCTGCCGCGCCGGGCGCAGATCGACGAATGGCTGGACGTTGGCGACGTGCGCTGTGCCTGGCGCGCCTTGAGCCCGCTGCGTGACCACGCCGATCCGCTGTTCAGCCGTGCCGGCACGACCTTGAGCGAAGGCTGCCCGCTGACCGCACACCTGGTGTGGGAGCAGATCCAGCGCGCCCGGCATTTATCCCTGGCCCAGGTATTCCAGATGGAATACACCCTGAGCCTCAATTGCTGCCGTCACCCGGAGTTCAGCGAAGGCGTGCGCGCGCGCTTGATCGACAAGGACCACAAACCCCATTGGCATTGGCCAGATATCAATACAGTTCCGGACGCCGTGGTGCAGGCGCACTTTCACAAGGCGTGGGAAGGCCGCCATCCGCTGGCGGACCTGTCCGATTACTGATTGTTTCACCAAAAACAAAACGGCGCTTCCTGCGCCGTTTGCATTCAACACCGGTCAACGGTGACCGCCGCGACCGCGGCCATGGTCACCATCGCGTCCGTGCCTGCCATTACCCCCGTGATCACCCCACCCCTGGTTCGGATAAGGCCGGTAGCCCGCCCTCGGCCCCGAAGGGTAATAGCGAGGTGCCGGCTGGTAATAACGCGGCGCCGAGTAGTAACGCGGTGCGGGTGCGTAGTAGCGCGGCGATGGGTAGTAGTCACGGCGGTATTGATACGCCGGGCCACCACCGTAGTAATACGCCGGCGCCGGTGAGGTGTAGACCTCGGATCGATAGTAGCTCTGGCCTCCATCGTAGTAGGGCACACAAGCGGTAAGGGTCAGACCGAGTAAAGCGCTGAGCAGCAGTCGTCGATACATGGCGGCCTCCTGGACCGCGAAAGAGCACCTCCAGCGACGCGGGAGGGCGGCATTCAGCTTTCACCGAATGACGAAATATCTGACATCAAAAACCGAATCTGGTGCGTTTTGGTAACAGCTTGATACATCTGCATCAGACCAAACTGTGTTGGCGCCGCAAGTTTGCCAATTGGTCGGGCTTTGAGAGTGGGTGGAACATTTGTGGGTGTATTGAAACTTTAAACAATTGAATAGTGTCACTATGACATCGCACAATAGCACGGAGGCTCTAGCGCGAGCTTTATACCTCTATAACCTCGGATTTCAGCCATGAAGATTTCAACCAAACTGTTGCTCTCCTTTCTACTGTGCGCAGTGGTAACCCTGGGCGTGGGTGTACTGGGTATCAAAGGGGTCGTTCGCCTCGCCACTGCACTGGAATTGACGTTTTCGAACAATCTGGTCTCCGTCAGCACCACCTCGGCCACCCTCAACGGCCTGGTCGCTCATAACCGTGGCCTGTACCGGTTGATGGATGCCAGCCAGGGCGACGTGTCCCAGCAAGACCGCGATCGCGTGCGCCAGGACATCACCAAAGAACTCGCGAACAGCCAGGCCGCCTACAAAACCTACCGCACCACGCCGCTGGAAGACGACGAACGGGCAGCCGGCGATAAGCTCGACCAGCTCTGGCCCACCTACATCAGCAATTCCGAACGCATCATGTCGATGCTTGAAAACAACCAGCTCGACCAGGCCCGTGCACAGCTCAACACCACCAACAATGAGATTTTCCGCCAGGCACGCGACTTGATCCGCGTGCTAATCGACTCCAACAACCGCCAGATCAAAGAAGGCTCCATCGCCGCTGATGACCTGCGCAACAGCGCGCTGACCTGGATGATCAGCGGCATCGTGCTGGCCTTCATCATCGCCATCACCATTGGTGTGTTGATCACCCGCCTGATCACCCGCCCCATCGCCCAGGCCGTGGAGAGCGCACAACGCATTGCCAGAGGCGACCTGACCCAAGCCATCGTCACCGAGCGCACCGACGAAGCCGGGCAACTGCTGATGGCGCTTGCCGACATGCAGGGCGGCTTGAAAAGCACCCTGGTGGAAATCGCCAACGCCTCTGACCAGCTTGCTTCAGCAGCAGAGGAACTCAGCGCAGTCACCGAAGAAAGCAGCCGGGGCCTCATCCGCCAGAATGACGAAATCCAACAGGCCGCCACCGCCGTCAACCAGATGACCGCCGCGGTGGACGAAGTGGCGAGCAACGCGGTGTCCACGTCGGAAGCCTCGCGCCAGGCCACCACCGAAGCCGAAGAAGGTCGTGAGCAAGTGGCCCAGGCCGTGTCCGGCATGGGTTCGATGGTGGTAGAGATCAATGATTCGACGCAATCGGTCGCCGACCTCGCGGGCCAGGTCCGGGAAATCGGCAAGGTGATCGATGTGATTCGCGGCATCGCCGACCAGACCAACCTGCTGGCCCTCAATGCGGCCATCGAAGCAGCCCGTGCGGGTGAGCAAGGTCGAGGTTTCGCGGTGGTTGCCGATGAAGTGCGGGCCTTGGCCCATCGCACCCAAATCTCCACCGTCGACATCGAAAAAATGATCGGCGAAGTGCAGGTCGGTGCCGATGACGCCGTGGCCGCGATGAACAAGAGCCTGACCTGGGCCAACAACACCCAGACCCTGGCACAGAACGCCGGCGAGGCGTTGGAGCGCATCACCAGCAGCGTGGCGAAGATCAATGAGCGCAATCTGGTGATCGCCTCCGCTTCCGAGGAACAGGCGCAAGTGGCCCGTGAAGTGGACCGCAACCTGCTCAACATTCAGGACCTGTCGACCCAGACCGCCGCCGGCGCCCACCAGACCAATGCCTCCAGCCAGGACCTGTCGCGCCTGGCTACGTCGTTCAATCTGCTGGTCAGCAAGTTCCAGCTGTAAGTAGCCTGCCGTGGGTTGGCGCTGTATCGTGCAAGGCCAAGCGAACCTTGCCCGATGCAGCCCATGACCACGCCAACCCTCTGCCCCGCCTGCGGCGCCCGCAACGACTGCACCCTGGCCGACCCACGTACCGCCGACCAGGCCTGCTGGTGCTTCAGCGTCACCATCGATACTGCGGTGCTCGAAGCGTTGCCGGACGAGCTGCGCAACACAGCCTGCCTGTGCCCACGCTGCGCCCAAGTCGATCAACAGCTGCGCAGCCGCGATGCGAGTTGATCGTTTCCTCAGTAACCTGTCGCAGTTCAACCGCAAGCAAGTGCGTTTGCTATTGGTAGAACGACGGGTGACCGTCGATGGGCTGGCCGTCAGCGACCCTCACCATGAAGTGCGGGCGTTCAGCCGCGTGTGCGTTGATGAGAACGTGCTGCAGGCTGGCAAACCTGCGCGGTATTTCATGCTGCACAAGCCTCAGGGGTGTGTGAGCGCGACGTCGGACCCGCAACACCCCACGGTGCTGGACCTGCTGCATGAACCGGACACCGCCGACTTGCATATCGCCGGCCGTCTGGATTTCAACACCACCGGGCTGATGCTGATCACCAATGACGGCCAGTGGTCGCGCCGCCTGACGCAACCGACGACCAAATTGCCCAAGGTCTATCTCGTTGAAACAGAACAGGCCATCGGCGCCGAGTACGCGAATACGTTTGCGGCGGGCCTGTACTTTGCGTTTGAAGACCTCACCACCCAGCCCGCCGCATTGGAACTGCTGGGACCGACGACCGCGAGACTGAGCATTATCGAAGGCCGTTATCACCAGGTGAAGCGCATGTTCGGGCACTTCAACAACAAAGTGATCGGCTTGCATCGCGAGCGCATGGGGCCGCTCGAATTGGATGCTGCGCTGGCGCCGGGCGAATATAGGCCGTTGACGCTTGAGGAAATCCGCCAGGTCTGATGACCGTTCAGCCGGTGATGGCAAAAACCCATTTTTACGCCTTGCGACATCCCGAGTCTGTGCTTGAATCAAGCTCACCAGTTTAAATATGACTGGCGAGTCGCCTATAACCTCCAAGAAACACCTTGCCCCCGCCCGCGCTTTATCCCACGGGCCTTCCAGGCAAACAGCCCGCCATAACAACACCCGTCGGCCAGCCGTCATTGGACCGACATGGGCCTCCATTTTCAGGCGTATGCCTACCTGTCACAAAGCTCGTGCAGAGTTATCTGCGCGCCCTACCCGCTTGCCAGGAGTCTTACGACATGAGGCCAGAAATCGCTGTGCTGGATATACAGGGTCAGTATCGGGTTTACACGGAGTTCTATCGCGCGGACGAGGCTGAAAAGACCATCATTCTGGTCAACGGCTCAATGGCCACCACGGCATCCTTCGCCCAAACCGTGAAAAGCCTGCACCCGCAGTTCAACGTGGTTTTGTACGACCAGCCCTACGCCGGCCGCTCCAAAATCCATAACCGCCATGAGCAAATGCTGACGAAGGAAGTCGAGGGCCAGATCTTGCTGGAACTCATCGACCACTTTGCCGCCGAGCACGTGCTGTCGTTTTCCTGGGGCGGCGCCGCTACCCTGGTCGCCCTCTCCCACCGCCCCCGTCGCGTGGAAAAGGCCGTGATCAGCTCGTTCTCCCCAGTGATCAACGCGCCCATGCGTGACTACTTGGAGCGCGGTGTCGACTACCTCGGCAACCTCGACCGCGACCGTGTCGGCCACCTCGTCAACAACACCATCGGCAAACACCTGCCGTCGCTGTTCAAGCGCTTCAACTACAAGCATGTCAGCAGCCTGGCCGAGCACGAATATGGGCAGATGCACTTCCACATCAGCCAAGTGCTCACCAGCGACCGACTGTGCTACCTCAAGGCCGCCAAGGCGATCGACATTCCCGTGCTGTTCCTCAACGGCGAGTGGGACGAATACACCAGCGCCCAAGATGCCAGGCAGTTCGGCAACTACGTGGCCAACAGCAGCTTCAACACCATCCAGGCGACGGGGCATTTTCTGGACATGGAGCATAAAGCGGCATGCAAGGACAGCCGGGAGGCAGTGGTGGGCTTTTTGAAACCGGCGCGGCAGATCAGCCGATTGCGTTATCACCAAGGTCAGGCACAGCATGCATTTGCAGTTTGAAATGACGACTCAACGCCACGCTCGTTGTGGCGAAGGAGCACACGCCTTCGCCGCAACCTGCACATTTTCAAAGAAAAACTTCAAATCCACGTGAACATCTGGTACAAAGTCAGCCGCTCTGAGCGGGTATAGTTTAATGGTAGAACAGTAGCTTCCCAAGCTTCCGACGAGGGTTCGATTCCCTCTACCCGCTCCACTCAGACATAGATCCCACGCCAACATGGTTTTGGCGGGGGATGCATAAAGAAACCGGTCCCTGGAGGCCGGTTTTTTTATGCCAATATTTTCCCGCCCACAAAACCTGTACAAATACAGAATTCCGTACAACTATCAGACCTTGAGCGCAGGCACCAAGCCTCGCACGATCAAGGAGCCGGGCAATGACGCGCCTGCTGATTTCACTGTTGCTGGTTTTGAGCCTGGCCAGTTGCAGCAATGTAGAGGTCGGACACTACGCCGACCAGAAACCTGCGCTGGATCTTGAGCGTTTCTTCAGCAAACCCGTGAAAGCCTGGGGCATCTTCGAGAAACGCTCGGGCGAAGTCGCCAAGCGTTTTGAAGTGGATATCGCCAGTCATCGCGAGGGCGACAAACTGATTCTCGACGAAAAGTTCCTGTACAGCGACGGCACTCGCCAGCGCCGCGTGTGGACGCTCACGCCCGATGGTCCGGGGCGCTGGCGCGGGCGAGCGGGTGATGTGGTGGGCGAGGCCATCGGCGAGGTCGCCGGGAACGCGTTGCGGTGGCGCTACCGCCTCAACCTCCCGGTGGATGGCTCGGTGTACGAGGTGAGTTTTGACGACTGGATGTACCTGATGGACGAGGACACGATGATCAACCGGTCGAGCATGTCCAAGTTCGGCGTGGAATGGGGCCAGGTCACGTTGTTCTTTCGTCGCCAATAACAGTCAACGCGGGGGTGAAAAATGAATGTGCAGAAGCTGGCCAAACTGGCCGAGAAAGGTGAAATACGGGGTCTTGAGTTGCTGTCCCTGGAGGGCGGTTTCTATATTGCCCGCGTGAAGCTCGATCACGTCGAGATGACATTGCTGGACGATAACGGCAAGACCCTGCGCCTGCGCTCCAGCACGCATTTACGCGACCTGTTGCGGGACGTTCCACCGTTTCCCTGTGTGTTGGTGCAGCAGTGCGCCCATGACGAAATGTGTGGCACCCGCGAGGGCGCTGTCGGTGCGTTGCGCATTCCATTTTCGCTGGGTGCGACTCTTTAGGACCGTTGCAACCAGCCATCCAGGCCCGGCAGGCAACGTCATGAGGGTTGGCCCCGCATAGGTTCGTAGGGTCGCCAACCTGTCAGCGCGATCAACAAGATCAACAGCTGGAACACGATGATCAGCGCCACGCAACCGTCCCAGCCCCAACGCTCCCAGATCAGCGCTGGCACGACTGCACCGCAACTGCCGCCCAAGTAGTAACACGTGAGGTAGACGCCAACGGCGCCGGCCTTGTTGTCGTGCGCGGTGGCGGTGGTGAAGGCATTGGCTGCGGCCTGGGCAAGGAACACGCCGGTGGAACTGAGGGCCAGGCCCGTCACGATGCACCACAGAGAGGGGATCAGCGTCAGGGCTGATCCGCTTACGCCAAGCACGGCAGCTACCGTCAGCAATTGGGCATGGGGACGGGCCTTGCTCAGGCGGCCGGCGATGGGGATCACAATCAGCGCCAACAAAAACACCATGTACAGCGTGCCTAAGGCCGCCGGTCCAAGGTTGAATGGCGGTAGGCCAAGGTATAAACCTGCGTAGGTAAACGCCGCAACCTGGGAAAACAACACACAAAAACCTACGGCGTACGCAGCCAACAATGGTTTACGAAAAACGCTCGAAGAAGAAGCGCGGACCTGGACCTCCCGCGCGCGGTTGGCCGGCAGCAGAAACTGGATAAACCCACCGACCATCAAACTCAACACCGCCAGCACTTCAAAGGCTTCGCGCCAACCGAAGTACTCAGTCACCATCCCCGTGACGAAGCGTCCGGCAAACCCACCCAACACGGTGCCGGCGACATACAGGCTGGTGACTTCGGTGACGGTGCCGCCATGCCAACGGTCGCCGATATAGGCCACGCTGGTGGCAAACACCACCGGTATCACCATGCCCTCGACGAAGCGCCACACCAGCACTTCGGCAAAGCTGCCGGCATAGGCGGTCATCAACGTCGGCACCGCCAGCAACAGCGCGGCCACGCAGATCACCGTGCGTTGCTCGAAACGCCCGGTCACACGACTGACAAACGGCGCGGTGATCGCCACGGCGAGAGTGGTCACCGTGATGCTCCAACCTGCGGCCTTGGGGCTGAGGTGGAACTGCGCGGCAAAGGTCTGGAGGATACTCTGGGTTGCATACAGGTTGAGAAACGCCGCGCAGCCACACAGGAACAGGGCAAGGCGGGCGCAATGCAGGCGCGATTTCATGAAACCTCTCGTCTTATTTTGAAAGGTCTTTATAGAATGGCCTGCGGGTCTGGGACCAATACCGAATTCCGACCGATTGATACCCAAGGACCAGGATGCTCGACCTACGCAAGCTGCGTTACTTTCTGACGGTCGCCGAGGAATTGCACTTCGGCCGTGCTGCCATTCGCCTGCACCTCGCGCAACCACCGCTGACACGGCAGATTTCAGCGCTGGAAGCAGAGTTGGGTTTCAAACTGTTTGACCGCACCAGCCGCACGGTGACCCTCACGGCCCAAGGACGAGCGTTCCTGCCCTATGTACGCAGGGTGTTGGAACAGATCGACGTGGCACAGGTGATCGCAAACAAATTGGCCGCAGGCACTGCCGGGCAGCTGGCGCTCGGTTATGCCAGCTCAATAGCCCTCTCAGATCTGTTCAGCCAAGCGATCCAGTCTTTTGCCCAGCGATATCCAGATGTGCAGTTGACGCTGCTGGAGTGCGCTTCCGGCAGCCTGGGCGCTCAGGTAGCGGATGGGCGGCTGGATATCGGCTTGAGCCGACTGCTACCGCCCCTCCGAGAAGTGCAGGTGCTATCCCTGGGAGAGGAGCGGTTGGTAGCGGCGGTGTCCACAGACAGCCCACTGGCGAGCCTGGCCGAGGTCAGCTTGGCGCAGCTCAGTGCCTACCCACTGATATTGTTTCCGGCGGATTATGGCTCGGGGCTTAACCAATCCATCGAACAGCTTTACCGACACCACGGCGTGCCCCTGCGCCCTGGCCCGACTGGGCGGCAGATCACCTCGATCATCGCGCTGGTGGCGGCTGGCCAAGGGGTGGCGCTGGTACCGGAATGCACGCAAAGCTTGATGAACAAGGGCATCAAGTACAGGCCGCTGATCGAGGCGGACGCCTGTGCACAGTTGTTAGTCTTGACCGCGACTGAAACAAAAAGTGTGTTGGTCGAGGCGTTCCTCAGCGTGATTGCCGGGATCTCGTCGACTGCGCTTAAAGTGCTGCAGCAGGACCGCTGACGCCGTCGAATTCCACCGCAAGAAACGTAGTTTTGGCCGGGGCGGCATGCTTTAGATTGGCACTACACCCGCCCATAGGAGCCCGCTCATGGTGTACGAATACAAACTCATGCCCTCCCCCGTTGGCCAACTCACCCTGGTGGCACGCAATGGCAAGCTCGGTGCAATCCTGTGGGAGACAGAACGCGCCAACCGCGTGCGCCTGGGCGAATTGCACGAAGCCAATGAAAGCCCCGTGCTATTGGAAACCGAGCGCCAGTTGCAGGAGTACTTCGCCGGCACGCGCAGCACCTTCGAGCTGGAACTGGATTTCAACGGCACCGCGTTCCAGAAGCAGGTCTGGCAGGCATTGCTGACCATCCCCTTCGGCGAAACCCGCAGCTACAGCCAGATCGCCCTACAGATCGGCAACCCCAACGCCGTGCGCGCCGTGGGTGCGGCCAATGGGCGTAATCCGATTTCAATCATCGCGCCGTGCCATCGGGTCATCGGTGCCTCGGGAACCTTGACCGGCTTTGCTGGAGGGCTTGAGGCCAAGCAGTATCTATTGACCCTTGAGAACCGCGGCCAGGTGAAAATGGCCTTCTGATCACGTGCCTGCGACCGCTCCACGGTTAAAGTACTGGTAATCGAACAACGGTTTGAAACCCAGCGTGCTGTACAACGAGCGCCCCGCCATCGACGCCTCTAGGAAGCATCGCTGGGCGCCCAGGTTCGAAGCGTGCAGCAGCGCAGCGTTAATCAATTGAGTGGCATGACCCCGCCCACGAAATTCCTTGATCGTGCCGACATCGTTAAGCCGTGCGACGCCATCACATAGCGACAACGTCAACGAACACGCCACCCTCTCCTCGACAGACAAAGTGAAGTGGTGAAGTGATTGACCGGCGTCCAGGGCACGCTGGTGCCGGGCCTGATAATGCGCCACCACCTCGGGCGGGACCGCGAACGCATTGCCAATGGGAAGCGCCCAGTCATTCAAGTTCCGAGTCAGGCTGATCTGCGCAAAACGCTCACTTACGGAAGGCACCCGACGCGACAGTTCGAGCGCCATCGTGGTGGTCCTTTCGGCAGGCTGCAAGCCGAGCTCCGTCAGTGCCTCATGCACTCCCTCGACCTTTTCCTCATGAATCACCACCTGTATCGCCAGGCAGGTGCGGCGAATCAGACCCAGAGGCTCAGTCATTGCGTCACCCGACGGGGCGTTGCCCACGCGGATAAGCAACAGGTTCGACGGGTTGCAAAATAGATCGGTGAAATAGGCAGTGATGCAGGCGCCATAGCGCCGACGTAACGGACAGGTCACGGTAAAAAAATGATCTTCAGTCCGGTAATAGAGCGTGGGCAAATCGCGGGTAGGAATGGCGCGCATGGGCAGTCCAGGCAAAAGCAAAGTCTTGCGCCCGCCACTGCTGGTCGATGTAAGCCCTTGCCTTGAAACCCGAAGAAAAAGCGCACCGTTTGGTTCATCAGCCAAGTTGTAAAAAGAAATTTCAAAGAGCACCTGCTGTCCATACGTTCATCACCCCTTCACTCCAGGAAAACGGTCATGAAATTCTCCACAGTCTCGCAATCCCTGTCCCGCTGGGCAGGCAGCCCCCGCACCTTCTACGCAGCGACGGCATTGATCCTGGCGTGGAGCCTGAGCGGGCCGTATTTCCACTACAACGACACCTGGCAACTGATCATCAACACCTCGACCACCATCATCACCTTCCTGATGGTGTTCCTGATCCAGAACACCCAGAACCGCGACAACGATATCCTGCATATCAAGATCGACGAGCTGCTGCGCGTGTCCAAAGATGCACAGAACGCCGTACTCAGCCTGGACGGGCTGGACCGCAAAGAGCTGGAAAAACTGCGCCAGGAATACCGCAGCATTGGCAACGCCGGCACCTTGAACCTGAACAGCAGTTGCGGCCACGCTGCCGACGACGCGGCGCCCACTAAAACCGATCTGAACCAGGCATAAAAAAACGGCGGTTGGAGAGGATCCAACCGCCGTTTTTCAATTCAGGTGACGACCTTAACCGTCGCCTTGATGACCTTTGCCATAAGTCGACGCCAAGGCGCGGGCCTTCTGCAGGCGCTCTTCCAATTTTGGCAGTGTCTCATCGACCAACGCTTTTATTTCCGGTACATCCGACGCGGCGCCTTCCTGTTTGAACAGTGCAATAGCGTCTTCGTTTTCCTTGACCTGTTGTGCGGTATAGGCGGCGTCGAACGAGTCGCCGTCCTTGAGCTCGGGCATCAGGGTCTCGGCTTTGTCGACAATTTTCTCACGTGGCGCCACGGGCAGATCGAGCTTCTTGGCGATGGCTGCCAAGTGCTGATTGGCCAGGGTGCGCTCGTTGATCACCTCGATGGTGTAGTCCTTGATTTCCTGGGACGAGGTTTTCGCGTGGGCCATGCGGCTGGTCTCGATATCGGCCATTCCTTTGGCCGAGGCCTGCTCGATGAATTCAGCAGGCGACTGGGCGAAAGCATTGCTGGCGCCGAGGCCCAGCAGCATCGCGAAACTGGCGGTGCGTAACCGGATAGCCATGCGGCTCATGAGGGGTTCCTCCAGGGCAAAAATTAGGACGGGGAACACACCCCGCCCTGAATTCGAATTTTCAGGGCGGTAAAGGTTTAGAAAAAACTTGCCGACGCGACGAACGGTCGTCGACATCTCATGCCGGTTTGCTGGCGAACAGGCCTGGCACCGCATGGGCCAGCGCATTGATGGCGAAGCCGATAAACATCACGCCACAGAGCTTGGTGATAAGGACTTCATGACGCTGATACACCGTGCGTACACGTTGGGCGCCGACCACGCCGATCAGGATTGCATAGGCCAGCAGACCGCCAACAAAGCTCAGGAAGATCAGCGACGGCAGCATCGACCAGGTCAGCAACTCGGCGCGGCTGGACAGCAACGCAGTGAAGGTCGCGACCGCCACCGGGTAGGCTTTCGGATTGGTCAGGCCGAACACAATCCCGTGCCAGAACGGATGCCGCGCGGCGCCCTGAGGGTCGTCACTGCTGCGCCGTTGCGTGCGGATGGCCCGCCAGCCAAGCCAGAACAGATACAGGCCGCTGAGCACGCCCAGCACATCAAACGCAGTGCTGCCCACTTCCCGCGCACCGACAATGGCGATCAACGCGGTGCTGCACCACACCACATCGCCCAGCAGATGCCCGCACAGAAAACCCGCCCCGGCGCGGCGACCACGGGCGGCACCGATACCGAACACGGCCAACACCCCAGGGCCAGGTGTAATGCCATAGATAAAACCCGAGGCGAGTACCGCGAGCAGCAGGGATAGGGTCATGAAGGCGACTCTGAAAAAAGACTGTGAGTTGGATGGATTCTGTATGTTCCGGTGCTAGGGGTAAAACTTCATTCCTGGATAGGCCTTCTGTCGACAGGCCTGCAGACGCGATGCCAGATCACCTACATGGGCTTCGAGCTTGTGTCCATCGGGGTCAAGGAAGTAGAACGAGGCGCCTTCACTACGATTGTCGCGCCACTCCTGAACACCGGCAGCCCTCAAGCGCTCAACCAGTGCAGCGAAATCGCCCGCATCGGTGGTAAATGCAAAGTGGGTGTAATCAGGTGCAGGCGTCGAGACGCGCAGCGGGTCCAGAGACAAGCATAACCATAAACCCGGCAATGAGAGATAGGCGCCGTTGCTCCAAGTGGCATCAAGCCGAAGCCCCAGCAGGTCATGGTAAAAGCACAGGCTGCGGTGCAAATCAGTGACAGCCAACGTTAGGTGATTGAGTCCTGTAAGCATGAAGATGTCCTAGACCATAATGACTCTGACGAACGGTGCAAACTGCAAGCATGATGACAAAGTAGTATGTTTCACTACACATCACTACATCGAGATATATATGGCTGTTATGTCCCTACGCATACCGGAAGAAATCGCCGATACGCTTGCCAGTCTTGCCAAGGCCACCGGGCGCAGCAAATCCTTTCTCGCAGTTGATGCGTTACGCGAATACTTGACGCGCGAAGCCTGGCAAATTGAAGAAATTCAAAAAGCCCTCAAAGAAGCTGATGCGGGTGACTTCGCAACGGCAGCAGAGGTAAAAGCTATCGCCGACAAATGGCGCAACAATGCAGGTTGAGTGGCTGAGGGTAGCCCTCAGGAACCTTGACGACGAAGCGGCCTTCATTGCCGAAGAAAATCCCAAAGCGGCCTATGAGTTCGTCCAGGCAATTTTGAGCGGCCTTGAGAACATCGCGCAATTTCCCACAATGGGGAAAGAGGGCCGAGTATCCGGTACTCGCGAATGGGTGGTGCCTCGATGGCCTTATATCGTTCCCTACCGCATTCGAGAGGGGCGGTTGCAGGTCATGCGGATTTTCCATACCCGTCGTCAGCCACCCGCGTCTTGGTAGCGATCCTTATTCAGTCTTGTAAAACTCTGCGCACCTGCCCCATCAACCACTGCAACCCCGAATCCCCTCCCCGCCGCGCATGCCACGCCAGCTCAAACGCAAACGATGGAATATGAAACGGCGGCGCTACGGCCAATAAGTGCGGATGCTCGACAGCGCGCAAGCCCCGCGACGATACGGTCAGGATCAGGTCCGTGCCCTCGATCAATTGCGGCGCCACGCCCCAATGCGGCAAGCTGATCGCCACATGCCGCCGCTGACGAATCGCCGTCAGCGCGCGTTCGATTTCCGGCGTGCCGCTGCCGCGCATTTCCAGCAGCACGTGGGGGCGCGAGAGGTAGGTGGGCAGGTCGAGTGTGCCGTCCGGCGGCAGGCTGTTACGGTCCACCAGGCAGGTGTAGTGCTCTTCGAACAAGGGCGTGGTGCGCAGTTCGGCGGGCATGTCGGGGAACACACCGGCGGCCAGGTCAAGGTCGCCATTGAGCACACCGTCGACCATGCCTTCACGGCTGGCCTGGATGACTTGCAGGTCGATGCCCGGCGCCTCACGACGCAGAACGCGGACCAATCCCGGTAGGAAAATCGCCGCGCTGTAGTCCGACATCGCCACACGAAACCGGCGCTTGGCCGACGCCGGATCAAAACAATTCGGCGCCAGCAACGCCTGCACCTGGGCCAGGGCTTCGGCCAGCGGTGCGGCCAATTCCAACGCACGCGCAGTGGGCACCAGCGCGCCGCCATGGCGCACCAGCAACGGATCCCCCAACACATCCCGCAACCGCGCCAGCGCATGGCTGACCGCCGGCTGGCTCAGGTGCAGGCGCTCGGCGGCGCGGGTAACGTGTTGCTCGCTGAGCAAGGCGTCGAGGATCACCAACAGGTTGAGGTCGATGCGGCGCAGATCATTCATCAGCTGCATATCCAGCATAAGAACTAGGAATTTAAATTTGCGCGACGAATAGCCTAGAGTCCAGCAAAACCTCTGGGAGATACCAAATGACAACATTGCAATGGCTGGGTTTATTGGTGCTGGCGGTAATCGCCGGGGCGGTGGTGCCGTTTCAGAGTGCAATCAATGCCAACCTCGGGCGCGGGCTGGGCCATCCATTGTGGGCCACCCTGGCATCGCTGCTGGTGAGCATTATCGTGCTGCTGCCGGTGATCATCGCCCTGCGCCTGCCCTTGCCGAGCCTGGCATTCATTACCCAGGCGCCGTTATGGATGTGGGCCGGTGGCGCGTTTGGCGTGTGCTTTATTTCCTTGGCGCTGATGCTGCTGCCCAAGCTGGGTGCATCCGGGTTCATTGCCCTGGCGTTGGCGGGGCAACTGATTGCATCGCTGCTGCTCGACCACTTCGGGCTGTTTGGCCTGGTGGAGCGTCAACTGACAACGCCCCGGGTGCTTGGGGCGTTGTTGTTGATAGGTGGGGTGGCGCTGATTCAATTCGGCGGCGCACCAGCCAAAGCCCTGGCTGCCGCGTGAAATACCGTCAGCGCTTGTCGGACGTACGCAGCTTGTGTGGCAAACCCCACAGCAACAGTGCTGCGGCAATCAAGGCGCACACAGCGATGACATAAAGCGCCGGCGTGGTACTGCCGGTGATGTCCTTGATGCGCCCCACCATGACCGGGCTGACGATGCCGCCCAACTGCCCCAACGTGTTGATCAGCGCAATCCCGCCAGCCGCCCCGGCACCCGCGCCCGCCAGCAGTTTGGGCGGCAGGGTCCAGAAGGTCGGGATCGACGCGATAATCCCCGCGCCCAGCAGGCCCAGGGCGATGATCAGGAACGTGGTGTGGTTATCAAAGATCCCTGCACAGAAGAACCCTACAGCGCCCAACGCCACCAGCCCGCTGACGAACTTGCGCCGCTCACCCGTGGCATCCGACCAACGCCCCACAAGGACCATGGTGATCGCCCCGCAGATGTAAGGAATGGCCGTCAGCAAGCCAATCACCACCGGGCTTTCGACCCCCGCACTGCGGATCAATTGCGGAGCCCAGAAGTTGAGGCCGTAGGACGCCACCTGAATCAGAAAGTAGATCAGCCCCAGCATCAGGAAACCCGGAATGCGCAGGGCCTGGAGCAACGAGCCTTTCTTGTGCACTTCGTGCACGGCGATACGGCTGGACAGCAAGGTTTTTTCCTCGGCGCTCAGCCAAGGTGCATCTTCGATGCGATCCTTGAATTGCGTCAGCACCATCCACGCCAGCCCTATACACGGCAAGCCGCCAAGCAGGAACAACCAGTGCCAGCCGCGCATCTGCAGCACGCCGTCCAAGTGCTCCAGCACCAGGCCGGAGAAAGGCGCGCCCACCAGCCCGGCGAACGCAGAGGCCAGGAACAGCAAGGAAGTAATCCGCCCACGGAAATCCTGGGGGAACCACAGCGTCAGGTAGTACAGCACGCCAGGGGCAAACCCGGCCTCCATCGCGCCGATCACAAAGCGCAGTGCATAGAACTGCCATTCGGCCGTGACAAATACCATGGCCGCCGTGGCCAGGCCCCAGGACACCATGATCCGCGCAATCCAGCGGCGTGCACCGACCTTGTAGAGCATCATGTTGCTCGGCACTTCGAAGATCACGTAACCGATCACGAACAGCCCCGCGCCCAGGCCATAGGCGGTGTTGCTCAGGCCCAGGTCGGCTTGCAGTTGGAACTTGGCGAAGCTGATGTTGATGCGGTCAAAAAACGCAAACAGGTAGCAGACCATGATCAGTGGCATCAGGCGCCAGGCGACCTTCTTGACCACGGCTTTGATGGGATCGACTTCACCGGCCGGGCGCGCGCCGGCCTCTAACGTATTAGTGCTCATTGTGCTTCTCCAGCGGACTGCTCACAGGCGTCCGATTGTTTTTGTTGTCTGGCAGGCGTTACAACGTGGCGATGTAAGCCGGGGGTGGATGCAAATCACCATTGCGCCCGGCCTTGGCCAGTTGACCGGGCAACTCATGGCCCAACAGCGCCGGCAGGCGCCGGGACATGTCCAGCAGGTGCGCCAAGTCGATCCCGGTGTGAATCCCGACTTCCTCACACAGGTTGACCAGGTCTTCGGTACAGATATTGCCCGAGGCCCCCGGCGCAAACGGGCAGCCGCCAAGGCCGCCAAGCGCCGCATCAAAACGACGGGCACCGGCCTCGTAAGCGGCCAGTACATTGCACAACCCCAGGCCGCGGGTGTTGTGGAAATGCAGGGTCAGGTCACTGGCGGGAATGCGCTCCAGCACGCGCTTGACCAGGCGTTGCACCTGACGGGGGTTGGCCATGCCGGTGGTGTCAGCCAGGCTGATGCCCTGAATGCCCAACTTGCGATAGGCGTCAACGATCTGCAGCACGCGGTCTTCGTCGACCTTGCCTTCGAACGGGCAACCAAAGGTGGTGGCGATACTGCCGTTGAGGCGCACCGGATGCTCGGCGGCAAAGCTGACGATGTCGGCAAATGCTGCCAACGATGCTTCGCAGCGCATGCGCATATTGGCCAGGTTGTGGGTCTGGCTGGCGGACATCACCAGGTTCAGCTCATCGGCGCGAGACGCGATGGCGCGCTCGGCGCCCTTGAGGTTGGGGATCAGCGCCACGTAGATCACACCGGCTTTGCGCTCGATACCCTGGAACACCAGCTCGCCATCGCGCAGCGCAGGGATAGCCTTGGGTGAGACGAACGAACCGGCCTCGATCCGCGAAAAACCGGCAAGTGACAACCGGTCAATCAGCGCGATCTTATCGGCGGTCTCGACCCAGGTCGGTTCGATCTGCAAGCCATCGCGCGGGGACACTTCCTGCACGATCAGCGGGTCGGAATAATCAGTGATCATTGCACCACTCCGGTGGTTTTCAGGCGTTGAATATCGGCGCCGGTGAGGCCCAGCCCGGTGAGAATGTCGTCAGTGTGCTGGCCCAGGGCCGGGCCCGACCAATTTACACCGCCGGGGGTTTGCGAGAGTTTGGGCACAATGCCCGGCATCTTCACCGAAACGCCGCCAGGCAGCTCGGCGTCGAGCAGCATGTCACGTGCCTGGTAGTGAGGGTCGCTGACGATATCCGCCACCGAATAGATACGCCCGGCCGGTACTTGCGCCGTTTCCAGGGCGCTGAGCACCTGCTCGATGGGCAGGCTGCTGGTCCAGTGGGTAATCGCCGCATCCAGCAGGCCGCTCTGCGCCGCACGCCCATCGTTGTGGGCAAACTCGGGGGCTTCGGCCAGATCGATACGGCCGATGGTGGTCATCAGCCGCTTGTAGATCGGGTCACTGTTGCCGGCAATCACCACATAGGCGCCATCGGCGGTGAGGTAGGTATTGGACGGTGCAATGCCGGGCAAGGCCCCGCCGCTGCGTTCGCGCACATGACCGAGCATGTCGTATTCCGGCACGAGGCTTTCCATCAGGTTGAACACGCTTTCAGCCAGGGACACGTCGACAATCTGCCCATCGCCCTGGCCGGTCTTGACCCGCAGCAACGACATCAAGGTGCCGATCACTGCGTGCAAGGACGCGAGGGAATCGCCCAGGCTCACCCCCACTCGCGCCGGTGGCGAATCCGGGTTGCCCGTGGTGTAGCGAATGCCGCCCATGGCCTCGCCGATAGCGCCGAAACCCGGACGGTCTCGGTAAGGGCCAGTCTGGCCGTAGCCGGAGATGCGCACCAGGGTCAGCTTGGGGTTGAGTGCGTGCAGCACGTCCCAGCCCAGGCCGAGTTTTTCCAGGCCGCCTGGGCGCAGGTTTTCGATGAGCACGTCGGCGTCGCCAAGCAGTTGCTTGATCAGGCCCAGGCCTTGCGTGGACTTGAGGTCCAGCGCCAACGACTTCTTGTTGCGTGATTGCAGGTACCACCACAGCGACGTGCCGTTGTGCAGCTTTCGCCACTTACGAAGCGGATCGCCCTGGCCGAGGGATTCGATCTTGATCACCTCGGCGCCAAACTCGGCCATCAACCGTGCGGCGAACGGCGCGGCAATCAAGGTACCGATCTCGATCACCTTGATACCGCTCAGGGGAGCCGTCATGGGGTGTACCTCTTATTCTTGGAATGTGGACCAAGGCTAGAGGACGGGGGCGGAAGAAATCCAACCGTCAGTTGGCAAGGAGCGTTCGCGAAAAGCGAACGCTCAGCGAATTTTCCGTAGGACCAGGCTGGCAGGCTGCTCCAGGGAAGGCATCGACAGACTCAGGTAATCGAACAACAGCCGACTCACTGGCGACAATTGCGCTTCGTCGCGCACCACCAGGATCAAACGGCGATCAGACCAACTGTCCGTCAACGGCACCGCGTGCAAACCCAGTGCGCGCCCAAACAATTCGTAGGCCTTGTGCGGCAGGATACCGATGCCCATATTGGCCTGGACCATCCGGCACATCGCATCAAAGCCCGGCACATGGATACGCAGGCGCAGCATCTTGCCGGCCTCACGCGCAGCGGCGTGGGTACGCATGTTGATTGAGCTCGCGGCGTGCAGGCCGACGTAGTCGCTGTCCAGGGTTTCGGCGAACGCCACGCTCTGGCGCGCTCCCAACGGATGATCCGCCGGCATCAGCACCACCAGTTTGTCGAGCCGATAGGTCACGCTGGGCAAGCCTTTGGTGTCTGTGTCGCACGAGCAGATACCCAGGTCCGCGACGCCGTCCAGCACGCCCTGCACCACGCCGGTACTGGGGCGCTCTTCCAGATCGGTTTTCACTTCGGGATGCAGCTCGGAAAAATCGCGCAAATCTTCAGGAAGGAACTGAATGATCGCCGAGAGATTGGCCAACATCCGCACATAACCGCGCACACCGTGGCTGTGTTCGCCCAGTTCCAGGCCCATCTTCTCGACGTTGAACAACATCTGCCGTGCATGGTGCAACAGCGTTTCGCCAGCGGCCGTCAGGTCCATGCCCTTGGCCCGGCGCACAAACAGGCTTACGCCCAACACGTGCTCCAGTTCCATCAGGCGCTTGCTGGCGGCCGATACCGCAATGGCCTCACGGGCAGCGGCACGGGTCAAAGTGCCTTCTTCGAACACCGCGACAAACAGCTGCAGGGTGATCAGGTCCAGGCGACGCACCAGGCTCTTGTGCAACATCAACGACGCTCGGCAGCCAGACGGTGGATCTCGCCCTGCTCTACCACCGCTTGCGGCGCGCCGTGGCTCACCGCCTGCAACATCGCCCGCCCAACGGTCTCGGTACTCACCACCCAGCTCGGTTTGACCCGGCGCACAAACGAGAGCACAGGCCCCAGCACGGAATAAAAGGCCTGGTACAACGGCGTCTTCGAGCGCACACCGTGCAACGGCTGGATAATCCCCGGCCGGAACAGGTACACCGCCTTGAACGGCAAGCGCAGCAAGGCGTTCTCGGTCTTGCCCTTGACCCGCGCCCACATCGACTTGCCCGCCTCGGAGCTGTCGGTACCGGCGCCGGACACATAGATAAACGTCATCTGCGGATTGAGCCGCGCCAAGGTGCTGGCAGCGACGAGGGTCAAGTCATAGGTGAGATGGGTGTACCTGGTTTCATTCATGCCGGCCGAAGACACGCCGAGGCAGAAGAAGCACGCATCAAAACCTTGCAGCAGGTTTTCCAGGGGTTGGAAATCCAGCATGTCACCGTGCAATACCTGATGCAGCTTGCCGTGTTCCTGGGTCAGTGGCGTGCGGCCAACGGCGACGATTTCCTGCACGTCGGCAGCCAACAGGCATTCACGCAGAACACCCTGGCCGACCATGCCGGTGGCGCCGAATAACAGAACTCTCATAAGGGGACCTCAGCGGCAAGCCGCAAGCTCAAGTTAAACGCATTCGACTTGTAGCTTAACGCTTGCCGCTTGCCACTGCCCCTATTCAAAACGCGCTGCGAAAAATCTCCTCAATCTGACGCTGATCCGCGCGCCGTGGGTTGGTCAGGCCACACGCATCCTTCAACGCATTGGCCGCCAGCAACGGAATGTCCTGCAACTTGGCGCCCAGTTCACGCAGGCCAGCGGGAATTTCAACGTCCTGGGCCAGGCTGCGGATGGCGGCGATGGCGGCTTGGGCGCCCTCTTCTGCGGTGATGCCCTTGATCTCGGCACCCAGTGCGCGGCCCACGTCGCTCAAGCGTTTGGCGCTGACGCTGGCGTTGAAGCTTTGCACATGGGGCAGCAGCACCGCATTGCACACGCCGTGGGGCAGGTCGTAGAAACCGCCCAACTGGTGGGCCATGGCGTGCACAAAGCCCAGGGATGCGTTGTTGAAGGCCATGCCGGCGAGGAACTGCGCGTAAGCCATGTTTTCCCGCGCGACCTTATCGCTGCCGTCGCGTACGGCCAAGCGCAAGTTGGCGCTGATCAGTTCGATGGCCTTGATCGCGCAGGCATCGGTGATCGGCGTGGCGGCGGTCGAGACGTAGGCTTCGATGGCGTGGGTCAGGGCGTCCATGCCGGTGGCGGCGGTGAGCCCCTTGGGCATGCCGACCATCAGCGCTGGGTCGTTGACCGACAGCAGCGGCGTGACGTTGCGGTCAACGATGGCCATTTTCACGTGGCGCGCTTCGTCGGTGATGATGCAAAAACGCGTCATCTCGCTGGCAGTGCCGGCGGTGGTGTTGATGGCGACCAGCGGCAGTTGTGGCTTGGCCGACTGATCGACGCCTTCGTAGTCGCCGATATGCCCGCCGTTGGTGGCGCACAGGGCAATCCCCTTGGCGCAGTCATGGGGCGAGCCGCCGCCCAGCGACACCACAAAATCACATGCACTGTGCTGCAACAACGCCAGGCCTTTCTCAACGTTTTCCACATTGGGGTTGGGCTTGGCGCCGTCGTAGATCACCGAGTCAATGTCCTGCATCGCCAGTTTTTCGGCGATCATGCTGGCCACGCCCGCCTTGGCCAGGCCGGCGTCGGTGACGATGAGCGCCTTGCGAAAACCGTAGTTGCGGATGGCGTTCATGGCTTCGTCGAGGCAATCGGTGCCCATGATGTTGACGGCAGGAATGAAGAAGGTGCTGCTCATGGCGAATCCTCGGATAACATTTATGCCTACAGCATCGACCTCACTGGCCTGCGGCATCTTGATCAGGATCAACGCCCGCTCGTGATAAAGTCACCGCCCAGCCGATTTCGAGTAGCCCGCCGCAATGAAGGATTTCCAGGATATTGACGCCCACCTTGAAGACTGGAGCGCCCTGCGCAGCGCCATCGACTTCACTGGGATTCTGATCGGCAACGGCGCGAGTCGTACGATTTGGGAAGACTTTGCCTACGACTCGCTGTTTGAAAACGCCCGCACCGTCGAAGAAAAACCCCTGAGCCCCTCTGAACTCAGCGTGTTCGACGCCCTGCAAACCCGCAGTTTCGAGCAAGCCCTGGGCGCGCTGAAAACCACCAGCCGGGTCAACAAGGCGTTGGCAGTCAGCTCGGCGGCACCGCGCAATCGCTACTACGCGATCAAGGAAGCGTTGATCAACACCATCCACGCGGTGCATATCCCGTGGCGCCTGGTGCAGCCATCGACACTGGCAGCGATCAATACGGAACTGGCCGGTTATGCCACTGTGTTTACCAGTAACTACGATCTGCTCAACTACTGGGCGATCCTGCACACGCCGGGCATCGACGACCTGTTTCGCAACGCCGACGCCAGCTTCGACCTGCGCAACACCCGCACCGACGCCACACGCATCCTGTACCTGCACGGCGGCCTGCACCTGGTGCGCAACCTCGACGGCACTGCGCGCAAACTGCCGACGACCGACAGCACCTTGCTCAGCAGCTTTGCCATCAACAACACGATCAAGACCCTGGACGATGTGCCGCTGTTTGTCAGCGAAGGCAAGATGGAGGAGAAGCTCAAGACCATCCGCAGTTCGGATTACCTGTCGTTCTGCTATGAGCAATTGCTGACTCATGAGGGCGCGCTGTGCATCTTCGGGCACGGTCTGGGGCCGCAGGATCAGCACTTGGTGGACGCGATTCGCCAGGCCAATGTGAGCACGCTGGCGATCTCGGTGTCGGGCCGCAGTGAAGGGTTTATCCGCCAGCAGAAGCGGCGGTATTTCGAGTTGTTTGATGGCAGCGGTGTGGCGCTGAAGTTTTTTGCGGCGCGCACGCATCCGCTGGGGAATGCAGCACTGTCCGTCCCTGTCGAACGCTGATCAAAAATTCGGATCGTGATTATTCTTCCGCGCTGTGCACCACCACCAGCAACTGCGCCTGCACGTCCCCCACCGAACGAAGCCGGTGCGGCTTTTGCGCGTTGAAGTGCAACGCATCGCCTCGCTGCAAAATCACCCGTTCGTTCATGAAGTCCACCTCTACCGCGCCTTCATGCACGAACAGAAACTCCTCCCCCAGATGCTCCTTGAAGGTCTTGTCGCTGAACTCCGCCGGCGGATAAATGATGAACGGCAGCAAGCTGCGCTCGCTGACTTGATGGGCCAGCACCGCGTAACCCGGCGTGGTATCGGGCCGCTCGTGACTGCGCACCAGGCTGTAGCTGTCGAGGCTGACGCGATCCTCGCTGAACAATTCCTCGACGTTCACGTTCAACGCCTTGGCCAGTTTCAACGCGGCGGCAATGGACGGCGTGTTGAGCCCGCGCTCGACCTTGGACAGGTAACTCTTGGTCATCCCGGATTTTTCAGCCAGGGCCTCCAAGGTCACGCCAAGTTTTTTCCTTAATAATTTCAAACGGATAGACATGCGCTGCGGGTAATCCATGCAGAAAACGATAAGCTGTGCTTGCTAATGACACAAAGTGTCATATAGCATCTTTAGTGTCATTTGCTCTAACCCAAAGGACACCGATATGGCCAAGACATTAGCACTCCCCAAAGACCAACTGGTCAAGCACGCACTGAATCAGATGCAAAACAGCCTGGCGGATAATACGTGGACCGACCGGCAAAAGCTGGCGCTCACCTGCCGCATCCTGTTCGAGAACGGCCACGACTCCGGCCTGGCCGGGCAGATCACCGCACGCGGCCCCACGCCAGGCACCTATTACACCCAACCATTGGGCCTGGGTTTTGATGAGATCACCGCCAGCAACCTGTTGCTGGTGAACGAGGACCTTGAAGTGCTGGAAGGTCACGGCATCCCCAACCCGGCCAACCGTTTCCACAGCTGGGTCTACCGTGGCCGGCCGGATGTGAACTGCATCATCCACACGCACCCCACCCATATCGCGGCGTTGTCGATGCTCGAAGTGCCGCTGCAGGTGTCCCACATGGACCTTTGCCCGCTGTACGAAGACTGCGCCTTCCTGGAAGCCTGGCCAGGCGTGCCGGTGGGCAATGAGGAAGGCGATATCATCACCACGGCGCTCGGCGACAAGCGCGCGATTTTGCTCTCGCACCACGGTCAACTGTCCACCGGGGCGAGTATCGAGGAGGCCTGCGTAATCGCTCAGTTGATCGAGCGCGCCGCCAAATTGCAGCTGCTGGCGATGGCGGCGGGCACTATCAAGCCGATCCTGCCAGCGCTGGGCCGCGAGGCCCATGACTGGATTTCCCGACCCAAGCGCCATGGCGCCGCGTTCAACTATTACGCCCGGCAGAACCTGCGCCAACACGCCGATTGCCTGAACTGACCCGCCCCTCTCAGACCGGAGACTATCCATGTCCAGCCCCACTCTTCACGGCATCATCGGCTACACCATCACACCGTTCAGCGCTGACGGTCAAAGCATCGACCTCGGCGCCCTCGGCCGCTCCATCGACCGTCTGATCGACAGCGGCGTGCATGCCATTGCGCCGCTGGGCAGCACCGGCGAAGGCGCGTATCTAAGCGATGCCGAGTGGGACGAAGTCAGCGCCTACAGCCTCGCAAAAATCGCCCGGCGCGTGCCGACCATTGTCAGCGTGTCCGACCTGACCACCGCCAAGGCTGTGCGCCGCGCCCGTTACGCCGAAGCCAACGGCGCCGATGTGGTGATGGTGCTGCCGGCCTCGTACTGGAAACTCAGCGAGGCGGAAATTCTCGCCCACTACGCGGCGATCGGCGACAGCGTCGGTGTGCCGATCATGCTCTACAACAACCCGGCCACCAGTGGCACGGACATGTCGGTGGAACTGATCCTGCGCATCCTCAAGCAGGTCGAGAACGTGACCATGGTCAAGGAAAGCACCGGGGATATTCAGCGTATGCACCAGCTGCATCGTCACAGTGATGTGCCGTTCTACAACGGCTGCAACCCGCTGGCGCTGGAAGCCTTCGCGGCGGGTGCCAAGGGTTGGTGCACGGCGGCGCCGAACCTGATCCCGCAGCTCAACCTGGATTTGTATAACGCTGTATTGGCCAATGACCTGACCCTCGCACGTGAACTGTTTTATCGTCAGTTGCCGCTGCTGGAATTTATCCTCAAGGGCGGGTTGCCGGCGACGATCAAGGCTGGGCTGCGGTTGACCGGATTGGAGGTGGGTGATCCGCGGTTGCCGGTGTTCCCCTTGGGTGAAGCGGGGATTGAACAGCTGACGACGCTGCTGCGCTGACGCGGCGATCCAGTGTGGGGCGGGGCCGCCCTCCCACATTTTAAATAGAGTAGATCCTTCAAATAGAGACAAATGACAATAGTTCTCGATATCATTCACGACTTTTCCCACGTCGTGCTTCGTCAAGAAGGATATCCATGTCTCGTCCCAAGCCCGACCCGGTGTCGGCCGATGCCTTTCGCGGGTTTTATACGGATATTCTGTATTTCCTGCGTAAACGCACGGACAACGCCAGCGACGCGGCGGACATGACCCAGGATGTCTTTACCCAATGGCTGGACTACCGCGACCGCGCCAAGGTCGAGCAGCCCCGAGCGTTTCTGTTCCAGATGGCACGCAACCTGCTGCGTGATCACTGGCGCAAACAGAAGGTACGACACACCGTCCATCAAGATCAGGCCGCCATGGACGTCGAACCTGTCACCGACGAGCAAAACGATCCCATGGCCGCCGCGCAACGCTTGCAACGCCTGGAACAGTTGAAAGAAGTCCTCGCCGAACTCTCGCCCCGCAGGCGAGAAGCCCTTATGCTGCACCGCTTCGAAGGCCTGAGCCAGGCGCAGATTGCAGAACGCATGGGCATTTCGACCAGCATGGTGGAAAAGCACATCGCCTTTGCCCTGCTGCATTGCAAGCGACGCCTTCAAAACGACCCCGGCACGGAGCAGCCAGAATGAACCGCCTGAGCGACACCGACGACCTGGATATCGACGATAGCGACGCCATCGACGCCCAGGCCGCCAGCTGGTTTGCGCGCAACCGCAACGACACCGACCGCGCCGACCGCCGGGCGTTTGCCGCCTGGGTGGCCGAACCGGCCCATGCCCGCGCCTATGCCGAATTCGAGCAACTGTGGGCGGACCTGGCCCAGTTGCAGCAACTGAACAAACCCGTGGCGCTGCCCAAGCGCAAACCATCGGTATGGCGCCCTGCGCTAGCGGTGGCCGCCGCATTGCTGTGCGCGGTGCTGGCCACGCATATCGGCGCGCCGCGTGAGCTCTATCACACCCAGGTCGCTGCCCATGCCAAGGGCATGCGCACCGTGAATCTGCCGGATGGCAGTACCTTGTACGTGAATGCCAATACTCAACTGCGCGTGGACTTCAATGCGCACCAACGCATCGTGCACCTGGACAAGGGCCAGTTGTACATCGAGGTGGCTGCCGACAAGGAGCGCCCGCTGTTCGTGCAGGCCGGCGAGGCCACTGTGCGGGTGGTCGGCACCGGCTTTGACGTGCGACGCAGCCAGCAGCAACTGGTGGTCAGCGTCGCCCACGGCCAGGTCGCGTTCGAACCGGACACCAAAAGCCCCGTCACCCTGCTCGGCGCCCGGCAACGCGCCAGCTATAGCTACACCAAAGGCACCTTGCAGCAGCAAACCCTCACGGCTGAAGAAGTGGCCGACTGGCGCAGCGGGCACTTGTCGTTTCGCAACCGCGAACTGGTCAGCCTGATCGATGAACTGAGCCTGTACCGCCCCCAAGCGCCGTTGCAGGTGAGCAACGCCGTGGCCCACCTGACAGTGTCGGGCAATCTTGATGTGAATGACCCCGACGCCCTGCTCAATGCCCTGCCCGCCCTGCTGCCGGTGAAAACCGTGGCGTCGGCCGATGGCATTGTCCGGATAGAACCGAGCAAGTAAGCCAGCCAAAATCACACTTGAGAATATTTTTCATTCGCAGGTGTGGTTTTTTTGGCCAGCCCCGTCTTCCTCCGGTCTGCGTTTGATACGCACGCATTTTCGGCCATTTGGCCACACTGGGGGATTTCATGTTTCGCGCGCCTTGCCACGCTACGCATCTGTTTCTGCGACCAACCCTTATTGCCAGCTGCCTGGCCTTCAGCCTCAGTGCCCAGGCCGAGTCGTTCACCCTGCACCTGCCCGCCCAGTCGCTGGCCACCTCCCTGAGTCAGGTGGCGCAGCAGGCGAAAATCCAGTTGCTGTTCGATGAAACGCTGCTCAAGAACGTACAGGCACCGGCGCTCAACGGTGATTTCACCCCGGAAGTGGCGATTCGCACCCTGCTGAAAAACGCTGCGTTTACCTTGATCAAGGTGGGCAGTACCTACGTGGTCAAGCCCGAAGAGGCCAAGACCACCAGCAGCGGCGCCGTGCAACTGGATGCCCTGAGCGTGATCGGCACTGGCACCCAGGTCGACTCCAGCACCGTCGGCCGCTCTACCATGAAGCAGGCGGATATCGACCGCTTTCAGCCCAACAACGTCCCCGCGCTGCTGCAAAACCTGCCGGGTGTATTTATGGGTGGCTCGTCCAAGCCCGGAGGCCAGACCATCAATATCCGTGGCATGGGTGAGGCCGAAGACGTGCCGATGTCGGTGGATGGCGCCACCAAAAGCGGCTTTGAGCGATATCAGCAAGGCACCGTGTTTATCGAGCCTGAGCTGATCAAGAGCGTCGAGGTGGAAAAAGGCCCCTACTCGGCCTTCACCGGCAACGGTGGCTTCGGCGGCTCGATCATCATGGAGACCAAAGATGCTCCCGACATGCTGGAGGACGGCCGCAACGCCGGCGCCATGCTCAAGTATGGCTACGCCAGCAACGATCACGAGCAGGTCTACAGCTCGGCCGTTTACGGGCGCACCGACGATGGCCGCTTCGACGCTCTCGCCTACCTGACCCAGCGCGATGGGGGTGACATGAAGCTGGCCGGCACGCCGCCGGATCCCCGCAATGAGTACCCGATCAATCCCAAGCGCCTGCCCAACAGCGCACAGAATGTGGACGGTAAGTTGTTCAAGCTCAACGCCCACTTCACTGATGAACACAGCGCAGGCTTGTCGTACTCGCGCTCCAACAGCCGGCGCTGGACGCCATTCTCGGCCAAAAGCTATCCCACCCCGCCGCTGCAGTCGGCGATTGACCGCTATGGCTACGAGGGTGCATTGAAACGCTTCCTCGCCAATCGGGAAACCATCGATACCACGTACTCGGGCAAGTACCTCTACCAGCCGCTGGACAACCCGCTGATCGACATGAAGCTCAGCTATTCGGTGTCTCATACCGACCAGACCGATGAGCGCAACGCCGATGCGTCGTTCTCCCTGGCCACGGGTGGGCGCAAGATGGACACCGCCTACGGCGACAAGATTCTGGAACTGCGCAACATCAGCCTGTTCAGCACCGGCCCGCTGGAACATGCCGTGACCAGCGGCGTGCAGATTCGCAAGCACAAGCGTGAAACCGAAAGCTGGATGCCCGGCGCAACCTACAACACCGCCAAGTACAACTACGGCCACTTCCAGCCGTACTTCATGCCCCATGGCAAAGTCGACACCAACGCGTTCTACCTGCAGGACGCCGTGACCCTCGGCGACGTGACCATCACCCCCTCCCTGCGCTATGACCACGTGCGCAACCGTGGCGAAGCCAACGACGCGCCGTACTACAGCAACCCCGATCCCTCCATCGGGCATGACTACAGCGACCGCACCTACACCGGTTGGTCACCCCGCCTGGCGGCCTATTGGAACATCACGCCGGACGTGGCGATGTTCGCCAGTTGGAACAAAACCTGGCGCGCCCCGGTGATCGACGAACAGTACGAAGTCCAGGGCTTGGGCAGCCGCACGTCCACCAGCCTTAATCTCAACCCGGAGCGCATCACCGCCATAACCGCGGGCAACGTCACCAATTTCTCCAACCTCATCGGCCGTGACGACAACCTGCAACTGCGTGCGACGCTGTTCCACAACCGCATCGAAGACGAGATTTTCAAGGCAACGGGCATCGGCTGTGACCGTCAGAACACCGCAGTGGGGGGCATCGACGGCGTCTGCACCAGCGCCGACATGGCCGCCAAGACCAACTACCGCAACGTCGGTGGCATGACGATCAAGGGTTTTGAGCTTGAGGCCTACTACGACTCGACCTATCTGTTCGGCTCGGTGAGTTACTCCTATGCTACCGGCAAACGCGACAACCCCTACACCAACCCGTGGGCCACCGACATCCACGTCTGGGCCCGGGACATTCCACCAGCCAAATGGGTGTTGATGATGGGCAACAAGATCCCCGCCTGGAACGCCCAATTCGGCTGGACGGCGCAGTTCGTGCGCAAGACCGACCGCCTGCCCAGCGATAAATACTCAAGCGCCTTGAACAGCTCGGTGGGCGACACGTTCTATGACCAATACGCCAACCCGTCCTACGGCAGCATGGGCCTGTTCGCCAATTGGAAACCCCAACAGGCCGGCCTCAAAGGCACCGAAGTCAACTTCACTGTCGACAACCTGCTTAACAACAACTACCGGCCGGCACTCAGCGGCGACCGTGCCTACAGCGAAGGGCGCAACGCCAAGATCAGCGTCACACGCTTCTTCTAAAACTGTACGGATAATTCCGTACCCAGCTGTAGGCCCGCATTCGGCGGGGGTTGTGGCTAGATGGGCTTCCCTTGAAGCCCTCTGGATTTCGGTACCCCCATGAGATCGCGTGAAAACACCGGCATGGCCCTCGGCCTGCTGGGCGTCATCATCTTCAGCCTGACCCTGCCCTT
This sequence comes from Pseudomonas sp. 2822-17, assembly GCF_002742485.1. Classification (NCBI taxonomy): domain Bacteria; kingdom Pseudomonadati; phylum Pseudomonadota; class Gammaproteobacteria; order Pseudomonadales; family Pseudomonadaceae; genus Pseudomonas; species Pseudomonas sp. 2822-17. The sequence continues at coordinate 285,276 of NZ_LJRZ01000926.1, forward strand.
CACCCGTATCGTGGTGCAGGAGATCCACCCGCTGCTCAACGGCCTGGGCCGTGCCTTGTTCGCGGCGGTCCCGGCGGCGGCGCTGTTGCTGTGGCGTCGCGAGCGCTGGCCCACCTGGCGCCAAGTGCGCGGGCTGTGCCTGGTGATCGCGGGCGTCATTCTTGGCTTTCCGGTGCTGTCGGCCTGGGCCATGCAAACCCTGCCGGCGTCCCATGGCGCGCTGGTCAACGGCCTGCAACCGCTGTGCGTGGCGCTGTATGCGGCGTGGCTGTCCCACGAGCGACCGTCCAAAGCCTTCTGGGCCTGCGCCGCATTGGGCAGTGCGTTGGTATTGAGTTATGCGTTGATCACCGGCGCCGGCAGTATCCAGGCGGGTGATTTGCTGATGCTCGGCGCGATTGCCGTGGGTGGCCTGGGGTATGCCGAAGGCGGCCGGTTGGCCAAGGAGATGGGCGGCTGGCAGGTGATCTGCTGGGCGTTGGTGCTGTCGACGCCGGTGTTGATCGGACCGGTGTGGTACCTGGCGGCGCAACATCAAGGCGCGATTTCCATGCGCACCTGGTGGGCGTTTGGCTATGTGTCGCTGTTCTCGCAGTTCCTGGGGTTCTTTGCCTGGTACGCCGGGTTGGCCATGGGCGGTATTGCGCGGGTCAGCCAGATTCAGCTGTTGCAGATCTTCTTCACCATCGCGTTTTCGGCGTTGTTCTTTGGGGAACATATCGAGCCGATTACGTGGGTGTTTGCGTGCGGGGTGATTGTGACGGTGATGCTGGGGCGCAGGACATCCGTGCAACCGGCCCCAGCGCCTAAACCGAGCACGGTCTAAATGTAGCAGGGGGCAAGCCCCCTCCCATATTGAGCAGTATTCAGGCCAGGTAGCCGTCGGCGCGCAGCAGGGTTTCCAGGCAGTGTTCGGTGATCTGGTAGAACGCCTTCAACTGCTGAATCTTCTCCAGCAACTGCGCATTGTCCACCGGCTCCGCGCGCTTGACCGCGAGGATCATCTTGTTCTTGTTGGTGTGGTCCAGGGAGATGAACTCAAACACCTTGGTCTCGTAACCACAGGCTTCAAGGAACAATGCGCGCAAACTGTCAGTGACCATTTCCGCCTGCTGGCCCAGGTGCAAACCGTATTGCAGCATCGGCTTGAGCAGTACCGGGCTCTGGATCTGCAAGCGGATCTGCTTATGGCAGCACGGCGAACACATGATGATCGACGCGCCGGAGCGGATGCCGGTGTGGATCGCATAGTCGGTGGCGATATCGCACGCGTGCAGCGCGATCATCACGTCCAGTTCGCTCGGCGCCACACTGCGTACATCGCCGCATTTGAACACCAGCCCCGGGTGTTCCAGGCGTGCGGCAGCGGTGTTGCACAGGGTCACCATGTCTTCGCGCAGTTCCACACCGGTAACTTCACCTTCGGCCTGGAGGGTGTTGCGCAGGTAATCGTGGATCGCAAACGTGAGGTAGCCCTTGCCCGAACCGAAGTCGGCAACGCGCACCGGTTGGTCCAGCTTGAGCGGTGACGAGGTCAGCGCATGGCTGAACACTTCAATGAACTTGTTGATCTGCTTCCACTTGCGCGACATCGATGGGATCAGCGCCTGCCTGGCGTCGGTCACGCCCAGGTCGGCGAGAAACGGCCGGCTCAGATCGAGGAAGCGATGCTTCTCGCGGTTATGCTCGGCCGAAGGTGCCTCACGCAGTTGCTGGGGCTTGCTTTTGAACAGCGAGCTTTTGTTCTTCTTGCTGTATTCCAACTGGGCTTCGTCGGTCAGCGACAGCAAATGCGCGTTCTTGAACGAGGCCGGCAGCAGCTCGGCAATCGCCGCCACGCCATCGGCCAACGGGAAGTTCTTGGTGATGTCGCGGGTCTTGTAGCGGTAGACGAAGGACAGGCACGCCTGCTCCTTGACCGTCACGGGCTTGACGATCAGCCGTTGCAGCTCGGCTTCCTCACCAACGTACTTGGCCAGCACCAGCTTGATAAAGGCGTTCTGCGCAAGGCTCGTGTCCAGCAGTTCGATGAACTGGGCGTGATGATCCGGCGCGGGGCTGGCAGGTTGAGCGGTGACGGACATGAACAAAAACGCCTCGGGCTAAGAATGCCGGGCATTTTAGGGGGGATAGAGGTTTAGGGCACGGGGTTATTTGACCAGTGGTCAACACAGATCCAAATGTGGGAGGGCAAGCCCCTTCCCACATTGTTGTTCAGCGGCGCCTGGGTTATTCGAGTACGACCAGACGGTTGGGCAGTTCATTCCGGGCTTGCGTCACCGGTACATGCACCTTCAACAACTCGCCACACGCTTCGATACAGGAGATGAACCCGGCCAACGTCTGCCCCTGCTTCACCTGCTGGGTAAAAGTCTTGACGATGGCATCCCAACTGCTGTCATCCAGGCGTTTGGAAATGCCGTCATCCACCAGGATTTCCACGTAACGCTCGGCCTCACACACAAAAATCAGCACACCGGTACTGCCCAATGTGTGGTGCAGGTTCTGCTCCAGAAACTGCCGGCGCGCCAGGTTGGACGCCCGCCAGTGGCGCACCGAGCGCGGAATCAGCCGCGTGGTCACCTTGGGCAAACGAAACACCAGGCACAGCACAATGAAGGTCAGCCACTGGGCCACTAACAAGGTGTACATGGTCAGGTAGCCCGACAGGTAATGCACCACACCCGGCACCACCAAGGCGATCAGGCTGGCCCACAACAACGGGATGTAGGCGTAATCGTCGGCACGCGCGGCCAGCACGGTGACCAGCTCGGCGTCGGTCTGTTGCTCGACCCGGGCAATCGCCTCGGCGACTTGGCGTTGCTCGTGTTCAGTCAGTAATGCCATGGTTGTACATGCTCTTTTCTAGTTATTGTCATCACCAGCCACCTGAAGCGCCGCCGCCGCCGAAACCGCCACCGCCGCCCCGGAAACCACCGCCGCCACCGCCTCCCCCGCCGCCGCGTCCGCTGCTGCTGAGAATAGCCAGCAAGATCGCGCCCACCGGCAGCCCCATACGGTTGCACAGCCACAACACGCCGATCAGCAAGATAAACAGGCCAATGGAAAACCCGGGATTATCCTTGGCAAAGTTGGCGTCCGCCACATGGGCCGGCACGGCCAATGGCTCACCACCAACCACCTGGATCATCGCGGCCACGCCATCGCTGATGCCCTGGCTGAAATGGCCGGTTTTGAATTTTGGAGTGATCACTTGATTGATGATGACCCACGACTGCGCATCGGTCAGCACGCCTTCCAGGCCATAGCCGACTTCGATGCGCAATGTGCGCTCATCGCGGGCGACGATCAACAGCGCGCCGTTGTCCTTGCCCTTCTGGCCGATGCCCCAGTGGCGGCCCAGTTGATAACCGAAGTCTTCAATGGGCACGCCTTGCAGGTCGGGCACGGTGACGACCACGATCTGGTCGCCGGACGTCTGCTCCAGCGCCTGCAACTGCTCGGTCAAGTGCGCGCGCACCGCCGGGTCGATCATCTGGGCGTTGTCCACCACCCGCCCGGTCAACTCCGGGAAGGTCAACGCCGCCTGGGCCGCCCCGACGCAGGCCAGCAGCCACAGCGCCAGGCCTATCCGTAATAAGCGCATCGGCTTACTTGAACTTCACTTGCGGCGCTTTATCGGCATCGGCACTGGTGGCTTCAAACGTCTGGCGGATCGGCAAGTCGCTGTACATCACGCTGTGCCACAGGCGACCTGGGAAGGTGCGGATCTCGGTGTTGTAGGCCTGGACGGCCTGGATAAAGTCGCGGCGGGCCACGGCGATACGGTTTTCGGTGCCTTCAAGCTGGGATTGCAGGGCCAGAAAGTTCTGGTTGGCCTTCAGGTCCGGGTAGCGCTCGGACACCACCATCAAACGGCTGAGGGCGCCGCTCAAACCGTCCTGGGCTTGCTGGAACTGCTTGAGCTTTTCGGGATTGTCGAGGGTGCTGGCATCCACTTGGATCGAGGTGGCCTTGGCCCGCGCTTCGATCACCGCAGTGAGGGTGTCTTGCTCATGGGCAGCGTAGCCTTTGACCACTTCCACCAGGTTGGGGATCAGGTCGGCGCGGCGTTGGTATTGGTTCTGCACCTGGCCCCAGGCGGCTTTGGCCTGTTCGTCCAGGGTGGGAATGGTGTTGATGCCGCAACCGCTCAGCACCGTGCTGATCAATAGCAAAGCCGCGGCCTTGACGCCCCAGCGGTAACCTTGTGCTGCTTGCATGGTGTTTCTCCTGAGCAATCTTGATGGAATGTGACGACTGACCCTATAAACCGCGCGCTTGGGGCATAATCCGCTCCCACTACTGGATTGCATCGAATCATTCAGCTAAAAAGATGCCCAGCGCAAATAAGAGTTCAGAAGTGTGGTGCATTTTCTGCAATAACACTCGAACAACACCATATGTTCCCCACATTTTGGCAGAACAGCGCCTGTTCGCTGTGCAGTGAGCCGAAAAAGGATATTCATGAAGAAGCTGTGTTTGCTCGGCCTTGTTGCCACGCTGGCCACCCACCCCGCCTGGGCAGAAACAAAGCCTGCTGCGCTTAAAGACAAGGACGCCTTTGTCAGCGACCTGCTCAAGCAGATGACGCTCGACGAGAAGATCGGCCAATTGCGCCTGATCAGCATCGGCCCCGAAATGCCCCGCGAGATGATCCGCAAGGAAATCGCCGCCGGCCGCATCGGCGGCACGTTCAACTCCATCACCCGCCCGGAAAACCGTCCGATGCAGGACGCGGCCATGCGCAGCCGCCTGAAGATCCCGATGTTCTTCGCCTATGACGTGATCCACGGCCACCGCACGATCTTCCCGATCAGCCTGGCCCTGGCCTCCAGCTGGGACATGGACGCCATCGGCCGCTCCGGGCGCATCGCCGCCCAGGAAGCCGCCGCCGACAGCCTCGACATCACTTTCGCGCCGATGGTCGATATCTCCCGTGACCCGCGCTGGGGCCGGACTTCCGAAGGTTTCGGCGAAGACACCTACCTCGTCTCACGCATTGCCGAAGTCATGGTCAAGGCCTTCCAGGGCGCCAGCCCCGCGAATGCCGACAGCATCATGGCCAGCGTCAAGCACTTCGCCCTGTACGGCGCGGTGGAAGGCGGCCGCGACTACAACGTGGTCGACATGAGCCCGGTCAAGATGTACCAGGACTACCTGCCGCCGTACCACGCGGCGATCAAGGCCGGTTCCGGCGGCGTGATGGTGGCGCTCAACTCGATCAACGGCGTGCCGGCCACCGCCAACACCTGGCTGATGAACGACCTGCTGCGCAAGGACTGGGGCTTCAAGGGCCTGGCCGTCAGCGACCACGGTGCGATCTTCGAACTGATCAAGCACGGCGTGGCCAAGGACGGGCGTGAAGCCGCCAAGCTGGCGATCAAGGCCGGCATCGACATGAGCATGAACGACTCGCTCTACGGCAAGGAATTGCCGGGGCTGCTCAAGTCCGGTGAGATCGAGCAAAGCGACATCGACAACGCGGTGCGCGAAGTGCTCGGCGCCAAGTACGACATGGGCCTGTTCAAGGACCCGTACCTGCGCATCGGCAAGGCCGAGGATGACCCGGCCGACACCTACGCCGACAGCCGCCTGCACCGCGCCGAGGCCCGTGACATCGCGCGCCGCAGCCTGGTCTTGCTGAAAAACCAGAACAACACCCTGCCACTGAAAAAATCCGCGACCATCGCCCTGGTCGGCCCGCTGGCCAAGGCGCCGATCGACATGATGGGCAGTTGGGCCGCAGCCGGTAAGCCGGAACAGTCGGTAACCCTGCTCGACGGTTTGAATGCGGTGATCGGCGAGAAAGGCAAGATCATCTACGCCCGTGGCGCCAACATCACCAACGACAAGGCCGTAGTCGACTACCTCAACTTCCTCAACTTCGATGCCCCGGAAGTGGTGGACGACAAGCGTGCGCCGCAGGTGCTGATCGATGAAGCGGTCAAAGCGGCCAAGGATGCCGACGTGATCGTCGCCGCCGTGGGCGAGTCCCGTGGCATGTCCCACGAATCCTCCAGCCGCACCGACCTGAATATCCCGCAAAGCCAGCGCGACCTGATCAAGGCGTTGAAGGCCACCGGCAAGCCGCTGGTACTGGTGCTGATGAACGGTCGCCCGCTGTCGATCCTGGAAGAGAACCAACAGGCCGACGCCATCCTGGAAACCTGGTTCGCCGGCACCGAAGGCGGCAACGCCATCGCCGACGTGCTGTTCGGCGACTACAACCCGTCGGGCAAACTGCCGATCACTTTCCCACGCTCCGTGGGGCAGATTCCGACTTACTACAACCACCTGACCATCGGCCGGCCGTTCACCCCAGGCAAACCGGGCAACTACACCTCGCAATACTTCGATGACACCACCGGGCCGCTGTTCCCGTTTGGGTATGGCCTGAGCTACACCACGTTCAGCCTGTCGGACATGGCGCTGTCGTCCACCACCCTGAACAAGACCGGCAAGCTCGACGCCAGCGTCACCGTGCAGAACACCGGCAAGGTCGACGGCGAAACCGTGGTGCAGCTGTATATCCAGGACGTGGCCGGCTCGATGATCCGCCCGATCAAGGAGCTGAAGAACTTCCAGAAAGTCATGCTCAAGGCTGGGGAAGAGCGCACCTTGCACTTCACCATCACCGAAGAGGATTTAAAGTTCTACAACACCCAGCTCAAGTTCGCGGCGGAACCGGGTGAATTCAATGTGCAGATCGGGCTGGATTCCCAGGATGTGCAGCAGCAGACCTTCGAACTGCTCTAAACCTTAAATGCGCTAAAAACTGTGGGAGGGGGCTTGCCCCCTCCCACATTTGGCCTCGTTGTTCTTGTCAGCCGCGTCGATCCAGCAGATTGACCACCAACCGATCCACCCAGCCCCACACTCGCTGCTTTACCCGCCGCCACAATGGCCGCGCCTTCCATGCTTGCAGGCTTACCGCCTGGCTCTGTGCAAAGTCCCGCTCGAAACTGCCCGCCACCGCCGCCGTCAATTGCGGGTCCAACGCTTCAAGGTTGGCTTCCAGGTTGAAGCGCAGGTTCCAGTGATCAAAATTGCACGAGCCGATGCTCACCCAGTCATCCACCAGCACCATTTTAAGGTGCAAAAAACACGGCTGGTATTCAAAGATCTGCACGCCCGAGCGCAACAAACGCGGGTAATAACGATGCCCGGCGTAACGCACGGACGGGTGATCGGTACGTGGGCCGGTCAGCAGCAAACGCACATCCACCCCGCGCCCAGCCGCCCGGCGCAAGGCACGGCGCACGCCCCAAGTGGGCAGGAAATACGGCGTAGCCAGCCAGATTCGCGTCTTGCTGTTGTTGAGTGCACGGATCAGCGATTGCAGGATGTCGCGGTGCTGACGGGCGTCGGCATATGCGACGCGGCCCAGACCCGGCCCGGTCGCCGGCACTTTGGGCAAGCGCGGCAAACCGAAATGGGTGGCGGGCTTCCATTCCCGGCGCGCCACGTTGGCGTGCCATTGGCGGTCGAACAGCGCCTGCCAGTCCTGCACCAACGGGCCGCTGATCTGCACCATCACTTCGTGCCATTCGGCGGTGTCTTCGCCCGGCGTCCAGAATTCATCGGTGACGCCGGTGCCGCCGACCACGGCGATGTTTTGGTCGATGAGCAGCAGCTTACGGTGGTCGCGGTACAGGTTACGCATCCAACGGCGCCAGCTCAGGCGATTGTAGAAACGCAGCGTCACACCCGCATCGGTCAAACGCTTGCGCAGCCCCAGGGTGAAGGCGAGGCTGCCGTAGTCATCGAACAGGCAACGCACCTGCACGCCGCGTTCGGCGGCCAGCACCAGCGCCTGCACCATGGCTTCGGCACAAGCGCCCGCCTCCACCAGGTACAACTCCAGATCCACCTGGCGCTCGGCGCGGGCAATGCCCACCAGCATCTGCGGGAAGAAATTCGGTCCGTCGATCAACAACTCGAAACGGTTGGCGCTGCGCCACGGGAACACTGCGCCGCTCACGTCAGCGCGCCGTGAAAATCAGCACCGCACCCACCGGCACCGACAAACTGATCGACTTGAGCCCCGCGGCTTCACGCAATGCCGCCACACCCGGCGCCAGGTCGAAATCCTCGGCGTGCAGTACCACAGGCTCCAGGGTCACTACCTGGAAGCGCCGGTCATCCAGGCGCGTGGCCAGCAATTCGGCGCTGTAGGTCTGGGTCTTGCCGTGCAAGGTCACGCTCAGCGGCAGGCGCAACTCCAACTGCGCGCCGGGGGCCAGGTCATTGATGGGTTGCAGATTGATCTCTGTACGGATCAGCGCATCGGGAAACGTCTTGATCTCGAACAGCTGGTTGCGCATGCGCTCGTCACGCAGCGGGATGCCGCTATTGACCGACTCCAGTTCCACTTCCACCTGCGCCGCGCCCTTGCTGTCGACCTTGCCGTGCAGCACCAGAAAGCGCTGCACTTCAGCGATTTCGGTGTTTTTGGTGGTGACAAAGGACAGCCGCGAGGATTCGTTATCCAGGTACCAATCGGCGTGGGCGGGGATAGCGGCGCAGGTCAGTAACGTGAAGGCCAGAGGTTTGACATTGAACATAAAGACTCGTGGGGCAAAAAACCTGCACGAACCTTAAGCGCATGTCAGGAACGGCGCAAATCCAAATGTGGGAGGGCGCTTGCCGGGTCAGGGTGTCAGGCGGCAGCCCTGCCGCTCCCCCAACCACCTGGCACTGTGCGTGCGCCCCAACCCACTCGCCGTCACTTCACTGCGCTCCGGGTTATCGCTGAATGCACTGGTCGGCACGTACTGCTTCACATAACCCCGGCAATAGTCGGCTGGATTGTTCGCCACATACCGGCACGAGCAGTACTCCTTGGCCGTGTACGCCGCGATGATGTCGGGGAAGGCTTGCAGGTTGACGCGCTCGTGCCAGATCCAGCCCAGCAGGGCTGCGACCAACAATAGAAACACGGTGGTAAACGGCCGACGACGGATCATGGCTGCACCGCCGCAAGCACGCGCTTGAGCAGTTCGTTGTGTTGGTAGCTGCCGTCGCGATCATCGCCGTAACGCACGATCACCAGGTGTTCGGCGGGCATCACGTACAGCGCCTGGCCCCAATGGCCGAGTGCGGCGAACGTGTCAGCCGGGGCGGCGGGCCAGGGTCGCGGGGTGCCTTGGTTCAGCCACCAATGACCGCCGGGCACGGCTTCGTCCTGGCCTGCTTGGTATTTGTCGAAAGGCTGGCGGTTGAAGGCGACCCAGTCTTCTGGCAGCAACTGTTGCTCGCCCCAACGACCGTTGCGCGCCATCAGCAAACCGATACGGGCCAAGTCGCGTGCAGTCAGGTAGGCATAGGACGAGGCGACGAATGTTTCATCGGCATCGGTTTCCCACGTGGCATTACGAATGCCCAGCGGTTTGAACAGCGCGTCCCACGGGTAGCTGATGTAAGCCTTGTGCCCGAGCATGCCTTTGAGTGCGGCGGATAAAATATTGCTGTCACCGCTGGAATAACGGAAGGCCTGGCCCGGCGCGCTGAACGATCCGGTGTTGGCGGCGAACTCGGCCATATCGGCGTGGCCACGGGTATAGAGCATCGCCACCACCGAGGATTTGAGCGGCGCGTATTCGTAGTCCTCCTGCCAGTCCAGGCCTGAGGCCCAGTGCAGCAGGTCGACCATGGTCACCGTGGGGTGTTGCTTCATCGGCGGGTAAAAACGCCACACAGGGTCAGTCAGTTTGAAGCGATTATCACCGTAGGCTATGCCCAGCACAGTGGCCATCAGGCTCTTGCTGATGGACCAGGTCAGGTGCGGCGTGTCGGCGGTGGTGGGCGCGGCGTAGCGTTCATAGATGATCTGGCCGTCGCGGATCACCAGCAGCGCATCGGTGCGAATGCCTTGGCGGGTGACATCGTCACGCGGCGGGAACGCGTAGGCGTCCAAGGCTTCGACGGCGGGCCCGGCAAGCGGCGTGCCCTTGGCCCAGTCCTTGTCTGGCCAGGTGTCGGCATAGGCGGTAACGGTGACGAACAGCAGGGCAACACACAGCAGGCCTCTGACCATGGACACAGACTCAAGGGGGCATTCAAGCCCGCGAGCCTAGCCGAGGGTGATGACAGATTTGCGACAGGAAGGGCTGTCATCCAAGCGTCACCATAACTTCATGGAGATGACACCGAGCCTACATAGCCTGAGTTTGGACAAACAAGTCGACCGGCCGAAAGGTGGCTGGCACTCGGAGATTCGCCATGACTCAGATCGCCCGCATCAGCGACACCGGCAATGAACGCCGTCTGCAAGCCGAACGCCTGGTTGGCGCACAAGCGTTGCAGGAAGCCCAGGCCCTGCGGTTCAACGTGTTCAGCGGCGAGTTCAACGCCAAGCTGAAAGGCGCGGAACACGGCCTGGACATGGATGACTATGATGTTCACTGCAGCCACATCGGCGTGCGGGATTTGAACAGCGGTCGACTCGTCGCCACTACCCGCTTGCTCGACCATCAGGCCGCCAGCACCTTGGGCCGGTTCTACAGTGAAGAAGAATTCAGCCTGCATGGCTTGCTGCACCTGCAGGGCCCGATCCTGGAAATCGGCCGCACCTGCGTCGATCCGGCCTACCGCAACGGCGGCACCATCGCCGTGCTGTGGGGCGAATTGGCCGAAGTGCTCAACCAGGGCGGCTACAGCTATCTGATGGGCTGCGCGAGCATCCCGATGCACGACGGCGGCATCCAGGCCCACGCGATCATGCAGCGCCTGCGCGAACGCTATCTGTGCAACGAACACTTGCGCGCCGAACCGAAAAAACCGCTGCCGGCGCTGGACCTGCCGTCCAACGTGATCGCCGAAATGCCACCGCTGCTCAAGGCCTACATGCGCCTGGGTGCGAAGATCTGCGGCGAGCCGTGCTGGGATGAAGATTTCCAGGTGGCCGACGTGTTCATCCTGCTCAAACGCGATAATTTGTGCCCGCGTTACGCGCGCCACTTCAAGGCGGCCATGTGATGAGCCGTTTGCGCGTGTACGGGCGCATCGCCCGCGTGCTGGTGGTGGTGGCGCTGGGCTTGAGCATGGCCAGTGTGTTCGGCGTGTTCGAGCGGCTGGGCATCGCCAACTCGATGGTGCGGCGTCAGCGTTGGTCGCGGTTTTTTATGGCGCGGCTGACCAACGCCCTGCCCTTTCGCGTGACGGTGCACGGTGAGTTACCAACGCAGCCGATGCTGTGGGTGAGTAATCACGTGTCCTGGACGGACATTCCGCTGCTGGGTGCGGTGGCGCCGATGTCGTTCCTGTCCAAGGCCGAAGTGCGCACCTGGCCGGTGGCGGGATGGTTGGCGGCCAAGGCCGGCAGCCTGTTTATCCGCCGTGGCTCGGGCGACAGCCAGTTGATCCGCAAGCAGATGACCCGCCATCTGGAGCAACAGCACCCGCTGCTGATGTTCCCCGAGGGCACCACCACTGACGGGCGTAGCCTGCGCACCTTCCACGGGCGCTTGCTGGCCAGTGCGATCGATGCGGATGTGGCGCTGCAACCGGTGGCAATTCGTTACCTGCGCGATGGGCAAGTAGACCCGCTGGCGCCGTTTATTGGCGATGACGATTTGTTGTCGCACCTGATGCGGTTGTTCGCCAATGATCAGGGCGATGTGGAGATTCACGTGCTCAAGCCGATTGCGTGCGCCGGGCAAGAACGCGCGGCATTGGCGTATCAGGCGCAGCAGGCGGTGCAGAAGGCGTTGTTTGGGCCGCTTCCAGAGGCTGAGCAAGTGGCGGTTCGACCAGCATTCGCCGCCTGATAGGAGCTAAACACGGTTCCAATGTGGGAGGGGGCTTGCTCCCGATAGCGGTGTATCAGTCAGCTCATCTATAACTGACCCACAGCTATCGGGGGCAAGCCCCCTCCCACATTTAGACCCCACTAATCAGTTGGGCTTGTGAAAAGGCTTGTAGCTCTGGGTAGAACTCACTGAAGTCTTTGCTCAGCGGCTCATACAGAATCCGCAATTCCCGCATCGCCTGCCCTAACTCCTCCGGCTGCGTCAGCCGCCGCGAAATCCCGCGCAACACCTGCTCCATCACCTCAAACTCACGGTACGAGCCCAGCCAGTCATCCGCTGCCATCCAGGGCGCAATCTGCGCCAGCCGCCCCGGCAACTGCGGCTCGGCCGCGAGCACGCGATACACCTGCGAAGTGAACTGCTCCAGCGGCTGATCGGCATACAACGTCCAATCCCGCGCCAGGCAATGATCGAAAAACACGTCGAGGACGATCCCCGCATAGCGCCTGCGGGTAAGGCTGAAACGCGACAACGCTTCGCCGACCAGCGCGTGGCTGTCGGTAAAGCGGTCGATGGAGCGATGCAACTGGATCGCCGACTCGATTTGCGGGCTGAACTGCCCTTGCAGGCGACCTTTGACGAAATCGCCATAGAGGCTGCCCAGCAGTTGTGCAGGAAGTTGGCCGCCCAGGTGCAGATGTGCGAGATAATTCATGGCGCGCAGTCTAGCACTGCCGTCAACGTATCGTTATAACCCGATATACCGATTTGACCTGTCCTCAGACCAAAATCATATTGGTATATCGAGATACAACGATTTAAGGTTCGCCTCATCGCGATATAACGCTTTACGACACCGAGCACCTGCCATGTCCATCGACCTCGACGAAATAATAAAAGCCCTGGCGCACCCAGTACGACGAGACATCCTCACCTGGCTGAAAGACCCGAAAGTGCAATTCCCCGAGCAACTGCACAACCACGAATACGGCATCTGTGCCGGGCAGATCGACCAGCGCTGCGGCTTGTCCCAGTCGACCGTGTCGGCCCACCTGGCCACCTTGCAACGGGCGGGCTTGATCAGCAGCCAGAAGGCCGGGCAGTGGCACTTTTTCAAACGCAACGAGGAAACCATCCAGGCCTTCCTCGCAGCGCTCACCACCGAACTCAGCGCTGACGACAACGCAGCGCTGTAACAAAGGAAACGCAAATGCCCCTCTCGCTACTCATCCTGGCCCTGAGCGCCTTCGCCATTGGCACCACCGAGTTCGTCATCATGGGCCTGTTGCCCGATGTGGCGGCGGACCTCGGTGTGTCGATTCCCGGCGCCGGCTGGCTGGTGACTGGTTACGCCCTGGGCGTGGCCATCGGCGCGCCGTTCATGGCACTGGCCACCGCCAAACTGCCACGCAAGGCGGCGCTGGTAGCGTTGATGGGCATCTTCATTATCGGCAACCTGCTCTGCGCCCTGGCCAGTGACTACAACGTGCTGATGTTTGCCCGCGTGGTCACCGCGTTGTGCCACGGTGCGTTTTTCGGGATCGGCTCGGTGGTGGCGGCCAACCTGGTGCCTGCCAACAAGCGGGCGTCCGCCGTGGCCTTGATGTTCACCGGTTTGACCCTGGCCAACGTGCTCGGTGTACCGCTGGGTACTGCGCTGGGCCAGGAAGCCGGCTGGCGCTCGACCTTCTGGGCGGTGACGGTGATTGGTGTGGCGGCGTTGATCGGCCTGATCCGCTTCCTGCCGGCCAAGCGCGACGAAGAAAAACTCGACATGCGCGCCGAACTGGCCGCCCTCAAAGGGGCCGGGATCTGGTTGTCGTTGAGCATGACCGCGCTGTTCGCCGCGTCCATGTTTACCCTCTTCACCTATGTGGCGCCGCTGCTCGGTGATGTCACCGGCGTGTCGCCCAAAGGCGTGACCTGGACCCTGCTGCTGATCGGTCTGGGCCTCACCGTGGGCAACATCATCGGCGGCAAGCTGGCGGACAAGCGTCTGGCCGCGACCTTGATCGGCGTGTTTATCAGCATGGCGGTGGTGTCCACGGCGCTGACCTGGACCAGCGTCGCCGTGATCCCGACTGAAATCACCCTGTTCCTGTGGGCCACCGCCTCGTTTGCTGCCGTGCCTGCGTTGCAGATCAACGTGGTGACCTTCGGCAAGGCCGCGCCAAACCTGGTGTCCACCTTGAACATCGGCGCCTTCAACATCGGCAACGCCCTTGGTGCCTGGGTCGGCGGCAGTGTGATTGCCCACGGCTTCGGCCTGACCAGCGTGCCATTGGCGGCAGCTGCCCTGGCCATCCTTGCGCTGGTAGTGACCCTGATTACTTTCCGCCAGGGCGGCGATGCCGACCTGGCCCCTGCGACCAACTGATCAACTTCAAAGAGAAAGGTGTATTCCCATGACGACTATTTTCGATCCGATCACACTGGGCGACCTGGAACTGTCGAACCGCATCATCATGGCGCCGCTGACCCGCTGCCGTGCCGATGAAGGCCGCGTACCCAACGCGCTGATGGCCGAGTACTACGTGCAACGTGCGTCCGCCGGGCTGATCCTCAGCGAAGCCACCTCCGTGACGCCGCTGGGCGTGGGCTACCCAGACACCCCAGGCATCTGGTCCAACGACCAGGTGCGTGGCTGGGCCAACGTCACCAAGGGGATTCATGGCGCGGGCGGCAAGATCTTCCTGCAACTGTGGCATGTGGGCCGCATCTCCCACGAGTCCTACCTGAACGGCGAAACGCCGGTGGCACCGAGCGCGATCCAGCCCAAGGGCCACGTCAGCCTGGTACGCCCACTGGCTGACTACCCGACCCCGCGCGCCCTGGAAACTGCAGAAATCGCCGACATCATCGACGCCTACCGCATCGGTGCCGAGAACGCCAAGGCCGCCGGCTTCGACGGCGTGGAAATCCACGGCGCCAACGGTTACCTGCTCGACCAGTTCCTTCAGAGCAGCACCAACAAGCGCACCGACCAGTACGGCGGCTCCCTGGAAAACCGTGCACGCCTGCTGCTGGAAGTGACCGACGCGGCCATCGAAGTCTGGGGCGCCGGCCGTGTGGGCGTGCATTTGGCACCGCGTGCCGATTCCCATGACATGGGCGACGATAACCTGGCAGAAACCTTCACCTACGTCGCCAGCGAATTGGGCAAACGTGGCATCGCGTTTATCTGCTCACGTGAAAAGGAAGGCGCGGACAGCCTCGGTCCACAACTGAAGAAAGCCTTCGGCGGCGTGTACATCGCCAACGAACGCTTTACCAAGGACAGGGCCAATGCGTGGCTGGCCGAAGGTAAAGCGGATGCGGTGGCCTGGGGTGTGCCGTTCATTGCCAACCCGGACCTGCCGGCACGCTTGAAGGCCGATGCGCCGCTGAACGAAGCACGTCCGGACACCTTCTATGGCAAGGGCCCGGTCGGCTACATCGATTACCCGACGCTGGCGCTGTAAAACCAAATGTGGGAGGGGGCTTGCCCCCGATGGCGGTGCATCAGTCACTATAGGTGTTGACTGACCCACTGCTATCGGGGGCAAGCCCCCTCCCACGTTTTTGACTGTCTGTAGCCTTGGGAAACATCGCTTCACAGAACCGCAACAAAATCCCTACAAAATACTTAGGCGGCTACCTATCAACCGCCCGCCAGCCCGTATATAAAGTCACCCCACCAATCAGGCAGAAGGACGATTGACTGTCCTTAGGCTTTACTGTTGACACACCCTGATGCAATTACGCATTTTGTTTCAATTGCGCAGGCTTGGGCTCAGACGCAGCATGTCTAGCCCTGCGTCTACCCAGCGTTCCGCTTCCTGATGCAATTGGAAGCTGTCGGGGACCAACAGCCACTGGCCAATCAGCCCATTGATGTAGGCATGAATGCACACGGCGCCGCGGGTGGTGTCGAGGTTTTCCGGCAGTTGCCCGCGATGGACCGCGTTACGCAGGGTCAGGCCGATGCGCAGGTTGCACTCCAGGCTATGGGTCTGACGTTGGCGCCGCATGTCGCACATTTCATCGGTGAATTCGCACTTATGAAACAAAATCTCATTGATGCGCCGGGTTTTCGGGTCCAGGGCCACTTGATGAAACAAATGAATCAGCAGCTTGCGCATGCAGCCCAGCGGGTCGAGTTCATCCTCGCTTTCACTGGCCCTGGCCAATTCATCCAGCGGCTCATGCAAGGTGTCGAGCAGCGCCTGCAACAGATCGGATTTGTTGCTGAAGTGCCAGTAAATAGCGCCCCGCGTCACACCGGCCAGCGCGGCGATGTCCGCCAGCGTCGTGCGTGCAACGCCGCGATCGTAAAAGGCTTGCTCGGCGGCTTGAAGAATTTGGCTGCGCGTTTCTTGAGCTTCCTCTTTAGTGCGACGAACCATGGCAGTAGAACCTCAATCAGGACACTTGAGACTATCGTTAACGCAACGTTAATAGACGCGAACGATCATCTGAATATTTGTGGGACGACACCGTCATGGGTGCCGAACGTAATGGAATCGAGGCTTCGGGCGTTGCTTTGTCAACATTCCACGCAGCCTGTCAAGAGTTTACAAACAACCATGAACGTAAGTATATTGCGTAGCAAGCTACTTATCCACTCACGGCTTGTTTTTTACCCTTCCACCCTTCTTGTGCGCACCCTGCGCGCCTGACCCGAGGATCTTCATGCAACTTAAGCCAGCTGTTACCGCTCTGGTCACTGCCGTCGCCCTGGCATCGCTGCTCAGCGGATGTAAAAAGGAAGAAGCGGCTCCGCCCGCTCAAATCCCTCAGGTCGGCGTCGTCACCATTCAACCGCAAGCCTATACCCTGACGTCCGAGCTGCCAGGCCGCACCACCGCCTACCGCATCGCGGAAGTTCGTCCTCAGGTCAACGGCATCATCCTCAAGCGCCTGTACAAAGAAGGCGCCGACGTGAAGGAAGGCCAACAGCTTTACCAGATCGACCCGTCGGTCTATGAAGCCACGCTCAAAAGCGCACAAGCGACGCTGACCCAGACCAAGTCGATCACCGATCGCTACAAACAGTTGGTGGATGAACAAGCCGTCAGCCGTCAGGAATACGACACCGCCGTCGCTAACCGCATGACTGCCGAAGCAAACGTTCAAACCGCCCAGATCAACGTGCGCTACACCAAGGTCTACGCGCCGATTTCCGGGCGTATCGGCCGTTCTGCCGTCACCGAAGGCGCGCTGGTCAGCAATGGCCAGGCCGATGCCATGGCCGTAATCCAGCAACTGGACCCGATCTACGTCGACGTCACGCAGTCTTCCGCTGAAATGCTGAAACTGCGCCGTGACCTGGAAAGCGGTCAGCTGGAAAAAGCCGGCGCCAATGCCGCCAAGGTCAAGCTGACCCTGGAAGACGGCACCGACTACGGTCAGGAAGGCAAACTTGAGTTCTCCGAAGTGTCGGTCGACCAGACCACCGGTTCCGTGACCCTGCGCGCTGTGTTCCCCAACCCTGACCACACCCTGCTGCCGGGCATGTTTGTTCACGCCCAACTGCAAGCCGGTGTGAACAGCAAGGCGATCCTGGCACCGCAGCAAGGCGTGACCCGTGACATCAAGGGCATCCCGACCGCGCTGGTGGTGAACAAAGACAACAAGGTCGAGCAACGCACCCTGGTGGCCAACCGTACCGACGGCGCCTACTGGCTGGTGGAAAAAGGCCTGAACGCCGGTGACCGCGTGATCACCGAAGGCCTGCAATTCATCAAGCCGGGCATCGAAGTCAAGGTCAAGGACGCTGACAACGCCAAGCCCGCAGGTTCCGCTGCTGCTGCTCCTGCTGCCGCTGCCGGCAAAGGGGAGTAATCCATGTCGAAATTTTTTATCGACCGTCCCATTTTCGCCTGGGTAATTGCCCTGGTGATCATGCTGGTCGGGGCACTGTCGATTCTGAAGTTGCCCATCAACCAATACCCGGCCATTGCGCCAACCGCCATCGACATCCAGGTGACCTACCCAGGCGCGTCCGCACAAACCGTGCAGGACACCGTGGTGCAGGTCATCGAGCAACAGCTCAACGGTATCGACAACCTGCGTTATGTCGCCTCGGACAGTAACTCCGACGGCAGCATGACCATCACCGCGACGTTCAACCAGGGTACCAACCCGGACATCGCCCAGGTCCAGGTGCAGAACAAGCTGAACCTGGCGACCCCGCTGCTGCCGCAAGAAGTGCAGCAACAGGGTATCCGTGTGACCAAGTCGGTGAAGAACTTCCTGATGGTGATCGGTCTGGTGTCGGAAGACGGCAGCATGACCAAGGACGACCTTTCCAACTACATCGTGTCCAACATCCAGGACCCGATCTCGCGTACTGCGGGTGTCGGTGACTTCCAGGTGTTTGGTTCGCAGTACGCCATGCGTATCTGGCTGGACCCAGGCAAGCTGAACAACTACCAGTTGACCCCGGTCGACGTCAGCACCGCCATCTCGGCACAGAACGTACAGGTGGCCACCGGTCAACTGGGCGGCCTGCCTGCCCTGCCCGGCACCCAACTGAACGCGACCATCATCGGCAAGACCCGCCTGCAAACCGCAGAAGAGTTCGGCAAGATCCTGATGAAGGTCAACGTCGATGGCTCGCAGGTGCGTCTGCGTGACATCGCGCGTATCGAACTGGGCGGCCAGAACTACAGCATCAGTGCACAGTTCAACGGCAAGCCGGCTTCCGGCATGGCGATCAAGCTCGCCTCGGGCGCCAACGCCCTGGACACCGCCAAGGCCATCCGTGCGACCGTGGCATCCCTGGAACCGTTCTTCCCGCCAGGCATGAAGGCGGTGGTGCCGTATGACACCACCCCTGTGGTGACCGAATCGATCTCCGGCGTGGTGCACACCCTGGTCGAAGCGATCGTGCTGGTGTTCCTGGTGATGTTCCTGTTCCTGCAGAACTTCCGCGCCACCATCATCACCACCATGACTGTACCAGTGGTATTGCTGGGCACCTTCGGGATCCTGGCGGCGTTCGGTTTCACCATCAACACCTTGACCATGTTCGGCATGATCCTCGCCATCGGCTTGCTGGTGGACGATGCCATCGTCGTGGTGGAAAACGTCGAGCGGGTCATGGCCGAGGAACACCTGTCGCCGAAAGAGGCGACGGTCAAGTCCATGGGCCAGATCCAGGGCGCCCTGGTGGGTATTGCCCTGGTGCTGTCGGCGGTACTGTTGCCGATGGCGTTCTTCGGTGGTTCCACCGGTGTGATCTACAAACAGTTCTCCATCACCATCGTTTCGGCCATGGCGTTGTCGGTACTGGTTGCCCTGATCTTCACCCCGGCGCTCTGCGCCACCATGCTCAAACCCATCGATCCCGAGAAACACGGCCAACCCAAGCGTGGTTTCTTCGGCTGGTTCAACCGCACCTTCGACCGTGGCGTCATCAGCTACGAGCGCGGCGTGGGCAACATGATCAAGCACAAATTCCCTGCGTTCTTTGTGTACCTGATCATCGTCGTCGGCATGATCTGGTTGTTCACCCGCATTCCAAGCGCGTTCCTGCCCGAGGAAGACCAGGGTGTGATCTTTGCCCAGGTGCAGACGCCGGTCGGTTCGTCGGCTGAACGTACGCAAAAAGTCATCGACGACATGCGTGCCTTCCTGCTCAACGACAAAGAAGGCGAGCCAGGCGAAGGCAAGGCTGTGAAATCGGTGTTTACCGTCAACGGCTTCAACTTCGCCGGCCGTGGCCAGAGCTCGGGCCTTGCGTTCGTGATGCTCAAGCCATGGGATGAGCGCGACGCTTCGCAGTCGGTATTCGAAGTGGCCAAGCGTGCCCAGGGTTACTTCTTCGGGGCCTTCAAGGACGCCATGGTCTTCGCCATCGTGCCGCCTTCGGTTCTGGAATTGGGTAACGCCACCGGTTTCGACGTGTTCCTGCAAGACCAGGGCGGTGTCGGCCACGAGAAGCTGATGGAGGCGCGTAACCAGTTCCTCGGCATGGCGGCCCAGAGCAAGATTCTGGCCGGTGTACGCCCCAACGGCGTGAACGATGAGCCGCAGTACGAGCTCACCGTCGACGACGAGAAGGCCAGTGCCCAAGGCATTACGCTGTCGAGCATCAACCAGACCCTGGCGATTGCCCTGGGTGGCAGCTACGTCAACGACTTCATCGACCGTGGTCGCGTGAAGAAGGTGTACGTGCAGGGTGAGGCCGCTGGCCGTATGTCCCCTGAAGACCTGAACAAGTGGTTCGTGCGCAGCGACTCCGGGAAGATGGTGCCGTTGTCGGCTATCTCGTCGGGCAAGTGGATCTACGGTTCGCCGAAGCTCTCGCGCTACAACGGTGTAGCGGCGATGGAAATCCTCGGTACCCCGGCTCCGGGCTACAGCACCGGTGATGCCATGGCTGAAGTCGAACGCATCGCCAAGCAACTGCCGGCGGGCGTGGGCTATGCCTGGACGGGCCTGTCGTACGAAGAACGTCTGTCCGGCTCCCAGGCACCTGCGTTGTACGCCTTGTCGCTGCTGGTGGTGTTCCTGTGCCTCGCGGCCTTGTACGAAAGCTGGTCGATCCCGATTGCAGTTGTTCTCGTGGTGCCGTTGGGTGTGGTGGGTGCGTTGATCGCCACCAGCATGCGCGGCTTGTCCAACGACGTGTTCTTCCAGGTGGGCTTGCTGGTGACGGTGGGCCTGGCGGCGAAAAACGCCATCCTGATCGTCGAGTTCGCCAAAGAGCTGCATGAACAAGGCAAGGGCATTGTCGAGTCGGCCATCGAAGCCTCCCGCATGCGTCTGCGCCCGATCATCATGACCTCCATGGCGTTCGTCCTCGGCGTACTGCCGCTGGCGATCTCCTCGGGCGCCGGTTCAGGCAGCCAGCACGCCATCGGTACCGGCGTGATTGGCGGTATGATCACGGCCACTGTCCTGGCGATCTTCTGGGTGCCACTGTTCTTTGCAACCGTGTCCGCCGCGGGCGAGCGTAAAAAGACTGAACCTAAGCAAACTCCTAAAGAGGCTGGCCAATGAGCAAGTCGCTACTTTCCCTAGCCGTCACCGCCTTCGTGCTCAGTGGCTGCTCGCTGATACCTGACTACCAGCGCCCCGAAGCGCCGGTGGCGGCACAGTTCCCGCAGGGGCCGGCGTATTCGCCAGCCCAGGCGCCGAACCAGGCGGCTGCCGAGCAAGGCTGGAGGCAGTTTTTCCATGACCCGGCCCTGCAACAGCTGATCAAGACCGCGCTGGAAAACAACCGTGACCTGCGCGTTGCGGCGCTGAACATCGATGCCTATGCCGCGCAGTACCAGATCCAGCGCGCCGACCTGTTCCCGGCCGTCTCGGCCACGGGCAGCGGCAGCCGTTCGCGTACACCGGCCAAGCTGTCGCAGACCGGTGAGGCGACCATCGCCAGCCAGTACTCGGCAGGCTTGGGGATCAGCTCCTACGAGCTGGACCTGTTCGGGCGTGTCCGCAGCCTGAGTGAAGAAGCGCTGCAGAAATACTTCGCTACCGAAGAAGCGCGCCGCAGCACCCAGATCAGCCTGGTAGCCAGTGTGGCCAACGCCTACCTGACCTGGCAGGCCGACAAGGAGCTGCTCAAGCTCACCCAGGACACCCTGGGCGCGTTCGAGCAGAGCTTCAAACTGACCTCGCGCAGCAACGAAGTCGGCGTGGCCTCGGCACTTGACCTGAGCCAGGCGCGCACCTCGGTGGAAAACGCCCGCGTGCAACTGGCGCGTTACACCCGCCAGGTGGCCCAGGACGAAAACAACCTGACCCTGCTGCTGGGCACCGGCCTGCCGGCGAATATCGCCAGCCAGCCGCTGTCGGATGACCTGCTCAGCGACGTGCCGGCCGGGCTGCCATCGGACCTGCTGCAACGTCGTCCTGACATCGTGCAGGCCGAGTACAACCTCAAGGCGGCCAACGCCAACATCGGCGCGGCCCGTGCCGCGTTCTTCCCGAGCATCACCCTGACGGCCAGTGCTGGCACCGCCAGCCCAACCTTGGGTGGTCTGTTCAAAGGCGGTTCGGGCACTTGGTCGTTTGCACCGCAGATCAACATCCCGATCTTCAACGCCGGTAGCCTGCGCGCCAGCCTGGACTACTCGAAGATCCAGAAAGAGATCAACGTGGCGAACTACGAGAAGGCCATCCAGACCGGCTTCCAGGAAGTCTCCGACGGCCTCGCCGCACGTGAGACCTACAAGCAGCAACTGGACGCCCAGCGCGGTTTCGTCGAGGCCAACCAGGATTACTACCGCCTGGCTGAGCGTCGCTACCGTATTGGTGTCGACAGCAACCTGACCTTCCTCGACGCCCAGCGCCAGCTGTTCAGTGCCCAGCAATCGCTGATCACCGACCGCCTGGCACAGTTGACCAGCGAGGTCACCCTGTACAAGGCCCTCGGCGGCGGCTGGAACGAGCAGACGGCGAAGAATGAGCCGTTGAAAGAAGAAGCGCCGGCGTTGAAGTTGTTCTGATCACGCTGCAGTAAAGAAAAAACCGCCTCCCTTACAGGAGGCGGTTTTTTTATGTCCATAGTGGCGAGCGGGCTCACCACAAAACGCCCTGTCGCCTTGCTTTCGCGTCAACCTTTCAGGGTAAAATTGGTCACAGATTCTTACAGACCACAGAGGGAGCTTGTCGTAATGATCGTAGGAATCGACCTGGGAACCACCAACAGCCTCGCCGCCGTCTGGCGCGGCGACGCCGCCGAACTGGTGCCCAATGCCCTTGGCCAGTTGCTGACCCCAAGCGTGGTCGGGCTGGATGATCAAGGCCGTATCCTGGTCGGCCAGGCCGCCAAAGAGCGCCTGCACACCCACCCGCACCTGACCACGTCGCTGTTCAAGCGCTACATGGGCAGCGCCACTGAGGTGCGCCTGGGTGATCGCTCGTTCCGCCCCGAAGAACTCTCGGCGCTGGTGCTCAAGAGCCTCAAGGAAGACATCGAGCGCACCTACGGCCATACCGTCACCGAAGCCGTGATCAGCGTGCCGGCCTACTTCAGCGACGGCCAACGCAAAGCCACGCGCATCGCCGGTGAACTGGCGGGGCTCAACGTTGAAAAACTGATCAACGAACCCACCGCCGCCGCCCTCGCCTACGGCCTGCATCAGCGCGACAAAGAAACCTCGTTCCTGGTCTTCGACCTCGGCGGCGGCACCTTTGACGTGTCGATCATCGAGCTGTTCGACGGGGTGATGGAAGTGCGCGCCAGCGCCGGCGACAACTTCCTCGGTGGCGAAGACTTCGACACCTTGCTGCTGGAACACTTCGTCGAGAGCCAGCGCAACAGCGCCGGTTTTCCGCCCACCAACAGTGTGCTGCAAGCCCTGCGCCGCGAAGCCGAGCGCGTGCGCAAGGCCCTCGGCCAGGACGACAGCGCCGAGTTCGCCCTGCGGGTCGATGGCCAGCAATGGGTGCAGACCATCACCCAACAGGACATGGCCAAGCTCTACACGCCACTGCTGGAACGCCTGCGCGCCCCGATTGAACGCGCCCTGCGCGATGCGCGGATTCGCGTCAGCGACCTCGATGAAATCCTGCTGGTGGGCGGCACCACACGCATGCCGCTGGTGCGCAAACTCGCCGCCGGGTTGTTCGGGCGCTTTCCGTCCATCAGCCTTGACCCCGACCAGGTGGTCGCCCACGGCGCGGCGATCCAGGCGGCGCTCAAAGCCCGTTCCGCCGCGCTTGAAGAAGTGGTGCTGACCGACGTGTGCCCCTACACCCTGGGCATCGAAACCTCGAACCAATACGGCGGCCATATCGAAAGCGGCCATTACCTGCCGTTGATCGAACGCAACAGCAGCGTGCCGGTGAGTCGGGTCAAAAGCGTAGTGACACTGCACGACAACCAGAGCCAGGTGCTGCTGAAAATCTACCAAGGCGAAAGCCGCCTGGTGAAAGACAACATCGAACTGGGCCAACTGGACATCGCGGTGCCCAAGCGCAAGGCCGGTGAAGTCTCGCTGGATGTGCGCTTCACCTACGACAACAACGGTCTGCTGGAAGCCCAGGTGAGCATCCCGCTGACCGGCGAGCAGCACTCCCTGGTGATCGAGAACAACCCCGGCGTGCTCAGCCCGCAAGAGATTCAGCAACGCCTGCAAGCGCTGGCGCAGTTGAAGGTTCACCCACGCGATCAGCAGGTCAACACGGTGCTGACTGCGCGCCTCGAACGGCTCTATCAGGAAAACCTCGGCGAGCTGCGCGAGCAGCTCGGCCACTGGGCCGCGCAGTTCCAGCAGATCCTCGACACCCAGGACGAACGCCGCATCCGTGAAGCCCGCAGTGAACTGACCCGGCAACTTGAGCAACTCGACAATGGATCGTGGCGCTGAGGGAAAGGCGCTGTAGTCATTCGCTGGCGTCATAAATGCCGTCCATGATTATCAATTTCATGGACGGCCTGTGTGCTCACACGAGCAACCTATCCCGAGCGTTTATCCGCTCAAAGTCGTTCGATCACCGCCCAAAACCCGCCGA
>NZ_LJRZ01000927.1:0-236 GCF_002742485.1 Pseudomonas sp. 2822-17
TCATTAGGTGATTTGATGGAGTTTTTCCAGCAAGTTCTAGCAGGGGATAGTGTCATATTAAATTTAAATAAACATGATGATGATAAGACGTTATTAGGAGATTTTAATTACACATTATCTAAGCGAGAGAGAGAAGTATTCCATCTTAAGGTTCGTGGCTATACTGTAAAGGATACGGCAGAATTACTTAATATCTCACCAAAAACGGTTGAAAATCACCGACGTAATATAAGTAA
>NZ_LJRZ01000928.1:0-236 GCF_002742485.1 Pseudomonas sp. 2822-17
CTCCTGGCCCTGTTGGAGGAGCATAAAAATGATACATTGGTTCAGCAACACCCCAAAATACTAGTCCTATCCCCATGCCTGCTGTGAAAAGAAATGCAAACCAAGTTAGATAATTATATTCAGGCTTATCCTCTGGTTTTCCTAATTTAACTTTACCAAAGGGACTAAAGATGAGATAAATACAGAATAATAGAAAGCTTGAAGCGGCTAAGAGATAGAACCACCCAAATTGTTCA
>NZ_LJRZ01000929.1:0-235 GCF_002742485.1 Pseudomonas sp. 2822-17
TAGATGAAGTGCAGTTCTTTGATATTGATGTGGTGGATGTTGTACAAGTACTTGCAGATCAAGGAATTAGAGTGATCGTTGCTGGACTTGATCAAGATTTTCGTGGGGAACCATTTGGTCACATGCCAGCATTAATGGCTCTGGCGGAAACAGTAACGAAGCTTCAAGCGATCTGCTTATCGTGCGGATCACCAGCTAGTAGGACGCAACGTTTGATTGATGGAAAACCTGCATC
>NZ_LJRZ01000930.1:0-235 GCF_002742485.1 Pseudomonas sp. 2822-17
CATGTATATTCATCGTTTTCTATTTTTTTCAAGTGGACCATTTGGAAGCAAGAGTATGAGGGAAGTCAGGAAAAACCAGTCATTTTTTCCGATAAACAATCTATCAAGAAGCACTCCAAAACGATTTTATTAATCAATTTATTTGATTTAGTTCCTATTATACTTTTGGCTGGACTGATAATATGGAGAGGGAATCAACTAGTTTTTAATGAATTGCAAGCTATCATTATAATAC
>NZ_LJRZ01000931.1:0-235 GCF_002742485.1 Pseudomonas sp. 2822-17
GATGCAAAGCGCTTGAGTACGGCTTTTGATTCGGTCACGCTTTACGGAGAAGATCCCGATTATCGTCCTGATATATACGGAAAAGTGGGGGAGAGTGGCGTTAGTATTTGTACCCTCGATGATATGAAAAAGCTATACGAAGGCTTCGACCTTTGTGCACCAACCACTTCCGTATCCATGACAATCAACGGGCCAGCGCCAATCATTTTGGCCATGTTTATGAATACAGCTATAC
>NZ_LJRZ01000932.1:0-290 GCF_002742485.1 Pseudomonas sp. 2822-17
ACTCGTGACTACCGACAAAAAGGTTGCTGCAGCAGTTGCAGAAGAAGTGACGAAGCAGCTATCAACTCTTCCGAAAGAAGATATCGCAGCACAATCCATTAACAATTACGGGGCAATTTACTTAGCGAAAACGATAGGCGAAGCGATCGATGCAGTGAACGAATTGGCTGGAGAGCATTTGGAAGTACTTACTGAAGATCCATGGGCTATCCTCCCACAAATCCGTCATGCAGGGGCAATCTTCCTTGGGGAGAATAGCTCAGAGCCAGTGGGAGACTATTTTGCAGGAC
>NZ_LJRZ01000933.1:0-235 GCF_002742485.1 Pseudomonas sp. 2822-17
GATATGGATGGTCTTCCAATGACAGAAGAGACTGGTTTACCTTTTTTGTCTAACCACGATGGAATGATGCATGCTTGTGGACACGATCTACACATGAGCATTGCTTTAGGAGTCCTTACTTATTTTTCGAAAAATCAACCGAATGATGATCTTCTTTTTGTGTTTCAGCCTGCTGAAGAGGGACCTGGTGGAGCAAAGCCGATGCTTGAAACAAAAGAATTTAAACAGTGGAAAC
>NZ_LJRZ01000934.1:0-119403 GCF_002742485.1 Pseudomonas sp. 2822-17
CTCACTGTCCCAGAGGTAAAGGCCCTCCCCCCGCACCATCACGCGGGCGCCTTCAGCATTAAGGGCTTTTTGATCCAAGAACGCGTGGATATGGTGGGCCGCGTCGGACTTCTGGTAATCCTCGGTCTTGCGTTTCAAGTTAAGGGGTAGGTTCATGTCATTTATCTCTTGTTAGTTGTGACGCAAGGTGACAAACCCCTCAACGGAGTTTGCTCATGTAGCTTTCAAGGGGATCTTTGCCCAACACGCCCTGAGCTTCGGCCAGCGAGTCGATAAATAGGGCAAACAATTCAGACTGCGCACCGATATCGAGCTTGGTGTAAATGTGTTTGCGGTGGGACTTAATGGTGTCTTCAGACACCTCCAGCCGCTCGGCCAAGGAGCGCGTGGAATGACCGCGCAGGATCAACTGGGCGATCCGGCACTCGCGCTCGGTCAGCATCGATGAGCCGAAGTTATTGAGCGCCGAATGGATGCGCTGTTCCAGCGCGTTTTCAAACCGCGCTCCCTGAGCATCCAGGCCAACGAAATGCTTGCCCAGCAATGCCAGCACCCAGGGTGCGATGAGCTTGAATTGCTGGATCGTCGCCGCGTCGAGTTTTTGGGTGAACGCCAGCGAGACCGCTAGGCTCGAGCCGTTGCTCGATTGCAGGATATAATTGAGCTCATCCTCTAAGTGTGAGTGGCGGTAAAACGACTGGAAATACTCGCTGAGCTCGAAATGATCGGGGGCGACGTCGGCCAGGTCGTAACAGCCCGAGCCGACCCCTTCCACGCACGCACCATAAAAAGGATCAAGCAGATAAAATCCGGACAGGTACTGGCGGACATTGCCTTGGGGCAACCAAGGCCCATCCAGCTCGAATAATGCACTAGGTATGCCACCGTGTGGGTACAGGTACAGTGTGGTCGCCTGGATTGGCCATATGCAGCCCAGTGCTTCGAACAACGAGGCAGCAAATCCTACCTGGCCGATATTCTCGGTCACGCAGGCCATCTGCTTGAACCATTGGGAAGATAAAAGCCGATCATTGTCCATGCCCAAGACTCGCTCAAATAACTTCCAGAATGGTCCCACAGCCGTGCAGTGACCGAAATCACCCGATAGGGTGAGCCTGCATCCGATATTTATCCTCACTTCACAGCTTAATAATATTTTATTTATAACCCCCCCTTCCCCTAGCCTTGAAGTCATGCCAACGCCGAATCCAACTGCATGAAGCAAGGACAGAGACATGACTCAAGCAATAACAAAAACAGACACCCTGGTGGTGGGCGCCGGCCAAGCGGGCGTGGCCATGAGTGAGCATCTGAGCAAGCAAGGCGTGCCGCACCTGGTGCTGGAGCGCAGCCGCATCGCCGAGCGCTGGCGCACCGGGCGCTGGGATTCGCTGGTGGCCAACGGGCCGGCCTGGCATGACCGGTTTCCCGGCCTGGCATTCGACACCGTCGCCCCGGATGGCTTTGCGCCCAAAGAACAGGTGGCCGATTACTTTGTAGCCTATGCCCGCAAGTTCAATGCGCCGATCCGTACCGGTGTCGAGGTGCTGTCGGTTGTACGCAATATTGGCCGTCAAGGCTTCACCGTGCACACCAGCGAAGGCGTGATTGAGGCCAACCGCGTCGTGGCGGCGACCGGGCCGTTCCAGAAGCCGGTGATCCCGGCCATCGCGCCCACCGACACGGCGCTGCACCAGATCCACTCCGCCGACTATCGCAACCCTGCGCAACTGCCGGCCGGCGCCGTGCTGGTGGTGGGTGCGGGCTCGTCCGGTGTGCAGATCGCCGATGAATTGCAACGCTCTGGCCGCCAGGTGTACCTCTCGGTCGGGGCCCACGATCGCCCGCCCCGCGCCTACCGCAACCGCGACTTCTGCTGGTGGCTCGGCGTGCTGGGCGAATGGGACCAGGCGGCGATGAAGCCTGGCCGTGAGCACGTGACCATCGCGGTCAGCGGCGCCCACGGCGGCAAGACCATTGATTTTCGCGAGCTGGCCCAGCAAGGCATGGTCCTGGTCGGCCTGACGCAAGCGTTCAACGGCAGCGTCGCCTCGTTCCAGCCGAACCTGGTGGAAAACCTGGCGCGCGGCGATGAAAACTACCTGGCACTGCTGGATGCGGCGGATGCCTACATCGAGCGCAACGGCCTGGACTTGCCGCCGGAGCCCGAAGCGCGCCGTGTGTTCCCGGATGCGCAGTGCATCCAACAGCCGATCCTGGAACTGGACCTGGCCACGGCCGGTGTCACCACGATCATCTGGGCCACCGGTTTTGCGGTGGACTACAGCTGGTTGAACGTCGCGGCCTTCGACGCCGCCGGCAAGCCGCAGCACCAGCGCGGCGTGTCCAGCGAAGCGGGGATCTACTTTCTCGGCTTGCCGTGGCAGTCACGTCGCGGCTCGTCGTTTATCTGGGGGGTCTGGCACGACGCCAAG
This sequence comes from Pseudomonas sp. 2822-17, assembly GCF_002742485.1. Classification (NCBI taxonomy): domain Bacteria; kingdom Pseudomonadati; phylum Pseudomonadota; class Gammaproteobacteria; order Pseudomonadales; family Pseudomonadaceae; genus Pseudomonas; species Pseudomonas sp. 2822-17. The sequence continues at coordinate 2,436 of NZ_LJRZ01000934.1, forward strand.
TACGTGGCCGACCACATCGCCATCCAACGGCAATACCTTGAATACCGCGAACCCGCCCCGCTGGCTCATCCCTCCCCTGTCAGCGCCTGATCCCTTTACCGCCGGAGTTTTTTCGATGCCCACTCACACTCGCATCCGCATGTTCAACACCAAGGTAACCTACCCCAACCAGAGCCTGGACAACGACCTGTGCCAGGCCGTGCGCGCCGGCAATACCGTGTACGTACGCGGCCAGGTCGGCACCGATTTCGACGGTAACCTGGTCGGCCTTGGCGACCCTCGCGCCCAGGCCGAACAAGCCATGAAAAACGTCAAGCAACTCTTGGAAGAAGCCGGCAGCGACCTCAGCCATATCGTCAAGACCACCACCTACCTGATCGACCCGCGCTACCGCGAGCCGGTGTACCAGGAAGTCGGCAAATGGCTCAAGGGCGTGTTCCCGATTTCCACCGGGCTGGTGGTGTCGGCCCTGGGCCAGCCACAGTGGTTGATGGAAATCGATGTGATCGCCGTTATTCCCGACTAAGGAGCAGGACATGACCTTTTCAATCGTCGGCCGTTGCGCCGAAACCGGCCAATTGGGCATCTCCATCAGTTCCTCGAGCATTGCCGTGGGCGCCCGTTGCCCGTGGCTGCGGCCCGGTGTGGGTGCGGTGTCGACGCAGAACATCACGCTGCCGGCGCTGGGCCCGGATGTGCTGGACTTGCTGGAACAGGGTCTCGCGCCCGCCGACGCTATCGACAAGGCCCTGACCCGCAACGGCTACAGCCAGTACCGGCAACTGACGGCGATCGATCACTTGGGCCGCAGCGTGCATTTCAGTGGCAGCGAAACCCTCGGCACCCACAACGCGGTGCCGGGCGAACAGTGCGTGGCGGCGGGCAATATGCTTGCCGACCGCGCGGTAGTCGAGGCGATGGTCGCGGCTTTTGAAAAAGGCGAAGGCCAATTGGCGGATCGCCTGCTGGCCGCGATGCACGCCGCCATCGCCGCCGGCGGCGAAGCCGGCCCGGTGCATTCCGCGGCGCTGGTGGTGGTGGGCGAGCTGACGTGGCCGATCATCAACCTGCGCGTGGACTGGGCCGATGACCAGCCTATCCGTGAACTGCAAAAACTCTGGGACGCCTACCGCCCGCAAGTGCAGGACTACATCGACCGCGCGCTCGCCCCGGACCGCTCGCCCGGCTACGGCGTGGCCGGAGACGAGCGATGAGCAGCAGCCGCAAACTGCTGCGCACGCTGGTGGGGTTTGACACCACCAGCCGCGAATCCAACCTGCAATTGATCGAGTTTGTGCGCGATTATCTGGCGGAGTTCGGGGTGGCGAGCGAGTTGGTGTTCAACGCCGAACGCAGCAAGGCCAACCTGTTTGCCAGTGTGGGCCCGGTGCAGGTGCCGGGCATTGTGCTGTCGGGGCATACCGATGTGGTGCCGGTGGATGGGCAGCCGTGGACAGTGCCGCCGTTCGCACTCACCGAACACGACGGCAAGCTGTTTGGCCGCGGCACGGCGGACATGAAGGGCTATATCGCCTGCGTGTTGGCGCTGGTGCCGGCGCTGGTCGAGGCCCCCTTGCGCATGCCGGTGCACATCGCCCTGTCTTACGACGAAGAGGTCGGCTGCCTGGGCGTGCGCTCGTTGCTCAAGGTGCTAGAAGACCGCCCCGTGAAGCCGCTGCTGTGCATCATCGGCGAACCGACCGAACTCAAACCGGTGCTCGGCCACAAGGGCAAGTTGGCGATGGGTTGCGATGTACAGGGCGAGGCGTGCCATTCGGCGTATGCGCCGTATGGGGTGAATGCGATTGAACGTGCCGCAGAGTTGATTGGTGAGCTGGGACGGATCGGGCAGCGGTTGCGGGAGACGCAGGATGCACGCTTTGATCCGCCCTTCAGCACGGTGCAGACCGGCGTGATCAGCGGCGGCAAGGCACTGAATATCGTCCCCGCCGATTGCCGGTTTGATTTTGAGGTGCGCGCATTGCCGGCCCAAGACCCCGGCGCGGTGGCGGACGAACTGAAGGCCTACGCCGAGCAGCATGTACTGCCGCGCATGCGGGCAGTGAGTGCGCAGAGCTCGATTCGTTTTACCGAGTTGTCGGCGTATCCCGGGTTGGTGACGGATGAGCGCAGCCAGGCGGCGGAGTTGATCGCAGCGTTTTGCGGCTCGCGGGAATTCGGCACGGTGGCGTTTGGCACTGAAGGCGGGTTGTTCGATGCGGTGGGCATTCCCACGGTGGTGTGCGGGCCGGGGAGCATGGACCAGGGGCATAAGCCGGATGAGTTTGTGGAACTGGAGCAGTTGGCGGGGTGTGATGCGATGCTGCGGCGGATGCTGAATTGGATTCGCGCCTGAACTGAACACTGAACCTGTGGGAGCCGGGCTTGCCCGCGATGGCCACAGGTATTTACACAATTTTCAAAGGCTGGCGAACTCCCCTGTTCACTGGGTTTCAGCGTCGAGCCAAAGTTGTGTAGATACCTATGCCGCGATGGCGGTGGGTCAGTTGCCAAAGAGGCTGACTGATACGCCGCCATCGCAGGCAAGCCAGCTCCCACAGAGGAACTTTATTGGCTGCGCGATTGCATTCCAGCCTCAGCCCAGCAGGCGGGCCAGTTCTTCGCGGTAATAACAGCGGCACAGACTAGCTCTAAATACAACTGACCTACGATCACAAAAAAGAATCCTATCCGTCACATTACTAATCATGGTTCCCTTGCCGACATACCCAACGGAGACTTTATGAATCATGGCCGCTGGCTACAAACTCGACGTCTAACTGCCAACCTCAGTTTACGGAGGAGGATAATAAGTGCGATATGGAGGCATCACCCCTCAATAATCGAAGTTACTGAGTACAAAGCCGCTCTTGTGCAGCGATATCCGATTGGGCTGGTAAGTGAGGCTGAAGTCGACGCTCTATTGGATAGTTGGCTACGTGGATAGCGCCAGTTTTTTTCACATTAATATTCAAAGAAATGTATCTATTGCCGTTCTGCAATCAACTCAGCCCCGACCTCCCATCGTTTATGATGAATATCATTCTGCGAGTTGGGTAATCGGTAATTTGAGTATTACCAATCTGAAGCGTCACACGTAGGGATGCTTTCAGTCAGCTCGATAGCCAAGTCGCATAGAGGAATCTAGAAAAGCAATTCTATATCCATTAGATGCCGTGGCAGTGCTGTCGTCTCGCAGATCTTTCTTGGTATGATCTTTTACCGATTGCCCACTCTCTCTTATGTGAGGCTGCGCAACGATTCAACCATAGTTCTTGGAAGTGATCGTGCCTTCTCGTATTCTGGATTTTCACCGCTATAGCTGGCTAAATTACCTCCTACGGAGCTAGAGCATGACATAGACTTGTCTGTTCGGCAAAGGCTCGAGTAAGTCTGGATACGGTTTTAAGCCAGAATCAATTCCTTAGTTGCTGCGAGCTAGACAGTGTTGCAGAACCTCTTATAACCTGAAACTCCATTGTTTCCAGCGCTGTAATTCGCAGCCTGACAAGGTAAATAGTGGATTCATCATATGCTATTCGCACCCAATCTTCGTCCGTTACTTTAGCACGCAGTATCCATTCCGCATCATCCGACGTCTTTTTCTTAGGCGCTCGAAGCTCAATGAAGCTGTCGCTCATGGATATGGACTCCGTACCTATCCGTTCTTGTATGCATATCTAAAGCAGGGGATCTTTGGCCAATGCATCGACCTTTGATCGTACAGTGTTTATCAATAGTATGGCCGACTTGGAAAGCTGAAGTAACGCACCAATACTTGCCGTGCCCGCTGCCTCTAGGCGATAAATCCATCGCTGTTAAATGGCCAGCCTCGGATTCAGACGGCTGCGCGTGTTTTATTCGTGGCCTGGCCCCATGATTCGCAACGACTCCATTTGGCTCGCCACCCAGCCCATGGACATGCGTGCTGGCACTGACACGGCACTGGCCAGGATAGTTGCCGTGCTCGGTGCGGCGAAGCCGCACTGTGCCTATCTCTTCGCCAACCGCATGAGGATGGTGTGCTCTAAACCTGGCTTTTAGCTGTGACAGGAGGACTGTCTTGGTAAAATCCACGCATGATTTCGTTGCCCGATCTCGACCAAATGCCCCCTGAACAACTGCGCTCGCTGGCTGCGCAATTGATTTCCAAGGTCAACACCATGGACAGAAAAATCCATCGTGATGAGGCGATCATCGAGCAGCTCACTCACGAGATTGCCATTCTGCACAAGTTCGCCAAACGCAGCGAGCGGATCAGTCCGGCGCAAGGCCGCTTGCTGGATGACCTACTCGATACCGACCTCGAACTGAATTAAAGCACTTCATCCCGCCCCCGCGCAGGCAGAAACACGTCAGCAACCCAAGCGCGCGCCGCTGCCGCCGCAGTTCCCGCGCCCTGTGATCCATCACGAGCCGGATAACACTCAGCGCGCTCGCGGCAACCAGCTTCAGCGCATCGGTGAAGACGTCAGCGAGAAGCTGGACTACACGCCCTGCGTGTTCACCGTCGAACAGCATGTTCGTGGGAAATGGGCCTGCCGGCAGTGCGAAATACTGATCCAGGCCCCCGTGCCGGCGCAGGTGATCGACAAGGGCATCCCCACTGCCGGCCTGCTGGCGCATGTGATGGTGGAAGTTCGCCGACCACCTGCCGCTGTATCGACAGGAAAAAATCTTCGGCCGTGCAGGCCTGGCTATCCCACGTTCGACCCTGGCGCAATGGGTGGGCCAAATCGGCGTGCAGCTTCAGCCCCTAGTTGATGCGCTGCGCGAAGTGGTGCTGGCCCAGCGCGTGGTTCACGCCGATGAAACGCCGGTACAAATGCTGGCGCCCGGCGAGAAGAAAACCCACCGAGCCTATGTCTGGGCCTACAGCACTACACCGTTCTCGGCACTCAAGGCCGTGGTTTACGACTTCAGCCCCAGCCGTGCCGGTGAACACGCACGCAACTTCCTGGGCATCTGGAACGGCAAGCTGGTCTGCGATGACTTCGCCGGCTACAAAGCCAGCTTCGAGCAGGGCATCACCGAAATCGGCTGCATGGCACATGCGCGCCGCAAGTTTTTCGACCTGCATGTAGCCAATAAAAGCCCGTTGGCGGAGCAAGCACTTCACCCGATTGGCGGGCTATACGAGGTCGAGCGACATGCCAAGGAAATGAGCGACGAAGGCCGTTGGCGATTACGCTAGGAAACGGCGTGTCCATCGCTGAAAAACTGCATGAGTGGATACTGGCTCAACGCGAACTTGTGCTCGAGGGGACTGCTACGGCCAAGACCCTGGATTACAGCCTAAAACGCTGGGTAGCGCTGGCGCGCTATCTAAAGAACGGTGCTGTGCCCATCGACAACAACCAGATCGAGAACTTGATCCGGCCGTGGGCGCTTGGGCGGTCGAACTGATTGTTTGCCGGATCGCTACGCTGCGGAAAGCGGGTGGTAGCGATCATAAGTCTAATCCAGTCGGCACGGATGAATGGGCACAGCCAAGTGAATTCGGTAAAACTAGAGTTACAAGCGTTCGAGATGGCTTTGAGGTGAGAAATATTTGTGGGAAAACTCACTATGCGAGAGGATTGAGTTTTAACTGCATGTATGCAAATTCACCGTTGATGAACGTCAGATGCAAGTTTAGATTTTCAAGGACTCGGTGGAAACCAAGACTAAATATAAGGTCCGACTCACGACTTCAACTGCCTACCCGGTAGCCACGAAGAAGCAATGATGGCTGAGGAGCTTCTGTCCAAAGTCATAAAAAACATAAACGAAAATCGGCTCAACATGTATTCAGCAATAGAATTTAGTTTCGTCATCTAGAGATCAGGCCTCCCATCGTTGCTGGCGCAGCGCGCAAGTGAGATTGAACAACTACTGCCGCACCAGTGGATGCGTGTCTGATGTGCGCAAGGTGAATTCCCTTTCAGTTTCGGCGAGCCGTGTACGTTCAAGATGATTTAGAAGATAGGCGTTGTTACACGCGAAACTGATTCATTAACTTCATCTGATGATTGGCTAGTGAATTGAGCTGACTGCTGATGTGTGCCGATTCAGTGGCTTGCTCTGTCAGTATCTCGGTAACGCTGCGTATTGCTGAAACGTTACGGTTGACCTCCTCAGCTACAGCGCTCTGTTCTTCGGCCGCACTGGCTATCTGCAAGTTCATGTCGCTGATTACCGTCACCGCATTGCGGATCTTTCCAAGCGCTTCAACGGCTTGTTGAATCTGCCCCGCGTTGCTTTGTGCCTGGTTCTGGCTGGAATACATGATTGTTACTACGCCCCTAGTACTCGTCTGAATGCGCTCGATGACGGTGCGAATCTCCTCGACCGAGTCCTGCGTTCTCTTGGCCAGGTTGCGCACCTCGTCGGCTACCACAGCAAAGCCTCGGCCACTTTCACCAGCGCGCGCCGCTTCGATAGCGGCGTTCAGCGCGAGCAAGTTAGTCTGTTCCGCAATACCGCGAATCACCTCAATTACCAAGCCAATTTGCTCGCTGTTAACAGCGAGGGTTTCCACTTCCGTCACTGCTCTGCTGACCTCATCGGCAAGATTGCTGATGTCGAGGGTGCTACGTTCAATGATGGTCACTCCTTCCTGAGCCGCCTGATCGGCGCCCCTCGCGGCATGTGCTGCGTTTGAAGCGCTGCTAGCGACATCATGCGCAGTCGCGCTCATTTCATTGGAAGCGGTTGCCACTTGATCAATTTCACGGAACTGTACTTGCATACCTTCGCTGGTTAGCCGAGCAACTTCCGAAGACTGAGCTGCGGTGCTGCGTGCATCTGTGATGCTTTGTCTGATCTGGGCAACGGTCGGCTGTAGCTTGTCCAGAAAACGGTTGAACCAATTTACAAGCTCTCCAAGTTCGTCCTTCTTAGTGTAGTGCAGCCGTTGCGTCAGGTCTCCATCGCCAGTGGCAATTGCTTTGAGAGTATTGGCAACAATATTGATGGGCCTAGTCACACCGGAAGCCGAAAGCCACATCAACAGCAGCCCAAGCACACCGGCACCGATGGCAGAGAGCAATGATTTGAGTGTGCCACTGGTTTGTGCATTGTTAAGCAAGGTCTGAAGCTTTAAAGAATCGGCGAGCAGAACTTGTTTGGGTAAATCAATCGATACCCCCCATGTGGGCGATTGCGGAACTGGGCTGAAGGGGTAGACCGCACGGATCGAGTTATTATTAGTGAGTAATTCAGCCGCATTATTTTCAAGTGTTTTCATGATGCTCTTGCCCTCTTCACCAAGAGCGTCGCCAATGTTCTTGGCGACTTGGCTTGCGTCGGCACTATAAGCCGCGAGGATTCCGCTGGCAGACACAATCAGCACGTGGCCTGATCCATCAAACAGTTCTTTGTGAGCGCCAGTGGCGGATACTTGCAGCGAATCCAGAGAGATATCCACGCCAATTACGCCAATGACTTTACCATCAGCCATCAAGGGCACGGAAAGCGTTGTCATCAGTTGCAGCTTTCCTACCTGAAGATCGGCATAAGGAGGCATGAGGCAAGAGTGCCGAGTGTCGCGGGGACAGGTATACCACCTGTTATAGGGAACTCCACTAATGCTGAGTTCGGTTTTTTGCAAGTCACTTTCCGGAATCAAAATATTTACAGCTTGACCGCTGCCACGGTTCCAGGAACTGGCAAAGCGCCCTCTCTCATTCGAGGCGCGAGCCACATCGTCAACAAACTCGCTGTCCCTGCCGTCCAAGGCATCAGGCTCATAAGCCGCCCAAATTGCCATCACGTTTGGGTTATGCTCAAAAACCGTTTTCAGATTTTGATTGAGCTCTTCGCGAAGAGCCGCTGGTGACAGGGCGCGCCGATTTGAGATGTTGCGTAAATCATTGGCTTGACCGGCTGCGGTGTTGATCAACAATAGGCCGGCGTCGAAGGTTCTTTGCAGCCTTGCGGCTTGCTCTGCGGCCCTGGCCAGCAGCAGCTTCTCAGTGCTCTCTGTCAGCATCTTACTACTTGAGGCACCGATTAAATGGTTGTTCTGGCTGCTTTGAAACAGGTTCATGCCGACGATCAGGCCGATTACGCCGAGTAAGCACAAGCCGGATAAGATTACGATTTTCAAGCGGATAGAGAGTGCAGTGAGCATATGGCTACCTAAAAGGAATGGCTTGTAGATCGTTTAGTCCGTTGTTCATACTCGTTAACTTTCCTGTCATTTCGTTGTCGGCCTCAATGATATTTTCATGAGGCCAAGATCAAGCAATAATGATGGCCAACTGACGACTGGTAGCTTCATGCAGTTCCATGGCGGTCTTTCGGATGCAAGCATCGAGTCATTTTTTCCGATAAGCGGGTTGGAGATATTACGCTAATAGCCATGGCAAGCTGCGAGTCAGGATGAGTACGTTTATGTAATTCGCTATTCGGTGCTAGAGCGAGTTTTTGTTGTAGGCTGATCATGTGCAGTTGACGCGGAGAGATAAATTAGTAATTTTGTTGCTATAGACCTTAAAAAATAGTGCTCGCTTGCACGTCGGAAAGTCGCCTTGCACGGAGATGTCAGCGGAGACCGGTTCGCAAGGGCCGGGTCGAACAAATAGCTTGGCGCTGCGGAAATAGTGAAGAAGCGAAGCCAAGGGAAACACGATAGGCCTCCCGCCCCAGACACAGAGCCGGATCAGTTGCGAGTCGATAAGACTTGAAGCTGTACGTGAAGCAGCCTGAATGCCTGGTCCGCGTCAGGTAAGTGGCTCAAGGTTTTTCAGGCGCTGGTGGCTAAACCGGACATGGAATGGATTTTCATTGATGGCAGCTATGCCAAGGCCCACCAGCACAGTGCAGGTGCTGCCGGTGGCAAGGATGAGGCAGTAGGGAAAGCCGAGCCCGCAACACCAGCATGATCCACTTGACTGTAGATGCCCGCAGACTGCCAATCGCGGTTGAAGTCACTGGAGGCCAGATCAACGATCTGTGCGCCCAGGCGTACGCGCTGATTGCCAAGGTAGCTGCCGCAGAAATAATCATTGCGGACAAAAGCTATGACAGTGAGGTCATCGGGAACACGTTGAACAGCAAGGTGCCAAAGCTGTAATTCCGGGAAAGCGCAACTCCGCGAAAGGCAACGCGGATCTGGATAGAAGGCTTTATCGCAACCGGCCTTTGGTAGAAAACGCCTTCGCCCGGCTGGAGCATTACCGGGCGGTCGCATCTCGCTTCGACAAGCTCAAGCGAAATTAAGAAGGCGTAGTGGCTATGGCCTGCGTCTTCCTATGGCTACCCATGTGAAACGGGAACAGCCTCTAGTGTGCTGTTCTCGAAAAACTTTTCTTAGATCTTGGCTATACGCTCATTCAGCACTTGGGGGAACGCAAGTGAACGCCCGAGTGATTCTGCTGGCAGCTCAAGATTGTTCGCGGATAGAAACCGCTCTCTTGACCAATTTCTCACTCACAACAATCACCCGTTGGTGCCTGGGCTTTCAAACGCTACGATTGGATGGTTTGCTCGACAAGCCGGGGCATGGGTGCACACGTCCTAGCTGGCTGAAGCTGTATATCGTGGCAAAATCGCGTCAGCGGCAACACTCGTACTGAAGTGGAGTCAATCATCCGGGTCTCCAGATCAATTATTCCATGCTCGTTGAGCTTGAAGTAAGCCGCTGGAGCATCTAGTCAAACGCTTTGCGATTGCGCCAGTCACGAAAGCGTTGATAAACGGTTGACTATGAACCAACGCGTTCAGGCATATCGCACCAAGCAGCGCCAGAGCAGAGCACCCGAAGGACGCCGTTGAGCATCAAGCGATCATCTATTCGTGGGCGCCCGCTGCGGCGGGGCTCATAGGAGATATCTGCACGCAAATCCCAGGCTGCGTCGGGGAGTTCGTACAGTTTGGCCATCGTGGACTCCCGCCTTTATGGTCACGGACCTTTACTGAATATCGAGGCCCGCGGACGCCAAAATGGCTTCCGCTGATTTCGTAGAGTTCCTAGCAAAAAAATACACTAACTAAAACCAACAAATGGTGAGAGTAACATATTTAAAATTCCAATTATTTATTAAAATTCGACTACCCAAATCTTTAATTGATGTTCTGCCGAAAATATTCTACCTGCAACTTAAAACCTTCAAGCTGCAATAAGCATTGAGAGAACAAAGTCGAAAAAAGGCTTCCCTCGACTTCGCTTCCTACTAAATCGACCTCTTCAGCTATCATATTTAGACAGGTATCGATTTTATTCGAAAGAAGACTCAACTCCTTAAAAGCTAAATCTCTCATACTATCAATTTCTACAGCCAAAATGTAAAGCTGACCCTCTAAGCTTTCTAGGCCTGATTTATCAAAATTACGGACATCACGGGCCAGAACAGACATTTTCTGTTCAGTGAGCCGTATCGTCTGGATAAGCCCGGCAACGGACTTAAGAATCACCTCTTGACTCTCCTTAAGCACTTGAATTGACTCAATTAATCTATATTGCATCTCAACAATTCCCTCTTGTTTTTTATTGTAACTATAGTCCCAGAGCTACCATCCCTAAAAAATGCCACCATAAAAAATCATCGTTTGCTCCGATTGTTTTGCCAGCCTTCATGCACACAAACTCAGTCGTTCATAGCAAAGTACACATCAATGTCTTACTTTAAATCTCTTTGTGGCGGTACAGGGAATACATATAATTCGACGTAACGTAACGAGTATCGAAGGAACAACAACAAAAAATTTTATCAGGAACCCTGCCTTATCTAAGGATGCTTGCAAATCAGCATTGAGAGAATGTCCATCCTGAGCATTATTTGATATATAACCAATCCCAAACCATCACCGGCCTCTTACACGGGGGAGAATCATCTCGGACAGACACCAGCTTAGTGATCATCCGCATTTAAAAATGCAAAGCTATAATCTGATTGGTTAATTTTTTACCGACTCTATTTATTCCAGCGAAATTAACAGTAATTGCAAAGGCTGGACATCATTATCACCCGTTCACTTTCGAATTATCAACAAACCACATCGGCAACCCGTAATCCATAGAGGTATCAGCGTGGCTAAGAATTACTTATTTTAATATAAGCAGAAGAAACCTTTTAAATTACTATTGCGAAAGCAACGTTCTGGACGTTCAAACCTTGAATTTTGCAACCAGTCGACTTAGCTCAACGGCTAAGCTAGAAAGTTCAGCACTGGCCACAGACGTCTGTCGTGAACCTGCCGCCGACTGGATAGAAAGATCGCGTATGCTGACCAAATTTGCGTCAACTTGCCTTGCGACCTGCGACTGTTCTTCAGAGGCTGTTGCTATCTGTACATTACGGTCGTTGATATGCTCAATCGACTCAGTTATTTCCGCGAGTGCTAATCCCGCCGACTGAGCCAGCGCTAACGTTTTGCCTGCTTGATGGCTAGTTTGGTTCATGGACGTTACTGCGTCAGTAGAACTCGTCTGAATGGTGAGAATCATTTTTTCAATTTCGCTTGTCGACAACTGGGTGCGATGAGCAAGCGCCCTAACTTCATCAGCCACCACGGCAAACCCTCGGCCAGCCTCCCCGGCACGCGCAGCCTCAATCGCGGCATTAAGCGCTAGCAGATTAGTTTGCTGGGCGACTGAGCGGATGACATCAAGCACTCCACTAATATCCGTTGCCATCTCTGCTAGACCGCGCACGTTAACCGAGGTCGACTCAACGTTATCTACCATGATATTAATCGCAACCACCGTCTCATTTACCTTACCTCTACCGGCGATTGCCGTCTCTGCAGTGCTCGAGGCTGCACTGGAGGCCTCCGCTGCATTACTCGCAACTTCGTCCACGGCCGAACTCATCTCGTTCACTGCGGTCGCCGCCATCTCTATTTCATTATTCTGACGAATTAATCCCTGAGAGGCGTCTTCCGTGACGGCATGCATTTCCTCTGCAGTTGCTGCTAATTGGGTTGAAGAATCACCTATCTGAATAATGGCACTACGCAGATTACCCTGCATTTTTGATAACGCGTCAAGGAGTCGCCCCATTTCATCAGTACCATCAGGGTATATATCATGACTAAAATCGTTAGTCGCAATACGTTCAGCAATCATTAGGGACTTGCGCAATGGAGTCGTTATGCTTTTGGTATAGAACCAGGCTAGAGTGATAGTAGCGATTAAAGAAACAATAATGAATGAGCTGGCCAAAACTATCATTCGATTATAAGCTTCTTCGGCTTCGTCGCCAGCCGCTTCCGCCTTCATGTCATTAACTTTTTTCAACGCCTCAATATTCCCTGCAACAATACGAGAGGCATTTCTTACTTCGCTATTCGTAAAGTTAATCGCCTCGCTGAAATTCTTGGCATCTATCAAAGCCATATACTTCACTTGAATATTATTGAATTTCTCGAATGATTCCGCAAGACTATTAATTGCGGCCAGGCCTTCGGGCGTGACGATAAGATGAGATAAGCTATCCATGCTTTGCTGGATCAACAATTGAGATCTAATTAGATCTTTCTTGTCGCCCGCTCTTACGGAATCATCCTCGCCTGCATTACGTAATTTACTGTTGCTATTACGCACACTTACAAATTCGCGATCAAGTACACCTAAGACTTTGAAGCTAGGAATAATATTCGTCTCTATCTTTTTTTCAGCACTATTCAAAATCGAAGCCTGCTGTATTGCAAAAATTCCTAGCAAGACGATTAGAATGCAAAAAAAACCAAAACAGAGCGCAGAACGAGCAGCTAATTTCAATTTTCGTAAACTCACGGCACGCACCTCAAGATTAGGATATAATTATTATTTCGGCCAATTATTAAAACACTTTAGCCTCAAAGAAATTTTTCGACGACCAATACCCCTGCATAGGATGCTGTCTTATAGGAAAATCCTGAAAAAGACTTCCTGATTTGGCAAAATCCCCGGACACCAATTGCCAAGTTTTTCAATAAAGCAAATGACCTTCGTCGATGCCGAGTGAGCCGGGAAGCGCAAGCAGACTCTAAAGAATTGCTCATATCGAGATGGATTGTGTCATGCAAATGTTCCAGCAGCGCCGTCCCTGCGCTGCTGCAGGCTAATATTGCAGTCGGGCATTGAGCAGTAACAGAGTGCCGTCATTGCCGGCCTGGTTGGCGTAATCCTCTACGCGCAGCAGGCTGCCTTTGAAGGAAAGCGGCAGCATAGGCAGGTCGTAGCGAAAAAAGGCTTCATACTCCATGTGGTGCCCGTCGGGCTTGAGGCTCAGGTCGACACTTTTCCAGGCCACGCTGTTGTCGGCATTGAGGCCGGTGGGCAGCTGAGTTGATAGCGTGCTGTTCTTAAGACGCAACGGCTGGTAGGCGAGGGCCCCGACTTGTAGCCCCTTGGCTGGTTGAACGTTGATGCCTAGGGTGAAGCTATTACTGATCAAGGTACTGCCCTCGGCCCAGCCTTTGCCGCGCACCTGGCTGCGCCCGCTGTTATAGCGTCCATAGACCTGCCAATGCTCGCTCAATGGCATGCTCAGGTTTAGGCCGTGGAACAGGGTACGGGTATTTCCACCGCCGAGCAGGGTCTCGCTCTGCGAGCCGAGCAGGCGCTGTTGCTCGTTGAGCACACCCATCTGCCAGCTGGCGACCACACCGTTGTCAGCCATGTACGCAAGTTCGGTCTGTATGCTCTGTTGCTTTTCGCTGGCAGGCTTGTCGGCAAAGCGCTCGGCGGCTCGTGCCGTTTGGACTTGCACGCTGCTCTGCCATTGCTGGCCTATTTTCTGGTGCAGACCGACTCCACTGGCCTGTTCGCCCTGACTCAGATAGGGATTGCTCAGCGCGCCGGTGACACTGGTGTTGGCCAAGTTAGGTTGCAGGCGAGCCAGGCCCTGGTTCCATGACGGGTCGCTATTCACCGTGGCGCTGAATGCGACCTGAGGGCTTACGGTCTGCCAGGAATGAATCTGGCCGACAGCATCCAGCCCGGAGCCTTCACTACCGGCACTGTAATCGATGGTCAGACCGTCTTTGCTGGAATAGCGCTGCATGTTGCCTTGCTGTTCCAGGCGGCCAAGGTAGTCGCCGGTATCAATACGCGAATATTGGTCGTCCCGCTTGCTCGCCAGGAGATCACCTTTGACCACGAATGGCGTGTCGAGACTGTCCTTCAGCACCAGATCGACCTTGGCCAGCGATGCCCTTACGGCGTCGCCCATGACCGAGCTTTCGGCAATCGCCGAGCGGCTCGAGGCGATGATTTCGCCGCTGCTGGTCTCGACCATCAACATGCCGATGGGCTCGCTGGCAGCACGCAGATCCATTACCCCTTGGCCGTAGATATCCTGGTCGGCGTACGCGCCCTGTTTATTCGCTGAGGTCAGCAGGCGTTGCACGATCTGCTTAGGGGACAGTGTGGGAAAAAGTTCCATCAGAACCGCCAGGCCGCCACTAACCTGGGGCGCGGCGATCGAAGTACCGGCCACCTCGCGGACGCCCCCGTTCTCTGACACAGGAATCTGCCAGGGCGCGGCAATGCACCATTCCTTGGCTGCACCACAACGGTTCGAGCCACCGGCGATATTTCCGGTAGTGGTGGTCCAAGTATCGACCCCGGCCACCGCCAGCCACTGGCCTTTCAGCCCAGGCACATCCAGTGGCATCAGCGCCTGTGCGCTAGGTTGCGCCAAGCCCTGGTTGCCAGTCCCGAAGACATAAATAATGCCAGTATCGACGCCGCGCTGATAAATAGGGCCAGCCTGGTATTTTCTGTGCTCGATGCTCCAATCTGCAACCCAACTATTATTAGACACCTTCGTCCCATACTGGATTTCCCGACTGACACGGTCGTGGTCGCTGAGAATCAGGCTGCCATTGCCGCCCATCGCGATGAGGGGGAGCAATTTTGCTCCATAGGCAACGCCATGAGTGGATATGCCATTGCGCTCGGCCGCAGCAGCCTTAGCCACTAACGTGCCATGCTCGGAGGTGTCGCGCATTGCTTCGCCATTATCGCGTACATGATTGCCGCCGGGAGCTATTTGGTTACGCAGTTCAACATCGTTAATGTCTAAACCCGTGTCGTTAATGGAGATTATTACACCCTTGCCGCTGGCACCTCGTGCGTAAGCGTATTCAACACCCATTGCCCTCAAGTGACGGCCATTGTTGAATTCCGTGCTACGAAAGTCTTCCGGTTGCGGCTTGGGTTGGAGAACCGGTGGCGGCTCGGGTTCGGGCGTCGGCTCGGGTTCGGGCGTCGGCTCGGGTTTAGGGGTTGGTTCGGGTTCGGGCTTTGGTTGCGGCACGGGAGCCGGTTCGGGATGGTTAGGTGCCTCTGTGTGGCTCCCGCGCCCACTGCTGCCCCCCGACTGAGCATGAATTGCTTTAGACGCCGCGGCTGTGATAACGGTGCCGACCACCACCATGCCGGTCTTGCTCTTGAGCCAGCTAGCGACTTCTTTATCACTGGCCTTCGATATATCTGCCAGCATTCGCTGTCGTTGTGGAGACGCATCCTGAGCGAGAAAACGGATCAGATCTTCGCGATAATCGGGGAAAATCTCCAGCGTCGGCACAAGTTGCAGGCGCAGAGCCGCGTCCGGCAGTTCATAAAGCCGCACGAACTCACGGGCAATTTCGGGCATCAGGTGTTGAGGCGGCTGCGGCGCAGCACAGGCACCGCTCACGCCGCCCCCCCCCAGTACGGCGGTGAGCACCAACGCCAGGGAACTATTTGTCAGCCCCATTTTTTCGCCGTTACACATTGCCGCCACCTCATGGGTGGAGTTTCGAGAAAAGTCCGGAGCAAGGCTCGATCCATTTGATAGAACGCAGGTGTTAATAATATTTTTCACTGACGCGGCAGCTCCCAGTTGTATCTCTGCAAAAAAATCATTCGATACCCCAATGGGCCAGCGACGGACTCGAGCGCAATGCCAAGCATCCACTGAAGAGCGTGAGTCAGAATAGCGATATAAAAAGGTTGATTGTTAGCATGTAATCTGGCAGGCAAGAAGTTTAATAGATCAAAAACAACCCTGGATAGCAGTTTTTTTGTTGGCAACAACAATAAAAAATATATTCACCATTAGCTTCACTCTTCATAATTCAGTAATAATTAATCGTGATACTCGGGGGCGAAAATTTTCAGATCAATCCACAGTTCGATTACCCTACTTGCAGGCGTTGGCGCGTTGCTGCAGTAGCAGCGCTGCTGATACAGGTTTACTAGCGGGGCAACAGACTCAGCAGACAATGTAGTCTCGCACCCGAACGCTGATAGAGCGGATGATTGAACGCCGTTTGGTTGCATTCAGCCAACTCCAATCCAGCTGAATGCAAGCCCAACTCCAATTGCCACTTTTGATTGCTGCCGATATCGTTCGCGTCAGCGCTCTATCTGGCAAGACTGGTCAGCCAATCGTAAGCCTGACACGTGCCGAATTAATCGATATAGCTCGAGAAAGCCTAAATGAAAATGCGTTTGGCGAACATGTGTGTGAATTCTTTCAAGGCGCTAGAAGATATTGCTGAACAGTAATTCGTTTATCTGGGACTGAGGTTCGAACGAGAGAATCCAAACATCCTTACGCGGCTCGGGAAGAACAAATGGGCTATGGGCCCACGCATCCAATACCACAACACCTAACTCTTGATCACTGATTTCAGGGCTGGTATGGCGCTCGACACCCTGTAGATCAGCTCGACTATTCCGATAGCTAGAATAAGTTTTAACGCGAATAAATTTCTCAATGTTTCCTGCATCCGCCCAAGTTGTTTTCACAACATCGTTCATCTTAATTCACCTTGGTAATTTTTAACGTAATGCCTTTACTCTGTTTATGCTGAGCTTGTTCTGCGCGGCACAGTCGCGAAGGGAAAGCATGCTTGTACCGGAAGATAGGCGACCCATGGTGATCGCATCGGAAATTTCATCGGCCAAGCGTCTGTAGAGATATGATCGCTCAACGGACTGCTTTCGGTCGGTCGTTCAGCATCTATGAAATAACGCGTGGTTCAGAGAACAGCCGCACCAGACGGATATCGGCTCGGGCGGCTAGCCAACGCTCATTTGCGAACTAGCTATGAGACAGAAGTAGCAGCATCCCTCACCGCCCCTGGCGTAAGTCCGCACCACTTGCGGAAAGCACGGTTGAATGCGGCTTCAGAACTATAGTTAGAGCGCTCAGCGATTATCGCAATACTCAGCGTTGTCTCAGTCAACATCTCGCTGGCCCGAGCCAGGCGTACGTGTGAGACGAAGTGCCGCGGCGACATACCGACCGAGGCCGTGAAGCGGCTGTTTAGCGCCGAGCGGCAAATATGGGCGATCTCGACCAAGTCGTGTAAATCCCAGTCCTTGTGAGGTTCCTTGAGCACTGCCGAAATTACCCGAGCGACAGCGGGATCGGCCAGTCCCTTGTAGATAGGCCCCGTATTCGATTGTGAAGTGGCCTCCTTCAAAGCAATGGTCAGCAACGCCTCGGCTAGGCGGATAGCAGCAGGTTGGGTGACGTACTGGCTGGCTCGCTGCACATCGAGCTCTTCGTGGATAGCATTGAGAAATGAACGATGCTTGTCGGCAAACCCCTTGAGCAGCATCGGCCCCGGCAAGCCGTTGATCAGAGCGCCTGAGGTTTGCTTGTCGACGAACATGATGACCATGCGCAGCTCGAACAACTCACCGCCGCCGCCATAGTTCACCTGCTGATTGAGCAAAAGACCAAGTGAAGGTTGGCCTTGGGCGTCTGTTACATGAGGCTCCACCTGCTTGGCCATTAGGTCACGAATGTCGATGCAAGGCGTATGCTCCGGCGCCATGATTCTATGGTGTGTGTGAAAGGGCAGTACCAGCATGTCGCCCTGGCAGAAACTCATGGGCTCCACCGGCGCGTCGAAAGAAACGATGCACTGTCCTCGGTGGGCCTCGTAGATCACGAAGGTGTCCGCCCCGTAACGGACATCTACACCAAAGGGAGCGGTCAGATTGGCATAGCCCGGCACGGCAGCGGACAGTCGAATGGAGCGCAGGAGATGATCGAATGCTTCCGAAGGCAGGTAACGCGCCGGATTGGAAAGCGACCACATGACCTCGTCGCGGTACTTGAAGAGTCCTTGATCAAGCGTTATCGGATCCTGAGCAATAGCATTGGCTAGCTGAGACATACGCTTTCTCCGGCTGCGACAGCAGCGAGGCATCAAGTGCCTGTTTATTATTGTTACCTCAAACTAACGCACCGCCGCAAGGGCGTCCATCAGCTTTATCAGCGATACGCCCCTCTGATGTCCATGGATAAGTCGCCAGGCACGCGCACGGCAAAGCCGGCGACTATGGCACCGGCTTTGTCGAAAAACGTGGCGCAGATGGCCTCAGAAGACTTTCCACCCCATGATCATCACCAGGCTGTAACCCGAGAAAGTGTTTTCTGCATCGTAGTTGGCGGCCGCCTTTACCTTGAGCTGGCTACCGAGGCTCGGCAGGAACACGCTGACCACCGGACCGACGGAGCCTGACGAAAACTTGCTGTCATTGGTTCGCAGCCCATTGGGCAGCTTGTCACCTTCGATCTGCTTGGCTTGCTGTCCAGCAAGGCCTACCTGCCAATTTCCATAACGCTCGGTAATAGCCCAGTCCAGATCGACCACTGTCCCGGCGTCGAAATCGGTGTCACGGTTTTTCTGCGGCATCGAGTAGAACAGCCGAGCACTGAATTCGGTGCCATCGCCCCCCAACGAATACTTCGGACCGGTCAGGTAGCTCACGGCCAGGTTCGGCGAAACGATCCAGGTATTACCACCAGTATTGACCGGTTCGTGCTTGTCATAACGCCCCGTGGGCATGGTAATGCCAAGGCCACCACCGACGGTCAAGCCGTAGGGCAACGGTGCCAGTCCGGCGTTACCCGCCTCACCGCCGCCTAAGTATTTGCTCCAGAAAAACACGTCGCTGTAGATATCGGCGGTGCCCCAACTGCAATGGCGCTCACCAAAACGAATGCAGCGGCGACCGTAGCCGAACTGTGCCGAGGTAGCGATGTTGCCGCCGAAGATCTTGGTGTCGTAGACGTAGTTGAATCCGACCACGCCCGCCGACGCATCGAAACCGGTGTCGAGCGGCACCTTGTCACCGTTGACGTCCCGAAAGTCGTCGGAGGTCACGCCGATGTAACCGGCGCCCATATAAAGTCCTGGCTGCGGGGGCAGATAAGCGGCGCCGATGTCGGTCCCCCCGATCGGGCCACCATAGACGGCTGTCTCGCCGGCCAGCGCGGTGCTCATCATGAAGGCGGCCGTCAGCCCAGCCAAAGCAGGAACGAAACGTAGTGTGGGTTGTACGCGCATGGAAGTTGCCTCGATTATTGTTGTTTTTGTTGCAACGGTCACCGGCATTGGCGACCAACAGCGAAGCGTCGTGAAACACCTCGCTACAGCTTGCCCGGTATCGTTAACCGCCCGTTATTGCGCGTTTTGGATCCTCAGTGCGGCTTTTGGGAATAACGCCAAGGCATTGCGGCCGATCTGCTCAATCTGCTCGCGCCGTAGCCCGCTGAACGCCAGCAACTGCTCAATATTGACGATGGCCGTGTGCTCGGTCGTGCAGGGTGCTCCGCAATCCGAGCCGTACACCACGTGTTCGGCGCATGTCATCGCAAGACCCGCCGACAGGCTCTGCTGTGATCCGGTCATCGCGGTGTCCAGGTACAGCGCTGCCAGTTGCTCGCGCATCTCCTTCTGCGATATTCGCTGCGGGTTAGGCACCCAAGACTCATTGCCGAGCAGAATCAGACGTCCCGACAACGCCGGCAGCGCACCTCCACAATGGGCGAGGATGAAGCGGATCGACGGGTAGCGCCTGAACACCCCGGCATAGAGCATGTCGGTGATAATGCTGGCGGTCTGGTAGGCGACCTCCAGCAATACGCCGGGTCGGGAGAACTGCCCCGGTACGGCGTGGTCAGGGTGTACGAATACCACCGCTGCGCGCTCATCGAGCGCGGCCCAAAGCGATTCCAGGCGCGGATCGGAGAGGAATACGCCGTTGTACTGGCAGTACACCGCAAACCCATCGGCATCCAAGGCTTCGGCCCGGGCCAGTTCCCGCAGGGCGGCCTCGGCATCGTCGGTGGGCAGGCCGGCCAGCAGGCCGAAACGAGCCGGGTGTCGGGCTACCCATTCGGCGCCGTAGCGGTTGCTCGCTTCCAGCGCCGCATGGTTGGTCGGCACCGAGCTGAGCATCTGCATGCTGATGCCGACCTTGTCCATGTAGGCAAGACGCTCGTCCAGCGACCAGTCCGGTGGCTGCTCACCAGACCAATGATCCTGTTGCAGGGCCTGCCACATCGCCGAGCGTTGTTCGACAGAGCGCGGCGGGCTGAAGTGCGCGTGGACATCAATCCACGCGTCGACCAAGGTTTTGTTGCTCATCATCAGGCTCTCCAGGTTCAACCGTGCGCTGCGAGCGCAAGGTCGGGGCGCTGCAGCAACTGCTCGCTATCCGACGCATGCGCCGTATCGAGCAATTGCGCCATGACCGACGGTAATTGCGCGGCGCTGGCCGAACTCTGCGCACGCCAGGCAACATGTCCGTCCGGCCTGACTAGCACGGCGCCATCGCTGTCCGTACCGCGCACACGCGCCCAGTAGCCAAGGGGGTCACGCACGGCGCCGAAACGGCTATCGATCTGTATGACGTTCACCTGCACACCTGTGCCGTGCAGGGCTGCTTGCGCCGCCTCGAACCAGGCGCCGCCGCCGCGTCCAGTGAGCAGTACGAACTGACCGCGTCCGACCAGATCCAGCGTGGAGATACGCCGCCGCCCCTTCTCGATCCATGCGTGCGGCAGACGCGCGCCTGGCCAGGTCGTTGGTGTGTAGGCGACGTCAGGATGGCCATCGACTTGCGGCTCCGGCGAACCGTCGTCCACCCGCGCGCCAGCACGATAGCGATAGCCCAACTCGATCCCCAAGGCGTTAAAAGCAGGGTCCAGCACTTCCTGTTTGAGCCGTTCGAAACCAGCGCGGCGGGCATCACCTTCCGGACTGTCCTCATGCAGCTGAAGCAGCGAACGCTTGACCTCGTCCGACGTGGCGCCAGGGCTGACACCCAGGAACTCGGAATAGAAGCGGCCCCAGAAGCCCATCGCCGAATTCCAGGCGCGGTTGACGATACGCTCGCCCACCGGCTGGCGCTCCAGTTCGTAGCTCTGAAGCAGTTCGGGCCCGGCTTTGCCCTCCAACAGGAGTTTGAGTTTCCAGGCCAGGTTGTAGCCGTCAGCCACCGACGTGTTGGAACCGAGGCCGTTCATCGGAGGATGACGATGGACTGCGTCGCCCATGCACCACACCCGCCCTTCGCCGTAGCGGGTGGCCCACATTTTATTCATAGTCCAGCGCGACACCCCCTTGATCACGATATCCACGGTGCTGTCACCGATAGCGGATTGCACCCGGTTGCGCAGGGCCTCGGCATCGCCATCGAAGGTCATGCCAGGCGGCATGTTCCAGCCGGCGATCCACTCGTCCCAGGGGGCGACGTTGACAAAGGTTGCTCCGTTATGCATGTCGGTAGACCAGAACATGGTGCCCGGACGATGAGCGCAATAACGCGCCAGATCCCCCTTGAACCAGACGTAGATGACCTCACCGATCCCCGCATCGCCGCCTACGCCCATCTGCCCTTCGAACGGCAGGGCCAGTTGCTGGGCCACTTTGCTGCGCGCACCGTCCGCCCCGAGCAGGTAATCGGCACGTACCGTGTAGCTCACGCCACTGTCTACTTCGACAACCGTTGCAGTTACGCCTTGCGCATCCTGCACAAAGGACTCGAGCTTGTGGCTGAAGCGAAGATCGGCGACACCCGCGTCCTCGATGGCCTCGATCAACACCGGCTCCATGATGTTCTGCGAGATATTGCACATGCCGCAGGGGCTCGCTTGAGCGTAACGTGCAGCGTGTTCTTCCCCGGCGCCCCATGCTTCGGAGCGATACACTTCCGGGCCTGCCATGGTGGTGATCCAAGCATTGCTCCACATACCCTCAGCAGGTGTCGCCTTCGACTTTATTGCCTCCTCGATGCCAAGGTCGCGGAAGATCTCCATGGTGCGCTGATTGGTGATGTGCGCACGTGGTGTGTGGGCGGCCCCGGGAAACATCTCCAGGAGCATATGTGGAATACCATATCGACTGAGCGCCAGGGAGAGGGTCAGCCCCGCCGGGCCGGCGCCCGCAATCAGAACGGGTGTACGCAAGTCGTACGGAGCCTTCACGGTAGAATTGTTCATTACCGAGTTCCTATTCATTTTGTTGTTTTTTCCCGTAGCGGGATTTCTAGATAAGTACGGTCTGAAGATCAGCCCGGCCGGCTATGCACGGTGGTTGAGGCACTGTTTTTCAGTAGATCCAGCGCCACGTCGACAATCATGTCCTCCTGACCGCCCACCATCCGTCGTTTGCCCAGTTCGACGAGAATGTCGAGGGTCTTGACGCCATACTTCTCGGCAGCCACTTCGGCATGGCGCAGGAAGCTGGAGTAGACGCCGGCGTAACCCAGGCCGAGAGTCTCGCGGTCAACACGCACCGGGCGATCCTGCAGCGGACGCACCAAGTCATCGGCGGCATCCATCAGTTGATACAGCTCGGTTCCGTGGTTCCAGCCCAGCCGCTCTGCTGCGGCAATGAAGACCTCCAGAGGGGCGTTACCAGCACCGGCGCCCATACCGGCCAAGCTGGCGTCGACGCGGTCGCAGCCCTCCTCCACCGCCACGATGGAGTTCGCCACGCCCAGGCTGAGGTTGTGGTGGGCGTGCATACCGGTCTGGGTTTCGGGGTTCAGCGTCGCCTTGAAAGCTCGCATGCGATCGCGGATGTCGTTCATGTTCATGGCGCCACCGGAGTCGGCCATGTAGATGCACTGCGCGCCGTAGCTTTCCATCAGCTTGCCCTGGCGGGCCAGCTCTTCGGGCGGGATCATGTGGCTCATCATGAGGAAACCGACAGTGTCCATGCCAAGCGAACGGGCGTACTCGATGTGCTGCCTGGAAACGTCCGCTTCGGTGCAATGGGTGGCCACGCGCACGGTGCGGGCGCCGGCCTCGTAAGCGGCCTTGAGGTCGTGCACAGTGCCGATGCCCGGCAGCAGCAGCACCGCAATACGGGCATGATCGATGACGTCGCCAACCGCTTCGATCCATTCCAGATCACTGTGCGCGCCGAAGCCGTAGTTGAAGCTGGAACCTTGCAGGCCATCGCCGTGGGTCACCTCGATAGAATCGACACGGGCCTTATCCAACGCGCGAGCGATATCCTGCACGTTCTGGATCGAGTACTGGTGACGGATCGCGTGGCAGCCATCGCGCAAGGTCACGTCGGAGATATAGAGTTTCTTGCTCATGCCGAGACTCCCATCGACTGGGCCATGCGCTCGGCAGTCGCCAGCGCGGCGGAGGTCATGATGTCGAGGTTACCGGCGTACGCCGGCAGATAATGAGCGGCGCCTTCCACTTCGAGGAAGATCGACGTTTTCAGACCGCTGAATCGGCCGTGGCCAGGGATGCACAGGGGTGCTGAATCGGGAATCACGTCGAACTGCACCTTCTGCTTGAGGCGATAGCCCGGCACGTAGGCCTGCACGGCGGCGGTCATTTCCTCGATGCTGGCGCAGACCCTGGACTGATCCGCTGCTTCGCTGAGCACGAACACCGTGTCTCGCATCATCAGCGGTGGCTCGGCCGGATTCATGATGATGATGGCCTTGCCCTTCGCCGCGCCACCGATAACCTCGATGGCCTTGCTGGTAGTCTCGGTGAACTCATCGATATTGGCGCGGGTGCCAGGGCCTGCGGATTTGCTGGCGATCGAGGCGATGATCTCGGCGTAATGCACTTTGGCCACGCGAGACACCGCTGCCACCATCGGGATGGTGGCCTGGCCGCCGCACGTCACCATGTTGACGTTGAGTTGGCCCAGGTTCTGCTCCAGATTCACCACCGGCACGCAATACGGGCCGATGGCGGCTGGCGTGAGGTCGATCAGCCGGATCCCCGGCTTGATGCGGCGCAGAAAAGCATCGTTCATGACGTGGGCGCCGGCCGAAGTGGCATCGAAGACGAAATCGATGTCCCGGAAGAACGGCAGGCGTGTGAGGCCTTCCACGCCCTCATGGGTGGTGGCGATACCCAGTCGAGCCGCGCGAGCCAGGCCGTCGGAGCTTGGGTCGATGCCGACCATGGCGGCCATTTCAAGATACTTGGCGTTGCGCATTATCTTGATCATCAGGTCAGTGCCGATATTGCCCGAGCCGATGATCGCTACTTTGGCGGTTCTCATCAGACAGTCTCCCCATAGGTGAACGAAACCTCACCCAAACCACCGATTTTCGCCATGATGTGGTCGCCGGGGGCCAGGGTGATCATCGGTCCCAGCGCCCCTGTTAGCACCACGTCGCCAGCACACAACGGCTCACCGGCTGCGGCCAGGGTCCTTGCAAGCCAGGCAGCGGCGTTCAACGGATGTCCCAGGCACGCAGCACCAGCCCCTACCGAGGCGACCGCTCCGTTGACTTCCAACACCATGCCGCAGGTATACAGATCCAGTGCGTCGAGTGGACAGGCCTGCTTGCCCAGGACGAAACGTGCGCTTGAACCGTTGTCGGCGACGGTGTCAGCGAAGGTGATCTTCCAATCGGCGATACGGCTGTCGACGATCTCGATCGCGGCAACCGCGTACTGCGTCGCGGCGGCGATGTCGTCCGGCGTCGCGGTGAGGCTGGTCACGTCTACCCCTAACACCAACGCCACTTCGGCTTCAGCCCTGGGCTGCAACATGGCGTCGCGGTCGAGTACCCCGCCATCGATCAATTGCATGTCTTCGAATAGAACGCCGAAATCCGGCTGGTTCACACCGAACTGTTTCTGCACCGCCAGGGACGTCAGGCCCACCTTGCGGCCCACGATGCGCCGCCCCTGCTCTACCCAATAGCGAGTGTTGATGGCCTGCACTGCATACGCGCCTGTCGCATCATCGGGATCAAGGCCGTCGCGCAGCGGTGCTATAGGGCCCTGTCGATAGGCGGCACGCAGACGCTGGGCCAAAGAGGAATGGTCAGTCATTGCTCTGCCCCAGGAAACCATGCACCAGCGTGTTGAACTCATCAGCTTTTTCCAACTGAGCCCAGTGGCCGCATTGCGGAAATACGTGCAAGCTCGCGTTGGGCAAAAAACGCATCAGCAGCAAGCTGGTGTCCCATGGAATGACGCGGTCTTCCTTGCCATAAACCAATAGCGTGTGGTTCTGCAGTGGCGAGCCGACCAAGCGCTCCCACAGATTGAGCATCGGATGGCCCTTCCACTCGCGCTTCTTAAGAAGATCCGGGTGAGTAGCCGCCTGATAACGCGCTTCGATCAGTTCAGGCGTCACCATCGACTGGTCGTACACCATGATGCGTACCGCTGCTTCGAGCTTCTCGCGGGTCGGGCCTTCGCCTTGATAGAAGGCGCCCAGGATCTTGATGCCTTCGGTCATCATCGGCGTGAACATGGTCGGCGAACCGCCAGGCCCCATCAGCACCAGCTTTGATACCAGATCGGGGCGTTTCATCGCCATGGTCATGGAGATCGTGCCGCCCATGGAATTGCCGATGAAGTGGGCCCGTTTCACGCCTAGCTTGTCGAGCGCCTGGGCAAAAACTTCTGTATAGAAGTCCGTGTCCTGGTAGGCACTGAGGGGCTTGTCCGATTCGCCATAGTGCGGCGCGTCGAAGGCGATGACCCGATAAGTGGCAGCGAAGGCGGGCAGGTTGGTCCGGTAGTTGCTCCACGCCGACGCCCCCGGCCCTCCCCCGTGCAGCATCACCAGCACGCGGTCACCTACCTCGGTGTCGTGGTAATGAATATTGAGGCCATTAACTTCAATGAAACGTGAGGTGGTTTCAGCTGTATGAACAGTCATGGTGGTCATCCTTCGTTACTTGGGCGCTTGAAACTGGGCTGGTATATGGAATTCGTGTCCCCAGCTACTGTTGGTGGGGTAATGGGTCACGTGCCAGGTTTCGTCGTCGATCTGGATACCGCCCCAACCGATTTCCACTGACCAGCCAGACGGCGTCAGGACGTAGAACGAGAACATGTTGTCGTTAACGTGCCGTCCAAGATCGATAAGGATGTGGGCGCCGGCTGCACGCGCGCGGCTATAGGCGAAACCCACTTCGTCGAGCGAGTTCATTTCCAGAAGAATGTGATGCAGGCGTGGGCCATGGGTCGGCGGCATGTCGACGATGGCGAGGGAGTGATGACGTTCGTTCACCCGCATGAACATCGCCTCACAGTTGACGCCTGAAATGATCAATGAATCGGTGCGCTTGAAGCCCAGCACTTTTTCATAAAAATCGATTTGAGCGGAGTATTCAGTGGTCGAGAGCACCAAATGCCCCAGCCCTTGTTCCTGAGTCAGGAATGGGCGTGCACCGACCGGCGACACGAATGGCTGATTGGCAAGTATCGTAGGTCCGTAATGGGCTTCGATCAGCACGCCATCGACATCCCGGAAGCGAATCATTTCCCGCACGGCTAGCGCTTGCGCTACCTCGTTGGGTACTTCCTCGAAGGGAATCCGAGCAGCACGCAGAACGTTCCGCACGTTGTGCAAATCTTCGCTGCTGCGACACTCCCAACCCACGTAAGCGACGTCATCATGATCACCAGGATGAATGACGACTCGACGCTGGTGGAGGTCGGCGCGCAACACCAATGTGCCGTCCTCCAACTCCTGACCGATCTGCAAACCCAGCACCTCGGGCGCAAACTTCTTCCACGCACCGATATCGCGTGCCGTAAATCCGATGTAGCCAAGGGTATCGATGCCCGACATGGTGGCTCCTCTGCGCATTGTTATTCTTGTGCTGCGAGCCGTTTGGCTTGACGGCGTCTGGAGAGGAGTCTGCTGTATAGGTCGGCACCGGTCATTACCCGATCTACCGTTGTTCTTGATCATCCGTACACGCGACGTATCACAAAGAACGAGGCCGTCGTATTTTAAGCAGAGGGATCTGCGCATCGGTCGTTTCAGCCCCACGAAATTGCGACTGGCGGCATGAACCCGTAATCAAAATGACGGTCCCCCACTGGATCTAATATCGCGACTAGCCGAAAAATAAATGGCAAATCCTTGCGAAGTGATCCTGTCCCGCCTGCCTGGGCGGAAGCCTTTAAGAAGTAAGGGCACCACTTTAGTATTTGGATAGATGGAATGAGCTCATGAAGCTGAAGGTCCCAATGAATACTGCGGGCAATTCTCCCAGCAAGCAGTCAAAAACAGGGATGTGCTAGAGGCCCTTTCCATTAGAAATGGAGGTCCGTTCGGACATGTCTTCAAATAATTTTAATCCGCAAGCGAAAATCTTTTATCGGCCCATCGACGCAGCGTTGCGGTGGTGCAATCTCACTCGCTACGAAGCCCAAATAGTCCAGGCGGTCTGGTCTCGCCCCGAGAACCTTGCAGTCCTATTTCCACAGTGGCCCAACCTCCATATCGCTATCGAAAGGATTTTAGACGCCATACGCAATGGAGAACTGCCGTACGGCTGCCTCGGCATTTCTGTTCCGTTGGGAAGCTATGTAGAACCCTATCAGTTGACCATCCGCCATTCAGACTTACGCCGTTGGATGGAGATTCATTACCCCGACCATAAGCCCAGCTTCTTATTCGAGTCCGGTGAAGACGCACCCGCAAAGGTCAGTCTCGGAACTTTTCTTTCATTGAAAGCTGATCGAGACGAGTTATCGACGGAGCTGAAAGCACAACAGCAGCGCTTTCAAGAAGTGCTTGCAGAGCTCCAGTCGATTGGACTTGAAAGAGATGAACTCAAAGCCTTGGCCAAAACCTATGGTCAACTCAGCGAGCGTAGCGAACTGACCTATCACAATATCATTGGGGCATTGGTCAGCCTTCTCTTGGACCATTCGCCCGCCGGAAAACCTCTTTCGGTATTCACGAATCAAGCAGCCATCGTTGATGCCATTGTCGCCCGTCATAAAGATGTGCCCGGCCTGAGCAAGCGTACGCTGGATGAAAAATTTGCCGTGGCTAATCGAAGCCTCAAAAAAAATAATTGATCCGGTCGATTGCATTGCAACAGGCCTGATTGCAATGCAATGACTCATTCGCCCTAGTGCGATTCAATCCATGTCACTTACCACCACGCGCCAACTGGCGCCAGGAGTGACTAGCATGTCCAGCCAATTTGTCCCCTCAGTTGAAGCCACTCAACTCCAACGCCACATCATGCGACGTGAGGAGGTTGAGCAAAAAACCGGCTTCAAACGTTCGCACATCTACAACCTGATGAAGGAAGGCAAATTCCCTAGAGCCAAACGCGTGGGGCTGCGCGCAGTTGGCTGGGACTCAATGGAAATCGAGCACTGGATTGCAGAACGCCTTTCGCAACAGGAGTGAGGGGATGCACGTGATCTCGGTAGTTTCCACCAAGGGTGGGGTAGGCAAAACTACAGTAGCGGCCAATCTCGGTGGCCTGCTGGCCGATGCGGGTTTGCGTGTTCTGCTCTTGGATCTAGATAGCCAACCTACCCTCTCCGGTTATTATTCGTTGAGCCAGAAAGCGCATTCAGGTGCGTACGAGCTCATTGCACTCAATCTAACAGTGCCCGAACGAATAATATCTAAGACTACAATCGTCGGTCTCGACCTGATTTTCTCCAACGACGATCAAGGCCGACTGAACACCTTGTTGCTGCATGCTCCTGACGGACGACTACGCCTGCACAATTTACTCAATGCGTTGTGCCTCAATTATGACCTGCTTTTGATCGATACCCAGGGAGCACGCAGTGTACTACTGGAAATGGCAATCCTGGCCTCCGATCTAGCCCTCTCTCCCATCACGCCGGAAATGCTCGCTGCCCGCGAAATGCGCCGGGGCACCTTGAAGCTACTGAGTGAGCTCGAACCGTTTCGCCACCTAGGCATAGACCCGCCGCCCTTACGGCTCTTACTGAACCAGGTGAACGTCAATCGAGTGGACACCCGGATGATCATACGAAGCCTGCGCGAGACTTTCGCAGAGGCTACCAATATCTCGGTGCTAGACACCGTAATCCCGGACCGAGTGGCATATCTCAATGCCGCCTCCCTCGGCTTACCGGTTCACCGAGTAGATAAGCGCCCGTCGAGTAAATACCGACGCTCGCAGCCTGCGCTAGAAATCATGCAAACGCTGGCCATCGAATTATTCCCTGAATGGCGCGAAGCGATCTCATCGGTAATGAGGTGTGCGGAGCCTCGATAAAACAAATCGCCCAAACAGCATTTCACCATTTTTTATTTGATCGACCTAGAAGCCAACAGGGCTTGGTAAGGAGTTTTCTAATGTTGGATCAGTTTCCTATCGTTGTTCAGTCTTCCATTCGACCACGCGACGCGGCTTGCGAGGAGTACTGCACCGTGGTTTTTCGTTTGCAAGGGGGGCGCTCGGCCATGGTGTGGTTGCTCGCGGAACTGTCTCGTTATTTCGAAGGATCGGGCAGTGTCGAAATCGTCAAGTTCGAGGTTGGTGACCATTTGCGCACCCGGCGTTAACTGAGGTTGCTACAATGAAGAAGCTCACTCAGGAGAAAATCACCGAAAAACTGCATCAGGACCACTTCCCTCGCGGTCAAGACCCGGGGCGGTTGTCTGATCCACTCACTGACACGCCTATGCTGGTCACTCTGGAAGAGTTACGGCCCTACGAACATAACCCACGGTTTATCCGTAACCCGCTTTATGAGGATATCAAGGCATCAATCCGTGAGCGTGGGCTGGATCAACCGCCGCCGATTACTCGCCGCCCGGGAGAAGCCTATTTCATCATCCGAAACGGCGGCAATACGCGCTTGGCGATTCTCGGCGAGCTGTGGCAGGAAACTCGCGACGAGCGCTTCTTTCGGATTCATTGCCTGTTCCGACCCTGGAGCAACGAAATCAATGCCCTACTTGGCCATCTGGCTGAAAGCGACCTGCACGGCCAACTCACCTTCATCGAACGTGCGCTGGCAGTGACCAAACTCAAGACCATGCTCGAATCAGATGGCGCAACACTCTCGCAACGTGAGCTGGCACGACGTCTTGCCGCTGGCGGCTATCCGATTTCGCAGTCGCAGATCAGCCGGATGCTGGACACCCTTGAACATTTACTGCCCGCCATTCCACAAACGCTGTATGCCGGGTTGGGGAAACCAAAAATTGAACGCCTGATTGGTCTGCGTAGCCAGGCTGAACGAACCTGGAATCGTTATCCAACCGACGCCATCGCTTTTCCCGAGTTTTGGCTCGACACCTTAGGACAATTTGATGCCGACCCAGAGTCCTTCGACCTTGAGCGAATCCAGGATGAGCTGCTCGAACGTATGAGTCGCTTACTCGGGCAGTCCTACCGCATGTTGGCCCTGGAGCTGGGCGATACCCAACG
The DNA here is from genome assembly GCF_002742485.1 of Pseudomonas sp. 2822-17. NCBI lineage: Bacteria > Pseudomonadati > Pseudomonadota > Gammaproteobacteria > Pseudomonadales > Pseudomonadaceae > Pseudomonas > Pseudomonas sp. 2822-17. The sequence continues at coordinate 32,818 of NZ_LJRZ01000934.1, forward strand.
GGGTATCCAGAGGCCCGGCGTGGTCGCCACGCCCCCGCAGAACAACCTTCTGCCGAGCGTCGATGAGCCCGCGGCCAAGCCTCCCCCTTTCGAGCCGCAATCCATATCAACTGATGCCAGGACGCAGACCGGAACAGAGCGAGAGGAGCAGGTCACGCTGCCCGAAACGACCCTGGTATCAGCAGCCAGCCCACCGTCACGTGTCCAGCAGATCCGCGAACAGATTGATCGCGCCACTGCATCCGAACCAGCACAGACCGTCGAAACCAGCCCGATCGACGACATTTGGATCATCGAACCAACACTGGATACCCCCGAACAACTGCGTTTAGCCATTGCCGGCTTGGCTCGGGAAATGGCGGCCTATGCCGGACATCCCGATAGCATCATCGGCCTAAAGCACGGCCTGGGTTTCGCCCTCAGCATCGAGCAGCTTGATCTTGCAGCCACTCGTGCGGCCGGCGTTCACCTATTGCTCTTGGCCCTGCTGCGTGCCCAAGACGAAGTGAACTGGGAGGATCGCAAGCAATTGCCCTCAGCTCTGTTCGGGCAGCTGTTGCTGGGGGTCTATCAACTCCCGTTGACTGATCGTCCCGCCGTGGACGTAGGACTGGAGCGACTGCCCGACTACCTGTTAATCAAACTGTATCGCCTCATTCGCTTAGCCCGGCGCCTAATCGACTTAACGCTTACCCATGAAGACGATTCACCAAGGGAGCTGCCATGAACCTGTCCTTCAACGTGCTCAACCAAGCCATGCTGACCCAGGTCCTTCACGAGTTGCGCCTGGGTAATCTTCAACGCTGCAGAGCACTCGGACTGGGTGAAGAGGACATCTACCTGTTGCAATCATTACCGCCGACCACACTGTCACGCCTGGCCCATGCCACCGTCCCCTGGGTTGAGGTCAAGATTGATTCGCCGGTGCTGCATCGGTTGATCGACCAGGCCGAACGCGACGAACTGAACGAGCGCTTGATCAACCGGGCGCTCAAGCTCGGTGCTAGCAGTACCATCATGTATCAGTGCTTCGGCTTGGCCCATTCGGAAACCGCCTTGCGCCGACGTCTGCTCAAGATAGAAACCCGTAAGGGCCGCCCCCAGAACTTGAGCGAAGCGCAGGAACATGCGCTCTGGCAGCGTTGGTGCCAACTACGCGATCAGGACGGTGCTGAGAATCAGCTCGATGCCATGATGATGTTGGCCGAGGAGCAACAGATCAGCTTGACCATCGTTTGGCAGCAAATCGACCATTACAGCAACGGAACATGAACACTTTCCCGTCCGGTCGGTGGCAACGTGTCCTGCAGCAATGCACCCAACAACTAAGTGAACGTTGGCCCGCACGCCCCACCACTGAATCTCCTTCTAACCAAACCCTGCAGGCGGGCTTTTTGTTCAGTGGCCAATCTCACGAAGTCGTGCCGCGTCGGCTGCTGCTGGATAGTCGGCTGACGCCATTGGAACGAAATGCCTGGCAAGTATTTCGACTCATGCTGCAAGGTCAGGGCGTGGTCACACCGCGCTATGAAGATCTGCAGCCTTATCTGTCAAGCGTGCCCTACGGCGCGTCAGCCTCCCGTGAAACCATCGCTCGCGTCTTGACGATGCTCAGGCTGACTCGCTGGCTCAGTTTGGTAAGTCGTGGCCGCGATCAGCTCAGCGGGCGCTTTCAAGGTTCTTTGTATGTCCTGCACGATGAGCCGTTAACTCCCGCCGAAGCCATGGAACTGGATCAGGATTATCTGGAGCTGGTCGGACATGCCCTCTCTCATGCGACCAAGGCTGTGCGAATTGTCGCTCAGCATGTTTTGGAAGAAGTCCGCCAAGACACCGATATCGATCTGGGTCGACTCCCCACCCGGCTCGACAATTGGAGCGACCATTGGACACAACAAGGATTGGATAAATTGCCCAATGAAGCGCTGCACGATTCCGAACTGGGTGACGACCACCTCGTTCGGAATCGTGCGGGACGCGGTTCGGATTCCGAACCGGGTCTGAACGCCCATGCTTCCGGCAGCGTTCGGAATCCGAACGCTGCCTGTACTGTATTAAAAGAAAGTATCTGTACGGTACCGCGCGCGACCCCAGTGGTGGATAACTTGCACTGGCCTGATCCGCTGCACCTGAGTCCAAGCGAGCGGCAGGCCGTCACCGTAACGCTGAACAAGCTAAAACCAGGAGATCGGCAGGCGGTGCTCAACGAAGCGGGCGCGCGATGTGCGGCAGGAAGCGTCCGCAAACCCGCGGCGTATCTGATGGGCCTGATCCAGCGGGCGCTGAAAGGCGATTTCCGCCCTTGGGCCGGTCAGGCTGAATCGTTACCCATGACAGAACCGCCACCCGCTCCCCCGCGCCAACCTAGGAAAAAGGGCGAACCCGCCTCTGCCCTCGCCCAAGCGTGCCTGGATGAGCTACGCCAGCTGCGTAGCAAACGCCCTGGACGCCAGTAGATTTGATGCCACTGGCATCACTGACGAGCGTCTCGAAAATCAACCGTCTCAAACCAAATCGAACAGACAGCATTCAGCTTTTCGGCTGTCCTTGACCTTCTTCTGTCGCAACGTTCCCGTCCAAGCCTATGCGAGGACGACACCGTGGCCGATCACTATCAGCTCAACCTGGGCTCATTGCGTAGCAGCATCACCCTGACCCTGCACACCCACCACGCCGCCCGAATCTGGCAAGGTCGAACCGCACGCGAAGGCGTCCACTCGATCATGGGTATGGCGGGCTACATCAGCGTCACTAACCTGATCAAACAAGCCGCGGCGCAGGACGATCCTTATGCCGACTGGGCGATCGTGCAGCTCGAAGAAAAATTGATGCAGGCCAAGGCTGGGATGCTGGAACTGACCCAGCAGTTGGACCGGATCAGACAAGAGCTGCCGACACAGATCGACATGGGCGACAACCTCAACATCCATCCCGTCACCTTGCCGTTGTACATCGGCAGCCAGCTGGGCTTCCTCGCCGTCTACCTGCTGACTGACTATGACACCTTGGTGCGCCATACCCTGTTAGCCCATCACACGGCTTTGATCGGTCGCCGGGACATGGAAGCCTGGATCGACGACGGTGCCCATTTGCTGCGTAGCCTGTTCGGCCAGGCCCAGCGCTATCGGCATGCTGGCGTCACCCGTGATGACATGGCGGCGAACAACGCTCGTGCTCTGGCGGCAATCGAGAGAATGGGGCAGCCCCCTACAGACATCCTTGAGGGGCATCGCCGCTCCCAGTTCGCGCCACCTATTGTTCGTCGGGGTGCTGGTGCGGTAGATGACACTGACGCGTCGACGGAGAACGCGATAGAGCCATCTGCGACAGTAGATGAGCCGGAGGACGAAGCATGAAGCCCATTATCTCGACTCAGCTAATCCCCCTCGAAGCACTCACACCGGATGTCTATCGACAGCTCGAACATTCTGCCTCCCTAAAAGGCCTTTTAAAACCTTTTAAGGGTAAGGGGGAGCTGGAATACCTGGCGCAGGTGGCGAGGGAAACCGAGGCGCAGTTATGTCGCCTGATGGAGGCTGTGGTGCAGCAAGCCGGACAACCTCCTTACTCGTTGCTGGATATTCGATTGGTGCTGCAGAACACCAGTGCAGGCAGCACATTTTTGCGTTGGCGTACCCGTGACTTCGCCCGTATGGGCGTTGCGGTCTGGGAACGCCAGGTCTCCAACAAGGCCTTGCCCCAAGCCGTACGCAAGGGATTGCACCGTTTCGAATGCGAGCGTATCGCACTGAATTTGCAGATGAGCGTGGTGCATTCGCTCTACCGCCAGGCTTCAACCTGCGCGATCAAAATGGCCAGCGCCGAACGGCTGCTGCGCCAGTTCACACCAGCAGCGGAGATATCACGATGAGTACTTTTTTCGTCGGCGAAGGCAACATCGGCAGTGCGCCAGAGTTCCAGGAATTCCCCTCAGGCAATGACGAGCCACGGTGTTTGCTGCGCCTGAATGTGTACTTCGACAACCCCGTGCCACGCGATGGCAGCTATGAGGATCGAGGCGGCTATTGGGCGCCGGTCGAGCTCTGGCACCGCGAAGCTGAACACTGGAGCACGCTGTACCAGAAAGGCATGCGCGTGTTGGTAGAGGGCCGCACCGTGCGCGATGAGTGGGAGGACAGTGAAGACAATGCGCGGGTGACCTTCAAGATCGAGGCGCGTCGTGTCGGCATCCTGCCTTATCGCGTGCAAAACGTGGTCATGCGGGAGCGCTCAAGTGAATCAGCCTCGTCTGCGGCTCCCGTCGGGCAGGCTACAGACCAGGCCAGCTCGCCCGCGTCGAAGTCTAAAAAGCGCAGAGGGCAGCCACCATCGGCATGACTGACTTGAGGCATAAAAATTGCGCCTTTGCGCGAAGTTCCTGGCCCTCATCACTCGCTGCTCGTGAAGCACTGTTGTCCACGTGACTACACGGTAGTAGCCTCATCCCCAATCAAGACTGCCCTCACCGACTAATATGAGGAACCTGCCATTCAGGTTTCTCATAGCTCGCCACTGCTGTTTCCAACAACGCTGCTCCAAACTCAACCCGGAGCAGTTCTATGCGTCTCTTTCTCTGCGAGAAACCCTCCCAAGGTCGTGACATTGCCAAGGTTCTCGGAGCCAGCCGACGTGGCGATGGCTGCTTGATCGGACCCGAGACAACCGTCACCTGGTGTATCGGCCATCTGCTGGAAACGGCCCCACCTGAAGCCTATGGCGATCAGTACAAAACCTGGTCGTTGGATCATCTACCGATCATTCCCGCGCAGTGGAGGGTTGAGGTCAAACCCAAGACTGTCGCGCAGTTCAAAATCATCAAACACCTGCTCAGCGAAGCTACCATCGTCGTCATCGCCACCGACGCCGATCGCGAAGGTGAAATGATTGCCCGCGAGTTACTGGAGCTCTGCAACTATCGTGGCTCTGTTGAGCGCCTCTGGTTATCCGCACTCAACGAGGCGTCGATTCGCAAGGCCTTGTCCTCGCTGAGGTCAAGCGATGAGACCCTCACGCTGTATTACTCAGCCCTGGCGCGCAGCCGTGCCGACTGGCTTATCGGCATGAACCTCAGTCGTTTGTTTACCCTCCTAGGACGGCGGGCGGGCTATGACGGCGTACTGTCGGTTGGACGCGTCCAAACGCCCACTTTGCGCTTGGTGGTTGATCGAGATCGCGCGATTGCCAGCTTCGTTTCAGTGCCGTACTGGGTGGTGGATGTGCACCTGTCTTCAATGGGGCAACCTTTCATCGCGTCGTGGATACCGCCAAGCTCAGGACGTGACGAAGCCGGTCGCTGCCTGCAGCAGGCGCTTGCCAGTCAGACCGTCCAAGCGATTTTTAGCAGCAAGACCGCCACCGTAGTCTCGCTGCAGACTGAGCATTTGCGCGAAGCGCCACCCCTGCCCTTCGACCTGAGCACACTGCAAGAAGTCTGTTCACGCAAGTTGGGACTCAGCGCTCAGGAAACCCTGAACATCGCCCAAGCCTTATATGAAACCCACAAAGCCACCAGCTATCCGCGCAGCGATTGCCGCTATTTACCAGAGAGCATGTTCAACGAGGTCGCCGCGGTATTCGATGCCCTGCTCAGAATGGATCCCGCATTGCGCCCAGCGCTCGGAAGCGTTGATCGATCATTGCGCTCACGAGCATGGAACGATGGCAAGGTCACTGCGCACCACGCCATTATCCCCACCACCGAGCCGGCGAATCTCACGCGGATGTCCGAACAAGAGCGCCAAGTCTACGAGCTGATTCGTAGCCACTACCTCGCGCTATTTCTGCCGCATCACGAGTTTGATCGAACCCAGGTCGAACTGGAGTGTGGCGAAGAACGGTTAACCGCTGTTGGCAAACAGATCCTGGTTTTGGGCTGGAAAGGCTTACTCTCCGACAACCCCGAAGACGATGAACCCGGTCAAAAGACCCAGGTGTTGCCCGCCCTACAACAGGGTAGCCAGTGCGCAGTGGACGACGTCGAACTAAAGTCCATGCGCACCGCCGCTCCCAAACCGCTCACCGAGGGCGATCTGATCAGGGCGATGAAAAATGTGGCCAAGCTGGTCAACGACCCGCGTCTGAAACAGAAACTTCGGGACACCACCGGTATCGGCACTGAAGCCACGCGAGCCGGCATCATCAAGGGGTTGATTGATCGCGGTTATTTGTTGAAGAAAAAACGTGCCTTAACGGCCTCCGCAGCGGCCCATACCCTGATCGAAGCGGTACCCGCAGCAGTCGCAGATCCGGGTATGACAGCGATCTGGGAGCAAGCGCTGGATGAAATCGAAGCGGGACGTCTGGCCTTGGATGCATTCGTTGCCAAGCAGGCGCACTGGATTACGCAGCTGATCGCAAACTGCGGAGCGCTTACCTTGTCGGTACCGGTCGAAGCCGGGCCTGTCTGCCCCATTTGCAACGCAGCAATGCTAACGCGGAAGGGAAAATCAGGGCCGTTCTGGTCATGCTCCCACTACCCAGACTGCAAAAGCACGGTGCCGGTCAACAAAGGTATACGTCGTCCATGAGGCACCATTTGGCGCTCACATGAACCTCGGGGAAGTCGTCAGTGCATCATCAACGGCGCCTGATCCTTCTCCAAATCGTCTAGCGGTTGTCCGATTTCACGGGCCAACGCGATGCCTGTCGCGATCCATATCTGCCCCAGTTCGTTGAACGCTTTCAGGTGAGCAGGATCTTCGTTGAGCCAATGAACAAGGCTGTCGAGGTGTGCGGGGTTATCAGGGCAATCATGGATCTTAATGAACAGCTCCAGTGTTCGAGCCCAGATCAAGTCCATGTCGTTCTCGCGTTGCTCATCCATGCTCAACCTTTCCTCCATTTGGTCCTATCAGACCGCTCAGTCTCACTGGTCACTACGGGCTCTGATTCCTGAAGGAACACATGTCACGTCGCGACAAACAGGTATTTCAGTCAATATAACAACCCTATAAGTCGATACTCAACCGTTAAGGATGTTCATGTCAACGGGTCTTTGCTCAACCATTCGGGTTGAATTGGAGAACTCATCACTTGGCACATAAACATCCAACCCAAGCCCAAATCGGACGCATGATCGCGAAGCACCGCACCCAGCGTAATCTGACCCAGGAAGAGGTGGCTGAACGACTGGGGATCGGTAGCGAAGCCATTTCGCGCCTTGAGCGGGGTGTGGTGGAGCTTTCCGTGGTCAAGCTGATGCAACTGGCAGACATCTTCGACTGCCGGATGGATGAACTGCTGACGGAGTCGAGCACTCGCCCCAACGACCAGGGCCAGATGATCGTGGGCCTGCTGAGCGGCCTTCAAGAACGCGACCGTGCCTTTATCCTGGCGACCGTCGAACAGCTGGCCGCTCATCTCAGTAGCAAATAACCTCTCAGCACACTGGCTTGACGTCGTCACACCCGCTCTGCTGTAGTGCCTCAGCATCATCGCTACGGCGACCCAAGACCGATTCGCTCCGGGTAGCTCGGTCGGACTCTTAGAGTTCGGGGCCTTCTTTTCTGCGGAATTCCGTTCCGATTTGTGCTCGACCGGATCAATGTGGCGGATGACCGCTGGTGCCTCTGCCAGGCATCAGCGGTCATCCGCTACGGCGATCGCATTCAGTCCCGGAGCCCGCCGGGGAAACACTGGGCACCCTTTGTGCGCGGATGCGTGCCAGCGTATTCCGACCCAGGCCACGATAAGGGTCGGTTGGCGAATCATGGCGCAGTTAAATCAAGTTTTGCGAGGAGCTTGTCGACTGCGTCAGACCGCCTAAGGTGGCTTTTCTGTTCCTCGCCTGGCACCCCGCCAGGCCCGCTCTTCATTTTTTTCAGTCCAATAATTTCCACTGTATTCCGGCTATAAAAAATCAGCTTACGGCGTCTTGACGCTCCCCTGTGACAGGCTTATACAAAGGGCGTGGTTCGCTGTCGTTGACAGCCCAGCCCAGGTAGCTTGAACCTTCAAGGCTACGCCACGCTCGTGGTGGTTTACCCAAGTGCGATCAGCATTCGGAGGCTCGCACGATTACCGCTCCAGCGGTGATGAATGCCCACTACCCCAGATCCGCAGACCACTACTGCCGATCCTCTTCTGCTGCATCGCTATTCCCCAGGCGCATCGATCTGATGCTCATCGGCTTGCCGGTGCCGTGTCGTTCATCGCTTGCCTTCACCTTACCCACCCTGACGGGGCTCACTTCCCCTTAGGGGCTGTGCGTCGCCGTTTTCCCGTGAAATAGGAGAACCACCATGGCCCACGCCAATCAATCCCAAGAAGCGACCACTTACTTCAACCTGCACACCGTCGGTATCGGCTACCTCAACCGTGTCCGCGAAGTACAAGTCCGCCGCGGCCAGCCGTTCATGGCCTGCGATATCGCGGCTCTGCACGGTGCCACCGATGCAGTGGAATACATCCGTTTCGACTGCAAAGTCGCAGGGGGCGAAGCTGAACGTTTGATTCGCCTCTATATGGACGCCGTCAAAGCCGAGAAAAAGGTCTTGCTGTCGTTCCGTATCGGCGACCTTTGGATTGACCCATTTCTCTATGAGAAAGGCGATAAACAAGGCCAACCGGGCGCCAGCCTGAAAGGTCGTTTGCTCTTCATCGACTGGATCAAGGTCAACGGCGTATTCGAGTACAAAGCGCCTGCCAGGCAGGAGGCAACAGCACCTGCTGAGCCAGCGCCAAACAGTGAGCCATTCCCAACGTCGGCTGATGCCGAAGCTGAGGATACCGACAACCCAGCAGAATCCAGGACAGAACCTGAATCTGCATCCGCTCCCCGCACGGCCCGCCGTGTCGCCACGCGTGCTGCTCAGTCCGCCTGAACAGCCCATGGTGTTTTACATCAAGGCGCTCAATCGAGCGCCTTCTTCAATCCGCACAGGAGAGCCCATATGGAATCCTTCTGGCTTTGCGACGATTGCCTGTTCGCTGCGGCTTACGAGGACTACAGCACGTTATCGCTCTACTACACGACAGATGAAATCGAGAAACGCATCGCCGGCCTCGACCTTGGGCTGGTTCGGCTAATGCCCATCAGTGCCGACTTCGATCCCGAAACTGGCCAGGGTATAAGAACTGCCTCTCCATTGCCCTGCGACGGTTGTGATTCACACCTGCACGGACAACGCCACCGATTCACTCGGCTGTAAACAGCGCGTCATCGGGCAATGCCCATGACTCTATATCCACCTCGGGGATACCACTCCCCTCGGGTGTGTACCCCCGGATTGTTCCCTTCGGAGGTCCCCATGAGCACCCAACTCACCCTGATTGAAACCTCGGCTATCGAAGCTGATCGTATCGCCCAGGAAAACCAGCTGATCGACGAGGCGCTGCACATTCTGGATCGCCGGCTGTTCACCCGCGGCCCGAACCTGACGTCATCTGACACCGTGGCCTCATATCTGAAACTTCATCTTGCGCAACAACTGCATGAAGTTTTCGGTGTGATTTTTCTCAATGCCCGCCATCGAGTTCTGGCGTTCGAGATCCTCTTTCACGGCAGCATCGATGGCGCCAGTGTTTATCCCCGCCAAGTCGTCAAGCGCTCCCTAGCGCATAACGCAGCAGCCGCCATTTTTGTTCATAATCACCCCTCAGGATGTACGGAACCCAGCCAGGCAGATCGCGTCTTGACCGCACGCTTGAAGGAGGCCTTGGCGTTGATCGAGGTTCACGTACTGGATCACTTCATCGTGGGTGAAGGTCGCCCACTTTCTCTTGCCAAGTACGGTTGGCTTTAACCCTTACAGGCGCCTTCGGGCGCCTTGTTCATTTTCATCCTGGAGAATACTCATGAACGCCACTACCCAAACCCCAGCCATGCTAGGGGCCTCAAACCCATTCGTTCGCGGCTATGACAATCTATCTATCGAACGGCTGCTGCTGATCACCTATGCAAACGACTGCCCTCCCTGCTTTCGCTCCGTACACGACTCACAAGCTCATCTGCCCGACGATGCGCTAGAACTGTTCCCCTGCCTGTTCAACGACGACTCCGCTCTGATCAGCGAGGGTCAGTCCATTCCGGATGAATTGGATGAACGCTTCCAATCCACCGGACTGGTGCGGCAAGTGACTTATGCCGTGACTGGCGAAATGCTCAACGAGCGACATCACGTCGGTGACCTGTACTCCCTGGAAGAAGCCCAAGCCATGATCCATCGCTTGAACTTCGACACAGGACACTACAGTCGAGCCTGGGAAATCAGTACCGCACACCTCACTGACGAAGCACTACGCCACTTGGAAATCCGGGTTGGCAATTTCGACTCCAAGCCAACCGGACTGCTGTTTGAACCCTTTGCCCTGCCAGACTGCAATGGCGTCGGATGTAAGCTGATCGGGACGCCCTGGACCGACGATAACTTGGTGAAGATCGAGGGCAATCCTTACTCTTCGCTGAGGCAAGAGCAGCTCGACGCAGGTACGCCGGAGGCCTTGATCAACGTGCTGTATCTGGCGGCATTGGCGGATGTGAGGTTGTTGATTTTCGACCCCGACGCTGCCGTCTTGGATGGGCTCGCGATTTTTGATCAGTAGTAATGCCTTCAGCGTTAACGCGACTCGCCTTGAATCGACTTTCTCACTGCTTGGCTCCTTCACCTCATGTCAGGTTCTGCACTGAATCTGACATGAGGTTTTTTCCATGGAGCGTTTTTTCACGCCTGTCTGCCTGCTGGGCTTGTTGAGTGCTTGCACCGCGCAAATCCCAACCCCATTGCCGACTCATCCAGAGATTGACGGTGGCTCCAATCGGCCTCAGTTATCGAGGAGCCCAGCCGACGAAAACCATCCGTCAGAGCTCCGCTATGGCCGCTACACGCTGGTCAGCACCGACCCCACCACGGAACAACGTGATCTTCTCGCTCAAATCGTTGACGTGAGCATTCCGTCCCACCTGAATTCTTCGGTACAGGAAGCGATGCACTACGTGCTGCTGCGCTCGGGTTATTCGCTCTGTCCTGCCGAAGAGCCAGTGAAAATACTGTTTACCCGGCCTCTGCCCGCCGCCCATTACCGCCTCGGCCCAATCTCATTACGCAGCGCGCTCCAAGTGCTGGCTGGCCCCGCCTGGCAACTCACGACCGATGAAGTTAGCCGTTCGGTCTGCTTCGAACCGCAGAAAAATCGCGGCACGGTGCGGGTCACGCCAACCTCGTCCCATCAGTCGGAGGCTCGTCCATGAAAGCCTCGACATTTCAAACTCTCATTGTCGGCTCACTTTGTCTGGCGGTCTCCGGGCTAAGTGGTGGCTTGTATAACCAGTATCAACGCGTGACCGAGCTGGAAAATGCGAACGCCCAACGCTTACAGACCCTGGATACCCTGCAACGTGATTCAAGCACCCTCATGGATGCACAGGAGAAGCTGCAGTACGCACTGAAAGACCTGAAGCAGATGGTCGATACCGGTGAGCGACAGGCCAATACCCTCGATCCGATGTTGGATCAATGGGCGCAAGAGATTCAGGAGCTACGCGACGGTCTGGCAGACCGTGCCACCGCAGCCGATATGATCGCGCTACGTGCACGACTTGAGCACGTTGAGCAGCGACTCCTGTACCTCAAGCCCCAGTCATCACTCCCATCACCGACACCCTCCTCAGCCAAGCCGAAAAAAGCCGCTCGCGCCAAGCCTGCCCCGCTATCGCCGCCATTCTCAGTGCTGGGTGTTGAATCCCGCGGTGGCGAGCGCTTTCTGGCCGTAGCGCCTCCTGATAGTCGCTCACTCAAGGATATCCAGTTGCTGCACAACGGCGAGCAGCTCGGCGCATGGCAGCTGAAGGCGCTGGAGCCGAACGCGGCCATCTTCGCCGTGACCGCTCAGCCAGACCAGACCGTGCAACTCCCTTGAGAAACGATTATGAACCGAGCGCTACTGTCCCCCGTCGTCTGTCTCGTTTCATTGCTTAGCACGGGCGCTGCGATGGGCAACCCTGTCACGACACCGTCACAGGTCCAGGACACACAGTCCACTCCGCTGGGGCGCTCGCACTCTGAACAGGCGGCAAGCTGGGGTCTGACGGAGCAGGAGTGGACACGCTTCGAACAGATCCAAGCCGGCCCGCGTGGTTTCTGGAGCCCGAATCTGGATCCGCTGACCGCGCTCGGCGTCGAAGCAGAGACCGACCAAGAGCGCCAGCGCTATGCCGAATTGCAGGTAGCGCTGGAAGCCAAACGAGCCGAGCGCGAGTTGGCTTACCAAAATGCTTACACCGCGGCTTGGGCCAAGCTGTTTCCGGGGCTGTTGCCGATTCAGGGTATGGCATCCCCGCCCACCGCTAGCTCACCGGTCGAGCCGCGCCGAGCTTTGTTTGTCGAGGACCATTGCCCTGCGTGCACCGCTGAAGCACAGCGTCTGCAAAGCAGTGATACGGGGTTTGATATTTACCTGGTGGGCAGCCAAGGCGAGGATGAACGCGTCCGTCGCTGGGCTAGGCAAGCGGACATCGATCAGGCCAAGGTCCAACACCGGCAAATCACCCTGAACCATGATCGCGGGCGCTGGTTCAGCCTGGGAGCCCCGAGACCATTACCCGTCACATTTCAGCAGGTGAACGGACAATGGCAACGTCTCGATTGATTGCTATTGCGCTCCTGCTGACGGTGCACGCCGTCCGGGCAGAAGAACTTCCGCCTCCGGCTTATCAACTGGCAGCGCATGACGCCAACGTCCCTTCTACGGTGTTGTTCGCGATTGCCCTGCAGGAGAGTGGCGCCCGCCTCCGTGGTCGACTGCTGCCCTGGCCCTGGACGCTGAATATTGCCGGTAGCCCTTACCGTTTCGCCAATCGTCAGACCGCCTGTCACGCCTTACTTCAGGCACTTGCTCGGTATGACGCCAAGCGCGTCGATGCCGGGCTTGGGCAAATCAACCTGGGTTATCACGGACAGCATTTTTCCAGTCCCTGCGAAGCCCTCGAACCCTACCGCAATCTGGCCGTGACTGCCGCGCTGCTGCAAGAGCATCACGCCGTCACCGGTGATTGGGTGTCAGCTGCTGGCCGATATCACCGCCCGGCAGGAGGAACGCCGGCCGCGCGTTACCGCGCCGACTTCTCCCGACAACTCGAACAATTGCAGGTTTCCTTCAAACAGGGCACACCACAATGAAGCGAATACCCCTTATCTGCTATTTCATCCTGATCTTGGCTCCTTTCGCCCAGCCGGAACGGACCGTAGCCGGGGATCAGCCTAGCGACTTCACCCGCCTCCATTTTCAGGTCGCCTGGCCGCCAATAAACAACAAGATCCAGCCTAGTCGGGCCATGCATGCGGACCTGTCCACGTTTGCCGATGAAGCCTGGATACTACCCGTCCACAGCTCTCACTTGAGCCCCGGCCACATCACGTCTCGCGCCCTAAAGATGCCGGGCTTACGCCCATTTTTCCTAGTAGGTGAGGATCCCCAGTCACTGGCTTGGCTGCATCAGCGTGCGACTGAACTGCAAGAAATGGGGGCGGCCGGCCTCGCCGTCGAAGTGACCGATACTCAAGCCCTGGCCCGAATTCGAGCAGCCGCGCCGGGCATCACCATCCTGCCGGTCAACGGCAACGACATCGCCTCTCGCCTGAAAATTGAGCACTACCCTATCTTAATCACAGCCACCTCACTGGAACAGTGAGTCTGGATCATGGCCGAGCATGCGATGGAGTCCAAACTCCGGCCCGCAGTCGAGCTGTATACCGTGGCGATCTGCGTCGCCGCGGCGGTGCTGTGCGTGTATTCGCCCTGGGCCGTCGCCCTATCACCCGAGATCGGTCTGATTACGGCGCTGGCCTATGCCCTGTTCGGCCTTATCCGCCTCCGACAAGCCTGGGAGGTGTTGCGCTATCGGCGCAATATCCGCCGGCTGCCTCGCTACGAGCTGACCAGCCGGCAGATTCCGGTGAGCCGCAAACGTCTGTTCATGGGCCGAGGCTTTCGCTGGACCCGCCTGCACACCCAGCGCTTAGTCGAGGCCCAGGATCCGGCCGTCGCTCACTACGTCGACCAACCGACCCGTTACCGCCTGGCACGTGGACTCGAACGTCGCCTGGAACATGCACCGTTTCCGCTCTCGACACTGGCCCGGGTCACGGCCTGGGACAGCGCCTTTAATCCGTTGCGCCCTTTACCCCCAGTCGGTGGCTCACCGTTGTTGCATGGGGTTGAGCCGGACGAAACGGAAGTCAGTCTGCCGCTGGGTGAACGAGTCGGACATACCCTCGTGCTGGGCACGACCCGTGTCGGCAAGACGCGGCTCGCCGAGGTGTACATCACCCAAGACATCCATCGCGTCGAACACGAGGTGGTCATTGTCTTCGATCCGAAGGGCGATGCCGACCTGCTCAAGCGCATGTACGTCGAAGCCAAACGCGCCGGTCGGGAAAAAGAGTTTTATGTGTTCCATCTGGGTTGGCCGGAGATCTCCGCCCGCTACAACGCCGTGGGACGTTTCGGGCGCATCTCGGAAGTGGCGTCGCGCATCGCCGGGCAGCTCAGTGGTGAAGGCAACTCGGCGGCATTTCGCGAGTTCGCCTGGCGTTTCGTCAACATCATCGCCCGCGCCCTGATCGAGTTGGGCCGACGCCCAGACTACCTACAAATCCAACGGCATGTGGTCAACATCGACGCATTGTTCATTGAGTATGCCCAGCAATTTTTCGCCAGAACCGATCCGAAAGCATGGGAAGTGATCGTCCAGCTTGAAGGCAAGCTCACCGAAAAAAACATTCCCCGGCATATGGTGGGACGCGAAAAACGCGTGGTGGCCATCGAGCAGTACCTGGCGGTGAAGCGGGTATTTGATCCCGTAATGGAAGGGCTGCGTTCGGCGGTGCGCTACGACCGTACTTACTTTGACAAAATCGTTGCCTCGCTACTGCCGCTGCTGGAGAAACTCACCACCGGCAAGACCGCCCAGTTACTGGCCCCCAACTACACCGACCTGGATGACCCGCGGCCGATCTTCGACTGGATGCAGATCATCCGAAAACGCGGCATCGTCTACGTTGGTCTGGATGCACTGACCGACGCCGAGGTGGCCGCCGCGGTGGGCAATTCCATGTTCGCAGACTTGGTCTCGGTCGCAGGACACATCTACAAACACGGCATCGACCATGGCCTGCCCGCATCGAGCGGTAGCAGTGACAAGCTGCCGATCAACCTCCACGCCGATGAGTTCAACGAGTTGATGGGTGATGAATTCATCCCGCTGATCAACAAGGGCGGTGGCGCTGGCATCCAGGTGACGGCTTACACCCAGACCCTCAGTGATATCGAAGCGCGCATTGGTAATCGCGCCAAGGCCGGCCAGGTTATTGGTAACTTCAATACGTTGCAGATGCTCCGCGTACGCGAGACCGCCACCGCGGAGCTGCTCACACAGCAGTTGCCCAAGGTTAACGTGCTGACCAAGACCCTGGTGTCGGGTGCCACCGATACCTCCGATCCTGAAGCCAACACGGACTTCACCTCGTCCTCACAGGACCGTGTCAGCAGCACCAGTGTGCCGCTGATCGAGCCCGCACACATCGTCGGTTTGCCCAAAGGGCAAATGTTCTCTTTCCAGGCCGGTGGGCAGCTCTGGAAAGTGCGCATGCCTTTGCCTAAGCCCTCCAACGATGATGCCATGCCCAAGGACCTACAGGAGCTCACCCAGCGAATGCGGGCCACCTACAACGAGCAGGCAGGGCAATGGTGGAGCGCAAGCGGTGGCGGCCCAACAACCAACTTCGATCTGGATCAGGTGGGATAGCCCGCCCCTGCCTCAGGTTTCGATCAGCAGAAAACTGTCCAGAAGGCGTCGTGACGACATCAATACTGCAGCGCGCAATGGAGTGAACGATGGCGAGTTCCGTCCGGCACACGCCGCCACAACCGGTCCAGCGCTCGGGGTTAATCATCTCGGCGATCGCCTTAATCCTTCGCATCATCGGATTGCTGATCGCCTCGTTGCTGTTCTCGATCTTCATAGAGTCCGCCGGCCTGCTGCTCTTCTGGGGCGATCAGGGCTGGCGACACAGCCAGGCCATGTTGAATAGCGAAGTGGGATGGCTCAGCGAGCACTTCCAAGCTTCACTCATCATCCAACAGCCTGGACAGACGATTGTCCAGTGGCTGGATTTTCTCAATCAGTGGCTGTTGGTCAAGACTGGCTTTGCGGATTTTGCCCGGCAGGCGCGGGTGTCGAGCCAGGGTATCGGCTTCTGGAGTTGGACCAATCAGCTGTACGTGAGCATTGAAGATTTCGTGCTGGCCGCAGTGTATGTGACATTTACCTTCATGGTGCGCCTAGCTATTCTGATCCTGGCCACCCCCTTATTTTTGCTAGCCATGTTCACTGGTTTTATCGATGGCTTGATACGCCGAGACCTGCGTAAATTTGGCGCGGGCCGAGAAAGCAGTTTTGTTTATCACCGCGCTAAGCGTACGGTAATGCCACTGCTGTTGGTGCCATGGGTCATTTATTTACCCCTGCCTTTTTCGCTCAACCCCATGGTTCTTTTTTTGCCTAGCGCGACCATGCTGGGTTTAGCCATGACAATCACCGCAGCAACCTTCAAAAAGCACCTCTGAAAAATCAAATTTATCCTCCAACGTCCATGGAAAGCAGTGCCGGCTGCGCATATTCGCCAGTTACACACTTTCGTTGCAAACTCGTATTGAACAACGGCGAGCATGTAAAAAGTACCAACCTTCCCAACCATCCATGTTCAAGCAACTTTGGCAAAAGTGGTCTATTTCACTGCGCATCCGTCAGAACCGCTGCACATCTGCCTGCGTCAAACGTATCTGGATCACTTAGGCTCTACTTCGTTAATTATGCACTGACACCAAATGATTTACTTCTGCCACCGTTCTTCAGAGTCGACGGGTTGATTCCGAACTGCTTGCGAAACGCCGTGGCGAAATGGCTGGCGTTGGCATAGCCGAGGTCCGAGGCGATGCGCATCACGGATTCATCGCCGCTCATCAAGCGGCTGCGCGCCTGGATCATCCGGGCTTGCTGGAATACACCGTAGACGCTGTTGAAGAACAGTTGGCGGAACCCGCGGGTCAGCTTGGGCTGGCTCAACCCGGACTCACGCGCAAGCTCCGACAGGCTCGGCGCCTTGCCCAGGTCCTCGAGCAGGCGATCACGGGCACGCACCAGCCGTTGGCGGTCGGTGTTACTGACGCGACAGGTGCATTCGGCGTCCTGGCGCGCCTCAAGAAACAGACTCACCAAGGTGACGCTTTGCCCGTACAGCCACAGGCTGCTGCGCGGCTGGGCCGACGGCAGGCTGGCGCCCTGGTCCATCGCGGTGCCGAGCATATGCGCGGTGGCGCTCATTTCGCCGCTGCGATGACCATCGAGAAAACAATGATCACAGGCCAGCGCCTTGTTCAGCAACGGGTCGAGTTTGAGTTCCCACTGCGCGAGCACTGCGGGGCGGATCATCACGGTGATGTTATCGATCTCGCCATGCTGGTGATAAACGCCATGGCGGCACCGCCCGAAACTGATGCTGCCGGCGCCCTCGTCAATCGCATAGCGCCGTTGCCGACGCCCTTCCTTGAAGCTGCACGCGGCCTTGCCCTTGAGCAGGTTGGTGAAACTGAAATGGATGAACCCGCTGTCGTCCTGCAAGGGCAACTCGATCGGCTGCTCGAACGTGCTTTGCCAGCGCACGATGTCCAGCCCGTCCTGCAATGCCACGCGGGTGACGCGACAGTGCGCCCCTGGTCCGAGGTCGCTTCCATACCCTCCCGTAATGATTCGCGAGACCGGCATCGGCTCCCCTGCGCCTCCTTGAACGGCTGACATCGTAAATCTCCTGCCTGACCGGATACGGCTCGAATCAGATCACATCGGGGTGGAAGTGTGCAATTGATAATTATTAGCATCTGGCACGCTGCAAATGCTCCGCCAAATCGCCGCTGCCACCCCGCAACGCGCGCCGATCAAAATCCTCAGTCAAGGTCCCATCATTCTGCACAATGCAACACGACGGCTACCAGCCAATCTTGCTACAAGCGTAATACTATAACAATAGTCATGAGTTTGACACTGGCCAATTCGGCGCTCGCCGCCACCACCAGTGAGCCCGTGCAACTGCCGGCCTCGACGGTAACTGCGCGCCTGGAGCAGGAAGACCCGAAGGAAGTGCCCATCAGTCTCAACGTGATCAGCGGCGAGCAACTGCGCACCCAGCGCCTCGACACGTTGGAAAGCTCACTGCGCAACACTTCCGGAGTGAGCGTCAACTCCTCCGGCGGGCCGAATGACTTCAACGTGCTGATCCGCGGCGTCGGTTCGCTGTACCAGATGTCGATGGATGACAGCTCGGTAGCGTTCAATATCGACGGAGTGCCGGTGTCGTCGCGCAGCCTTGGTACCGGCACCCTCGACGTCGATCGCATCGAGGTGCTCAAGGGCCCGCAGGACACGTTATCTGGCGCAATTGGCCAGGCGGGCGCGGTGAACATCACCACGCGCCAACCCACCCGCGAACTCGAAGGTTATGTGCGTGGCGAAGTCGGCCAGGAAGGCCAGTTCCTCACTGAAGGCGCCATCGGCGGGCCGATCAGCGACAGCCTCAGCGGGCGCCTGGCCGTGCGTCGTGCCGGCTACGACAGCTGGATCGACAGCGACCAGACCAACCACCCCATCACCAAGCCGCGTAACGAAACCTACCGCGGCAGCCTGCTCTGGGACCTCAACGATGACACCCATGTATTGCTCAGCGCCGAACGCCAGAAAACCGAGCGTGCCACTAACTCTCTGGTGCTGCGTCCCTACGGCAGCGACCCCAGCCTGGACCTGACCCCCGGCCTGTTCGACGACAACTACAAGACCACCGAGCGCTATACGCTCAAGGTCGATCACGACTTCGCCAACAGCCGCCTGACCTCCACCACAGCCACATCCACCGCCGACTTCGAAGGCCTGATCGCCTACGACAGCAAGCTCATGGGCGCCCTGTACGGCACGCCGAGCGAGTTCTGGGTGGTGGACAAATCCTTCGAGCGCAGTTGGAGCCAGGACCTGCACCTGAGCTCGCTGCCTGACTCCGACGTGTTCTGGGTGGCGGGCCTCGCCGCCAGCCGCAACGAGCGCAGCTACGACACTCCACGCAACACCTACGGCACCTCCGGCGCCAAATACCGTGACTTCACCACCACCACCACCACCTACGCCGGCTACGGCGAAGTCACCTTCCCCCTCACCGAGCGCCTGAAACTCACCACCGGCTACCGCCACTCCTGGGACCGCAAGACCTACGACGGTCAGTACTTCTCTGGCAGCAGTGCGGTGCAAGACTCCCGCAAGCTGACTGACGACTATGGCACCGGCCGCGTCGCCCTGAGCTACGCCCTGACGCCGCAAACCAACGTCTACGTGCAACTCGCGCGGGGCTATAAATCCGGTGGTTTCAATGACTATGCCTCGCAGGTCACCGACAGCGAACCCTACAAAGCCGCCGTCAGCAAAGCCGCTGAACTGGGCTTCAAGAGTGAAACCGAAGACCGTCGCGGCAGCCTCAACGGTGCGCTGTTCTTCACCCGGGTACACGACGATCACCTGCTCGGCTACGACGCAGCAACCTTCGCCACTAATGCCTTCAACGCCGACACCCGCACCCGTGGTGCCGAATTGGAAGGCAACTGGCGCTTCGATTACGGCTTGACCCTGGCCGCCAGCGCCACCTACCTCGATGCCAAGATCACCAGCGGCGTGCAAGGCATCCAGGCCGGTGACGTCGCTGCCGGCAACCGCACCCCGGATGTTCCGCGCTGGAGCGCCAACTTCAACGCCAGCTGGAAACATCCACTAGGCACCTTCGCCAGCCTCGGTAAAACCACCCTCAACACCAGCCTGAACTATCACTTGGTGGGCGAGCGCGCAGCCGACCCGCAAAACCACTTCAACCTGGACAACTACGAGAAACTCGACCTGCGCGCGGGCCTCGAAAGCAAATACGGCGAAGTCTATGCCTTCGCCGACAACCTGCTGAACCAGACTTACGACACCTACGGTGTCTACAGTGACCCGGGGGCCTACGGTGCACCGGCACGCCGCCGCACCTTGGGCGTAGGCTATACCTATCAGTTCTGACCCGCCCCTGTCGCCGGCAAGCCGGCTCCTACACCAATGGCAACCTGCAAGAGCCAGCTTGCCGGCGATAGCCACAACTGGGGTTCAGAACTGGTAGCTATACCCCACGCCCGCCGAACGCCCGCGTCCTGGCATGCCGGTCAGTACCTGGTCGGTGGAGTATGAGCCGTACAGGTCGTAGCGTGCATCCAGCAGGTTGTCGCCCCACAGGTAGATCTCTGAGCCGCCACTCTCCAGGCCCAGGTGCAGGTCCAGCTTGGCGTAGCCCTTGAGGTCGTAGTGGTTCTGCGGGTCGGCCGGACGGTTTTTCTG
Organism: Pseudomonas sp. 2822-17; assembly: GCF_002742485.1. Lineage (NCBI taxonomy): Bacteria > Pseudomonadati > Pseudomonadota > Gammaproteobacteria > Pseudomonadales > Pseudomonadaceae > Pseudomonas > Pseudomonas sp. 2822-17. The sequence goes on from NZ_LJRZ01000934.1 coordinate 53,216, forward strand.
TACGCGGTAATTGAGCAAGGTGTTCAGGCGTGGCGCCGGCAACCCGAGCAAGGCCCCCAGGTTCTTTTGCCAAGCGACGCTGAAGTTGCCGCTCCACAGCGGCACATCCGGCACGCGACTGCCCGCCGCCACGTCACCGCCGGACACACCCGGCGCATCCGACGTCACCACCGCATTGGTGTAGCTCACGGCACTGCCCAAGGTCAGTTCATCGGTTAGGTGCCAGGTGGTCGACAGCTCAGCGCCCTTGCTGCGGGTGTCGGCATTCACTGCGCTGACCGCCAGGGTGTTGAAGTCGTAGCCCAGCAGGTGGTCGTCCTGCACGCGCGTGATGAACAGCGCCCCTTCCAGGCTCAGGTCGCCCCCGGCACTTTCGTGTTTGAAGCCCAGTTCGGCGGAATTCACCTTGGCGGCCTTGTAGGGCTCGCTGTCCTTGATCGACGTGGCGTAGTCGTTGAACCCCGCCGACTTATAACCCCGTGACAGCACCGCATACACATTAGTCTGCGGCGTCAGCGCGTAGCTCAGCGCCACGCGTCCGGTGCTGTAGTTGTCCTGCAAACGCCGGCTGTCGCTGATCTGCGCGCCGCCACTGGAATAATCGGCACCATAGGTCTTGCGGTCCCAGGTGTGGCGCAGGCCGGTGGTGAGTTTCCAGTCTTCGGCAATCGGGTACGTCACCTCGCCATAGGCCGCGTAGCTGTTGGTGCTGAAGTCGCGCAACTGTTGCGCGCCATTGGTGAAGTTGTTGGAATCGAAACTGCGTTCGGAGCGCGACAGGTTGAGACCCGTCACCCAAAACACATCGGCATCCGCCAGTGATCCCAGGCGCAGGTCCTGGCTCCATACCCGCTCATGGGCCGAGTCTTCGATCAGGTATTCGAACGGGGAACCGTACAACGCCCGCGTGATGTTGCGATCGTAGCCTTTGACGGCATTGAAGTCGGTGCTGGTGTAGGCGCTGATCGAGGTGATGCGCGACTGCGCCAGGTCGTGGTTGAGTTCGAAGGAGTAACGCTCGTTGGTCTTCTGGTTGCCATCAAAGGTACCTGGCGTGTAGTCCAGGCTCGGGCGATTGCCAAACGGACGCAGCAGTTCCAGGCCCGCATAGTGCTCGGCGCGCTGGCGCTCGGCGGTCAAAAGGCCGGTGGTGCCCTGGTCGTTGTCCCACAGCAGGCTGCCGCGCAGGGCCAAGTCACGGGGTTTGGTCAGCGGGTCGCCGTTCTGTTGGTCATCGACCCAGTTATCAAAGCCGCTGCGGCGCACCGCGATACGCCCGGCCAGCGAGTCGGTCAACGGCCCGCCCACGGCGCCTTCCGTCATGAACTGGCCTTGGTTGCCCACTTCGCCGCGCACATACCCCTCCAGCTCGCGCGTCGGTTTGCGGGTGGTGACGTTGATCGCGCCCGCCTCGCTGTTGCGCCCCAGCAAGGTGCCCTGCGGGCCCTTGAGCACCTCCACCTGCTGCACGTCGAGCGTCGCCAGCGCCGCATTGCGCACTGACATCGGCACGCCGTCCACATTCAACACCACCGAACCGTCATCCATGCTCATCTGGTTCAGTGAGCCGACACCACGGATACGCACATTGGCGTCATTGGCGCCGCCCCAGGAGTTCACATCCACCCCCGGCGTGGTGCGCAGCGCGTCTTCCAGGGTGCGCAGGCGCCGGGTCTCGAGGGTTTTCCCATCGATTACCGAAAGGCCAAAGGGGATGTCCTTGGCACTCTCCTGACTCAAGCGCGCGCTGACCGTCAGCGGTGCCAGTTCGATGGCCTCCGCGGAGGCCTGCGGCTGATAGTCAGCGGCATAGGCCGTGCACATCTGGCTGGACAAGCCCAGCGCCATGGCCTGGGTCAAGACGTTGGCCCGCCAGCCGAGGGGACGGCGCAGCGGCTGGATAGACAGTGCAGATGACATGACAAAGCTCCAAAAGGCAGGGATGGTTCGAATTCATTGCGCAGGGCCCCAGCGCTCAAGCGCAGCGGCAATCGCGTGAGGATCAGGCGCGCCCAACAAGGGCTGGATCGCAGCCGGCCATCCCTGGCCGTTTCGGATGGCGGCGGTCATTGCCGTCAGTTGTTCGGGGTTTTGTTCGGTGGTCCATGCCAGGCTCGCCAGCGCTGCATAAGTGGCGGCCCAACCCTGCTCGCGGGCATCAGCCAGGGTGCCGACGGGTTCGCCGTCATTGCCCAGCGCGCGAGTCAGGTCATCGGCCATGAGTTTCACCAGTGCCGCGCGCGCCTCAGGACCGTCTACATCCGCCACACACAGCAAGCCGATCGCGCCCGCCACGCCCTGGCTCAACCACAGGTAACCCGGCACCTGCCGCAGGTCGCTGGCGTCAATCAACACCCGGCGGGCAAGCAACTCGGCAATATGCGCACGGCGTGCCGAACGCCCGACGCCGGTCGCGGCCACGTCCCAATCCGGCGATTGGGCGAGCAACAGCTGACCTTGGCTCAAGCGGCTGTCGCCCATGCCGGTCGGCCACTGGCTCACGCCCTCCACCACCGGGCGACTGCCCAGGCGTCGCGCCACACAGGCGCTCATCAGGTCCAGGTCTTCGCGCACTTCAACAGCCGTTTGCTGGCGACTGGCATCCGCCTTTGCCTGCAAGCTGTAGGCAAAATCCAAGGGCGCCGCGCTGTGGCCGTTGAAGTCCTGTCCATCAATCTCAACGTGCCATTGCCAGTCGCCCGCCGGCGCGATGGCCTCCACGGCGACGGCGTAACCTGCCGCCAAGGAGGGCACGTCGGCTGCCAAACCGACCTCGCTGCGTTGCACCGGCGCACGCAGCAGCCGCTCGCTGTCCAGCCCCAGGCGCGGCATAACGCGGCGCGCTTGCAGCCACACACCCTGCGGCCCCAACCAGAACGCTTCGCCTTCCGACGGCCAGCCGTTGGCGCTGACCGTCCAGTTCAACTCCACAGTGCAGGCGTTCGTCGCACAAGGTACCAAGGGAACGCGCAGGTGTTCGGTGGCCTGTTCGAACGTGACCGGTTGCCCCATCACGCTGACTGCCGTCACCTGCAAGCCTGGCGGCAACTCGGCGTCCAATTGGCTGGCCACCACGGCGTCAAGCGTCCACTGGCCCTCAACCTGACGCGCAGCGGAATCCACGCGCAGTTGCACGCGCCCGCCCGCCACCTGCCAGGCCGTTGCGCCGGGCAGCCAGCGCTGTTCCCAGGCGGCGCGTTCAACACGCTCCTCGGCCACCGATTGGTAGTCGCCCTGCTCCACCAGGTGATGGTGCAAAGCCACGCCACTGCCCAGCAGACCCAAGGCGCCCAGGGCCAACACGGCGAGCGGCAAAGGCTGGCCCACGTCAGCGAAACGGCGTCGCTCGGGACCGCGAGGCAATACCAGTGCGGCCACGCCGACCATCACCGCGCAACCTGCGAGTTTCCAGCCTGCCAGGGTGCCGAGATACGGTAACCCGGGCGCCCAGCCGGCGAGTTGCGACAACGCCACATGCGCCGGTATCCCCATCGCATAGGCGGGGTAGCTGACCAGCCCCAATTCGTGGTTGAGCACCAGGAAAAACGTCAGCAGCATCGACGTGGCGTACGCGAGCCCCGAGCGGCGAATCAACGCGTGCAGCAGCACCGTCAGCGCGGCCAGTTCCAGCAGCGGCGGCGCGAACACCAGCGCTTGGTAGACCAGTACAAAGCCCGGCGCCATGCTATCGGGCGCAGCGATGGCGCTGATCAGCAGGCTGGCAATGCCTGGCACCAGCGCCAAGGTCAGGGTCGCCAACAACACACAGGCCGTACGGCCGAACAATCGCAGCCAGGTCGGTGCGGGGGTCGCCTGCAACATCGTCCCGAGGCCTTCGACGTCATCACGCCGACACACCAGGCCCACCAGCGCCGCGATAATAAAGGCGATCACCAGGAACAACGCGCTCGACAACAGCGGCAGGGTCAGATCCGCCCGTGGCACCATCGGCCCGCGCGCATGCCACACGCCGTGGACAAAACCACTGAGCACGCCCATCACCAGCAGCAAGCCGAGCGCCATCCACCAGATCCGCCGTGCAAACAACTGGCGTACCTGCCAACGCGCTTCATGCCACAACGCGTGCGTCCAACGACTGGCCGTCAACGGACCCGGCAGTTGCACGTCACGGCTGCGCAGCATCGGCGGTTCCGCCAGCACCGCACCGCTGCGCCGGCCCATCAGGCCCTGGCGCGTGGTGCGCGCCAACACCACGGCCAGCACCAGCAGCGGCAACACACACCACAACGCGCGGTTGAGCCAGAACCCTGGCGTCAGCGCCAGCAGCGACTGCGACTTCTGCGCGGCGCTCCAGGTTTCGACCTGGGCCTGGGCAAAGGTAAATAGCGACGGGTCCAGGCTGGCCGCCAACAGCGGGTTGATATGCCCGCCCTTGAGTACGACCACCGCAAACATCCACAGCAGCATCAATACCGTCGCCAGGGCAAAGGGCGCAGCCAGGCCACGGCTGCGCAACGCCAGCAGGTAATACAACGCACCGATCCCCGTACTCACCGGCAACAACAAGGCGACCCAGGCAAAGGCCAACGCCGACCACACCGGCGCACCGATACTCGCCGCTGGTACCCAACCGAGCCAGCCCAATACCGGGCTGACCAGAAAGCCAACAATCAACGCACTGGCGAGCAACCCACCCACCAGCGCCGCGCCGATAAAACGCCCCCACAGTAGCGCCGGCAGCGACAGCGGCAAGGCCAGTAGCACCTCTTCCAACTGCGCCTTGCGGTCGCGCAGGGCCGGCTGCGCAAACACCCAGGCCCAGGCAAAAAACAGGAAGAACATGCAACCGCACGACATCAAGTAAATCAGGCTGGGTGCATTGCGGGCAATGTCGCTGGCGCCCATTTTCTGCACATAGTCGGCATTCGTCAGGGACATCAGCAGGTAGCCGGTGAGGCCAAGAAACACCAACAAGGGAATGCCACTGCGCAGCCCGGCGCGGACTTCCACCCAGGCTTCACGCACCAGCAAGGCGAAGGTATTCATGCGTCCACCGCCTCGCCGGCCTGGGCCAGCGCCAGGTAATAGATATCCTCCAGGCGCGGCGCGTGGGGGCTGAAACGCGGGTCTGCCGGACGCTCGCCGTGCACGATCACGCGACTGCCTTGCGGGCTGGCGGCCACATGCAATGCTTCGGGCAACGATTCACCACGGCTGAACGGCGCTTCCCACAAGCAGCCCTGTTCGGCAGCGAGCAAGTCGGCCGGGCGACCTTCGACAATAATCTGCCCGCCGGCCAACACCGCCAGGCGGCTGCACAGGTTCTCGACGTCTTCGACGATATGGGTCGAGAGCAGCACGATGGATTCGGCGGCGACATCCGCCAGCACTCGATGAAAACGGTTGCGTTCGGCCGGGTCGAGGCCCGCCGTGGGCTCATCGACGATCACTAAGCGCGGCGAGCCCACCAGTGCCATGGCGATACCGAACCGACGCAACATGCCGCCCGAATAGGTCGCCAACGCACGGTGGGCCGCCTGCTGCAAGTTGACCTTATCCAGCAGGGCCTCGATCTCCTCGCGGCGCTGGCGGTTGTCGGTACGGCCCTTGAGCCAGGCAAACCGGTCGAGCAAATCCCGCGCACTCACGCCGGGGTACGCGCCCAGTTGCTGCGGCAGGTAACCCAGGCGGCGACGCAGGTGATCGGGGCCGCGCAGAACGTCCACGCCGTCCAGGTGAATGCTGCCGGCGTCCGGCAGCTGAAGGGTCGCCAGGGTGCGCATCAGGCTGCTCTTGCCGGCGCCGTTGGGACCGAGCAAGCCATACATCCCGGGGCCAACACTCAGGTCCACGCCGCGCAGTGCTTCGACGCCATTGTTGTAGCGCTTGCGCAGGCCGCGCACTTGTAAACCCGAATCTACAGACATCCGCAACTCCATGAAGAGGCCCTGCAAGAGGGCGGCGAGCGACGGTAGTCAAGGCCGTGGGCCGGGCTCTACCCGATTCAAGTCATTTTCCAACCGCATCGCGCGGCGTATCGGCGCCATGTCCCGCAACTGCGCCCGTGCAATCGGCACTGGGCAAACGGATACGGGGCAAAAACGATTCGATCCGGGTAGTCGCCAAAATGAGAATGACTAGCATCTCCCCCCATGCATTTGCCTGCCCCCAGCGCCTGGGCCAACCCCGGCCCGGGCCCTAGCGATGAGAAGACGTTGAGCCATGGCCACTCCCAGCACCTCAACCGCAACACTGCTGCGCCAATCCCTGTCCGACGCCCTTGGACTGCCCGCCGACCAGGTGCCCCTGGAGGCCAACCTGATCGAATGGGGCCTGGACTCCGTCACCCTGATCCGTCTTGCCGGCCAATGGCGGCGCCAGGGCCTGGCCGCGCGTTTCGCCGACTTGGTGGCGGACCCGCGCCTATGTAGCTGGCTGGCCCTGCTTGACACCGCCCCCACGGCCCCCGCGCCGGTCAGCACCGCTACCGATGACGGGCTGCCGTTCGAACTGGCGCCGATGCAGCACGCTTACTGGATCGGTCGCGCCCCTGGCCAAGCGCTGGGTGGCGTGGCCGCGCACTTCTATAACGAGTTCGATGGCCACGACGTTGACCCGATACGGTTGGAAGCCGCGGTGCGTGCCCTGCTCGCGCGGCACCCGATGTTGCGGGCGCAGTTTCTCGATGACGGCCGCCAGTTGGTCCTCGCGCACAGCCCGTGGCCGGGGCTCACGGTGCATGACCTGCGCCAGGCCGGCGCCGAACAGGTGCAACAACGGCTGGCAGCCTTGCGCGCCGAGCTATCCCATCGCAAGTTGGCCGTGGAGCAAGGCCAGGTGCTGGATATCCAGCTGTCGTTGTTGCCCGACGGTACCCGCCTGCACCTGAACCTCGACATGCTCGCCGCCGATGCCTTGAGCCTGCGCACCCTGCTCGGCGACCTGGTGCTGTTGTACCGCCAACATCCCCTACCCGCGCTGGACTACACCTTTGCCCGCTACCTGGCTGACCTGCGCCAGGAACAGGCCAGCACCGAGCAGCGGGATCGTCACCAACAGGCGCGCGACTACTGGTTGCAGCGCCTCGATCAATTGCCCGGTGCGCCGAGCCTGCCGATCAAGCCCCAGGGCGATGACCGCCAGGTCTGCCGCCGTCACCATTGGCTGCCGCCGTCAGAACGCCAGGCATTCGAACGCCAGGCGCGGGAGCATGGGCTCACGCCGGCCATGGCGTTGGCAGCGGTGTTCAGTGAAGCTCTTGGTGCTTGGTGCGATACCCCCGAGTTGCTGCTCAACCTACCGCTATTCAACCGCACGCCGCTGCATGCCGACGTTGATCGCCTGGTCGGGGATTTCACTTCGTCGATCCTGCTGGCCTGGGACGGCCGGGTCGCCGGCACGTTTGCCGCACGCGCCACCACCCTGCAACGCCGCTTCCACAGCGATGTCGCACACAGCGCGTTTTCCGGCCTGGAGGTGTTGCGTGAACTGTCCCGCCAACGCGGTAAACAAGTGCTGGCTCCCGTTGTATACACCAGCGCACTGGGCCTGGGTGAGCTGTTCGCCGAGGGCGTACAGGCCAGCTTCGGCCAGCCGGCCTGGATCATTTCCCAAGGCCCGCAGGTGTGGCTCGATGCGCAAGTCACCGAGCTGGACGGCGGCATCCTGGTCAACCTCGATGCGCGTGAAGGGCTGTTCGCCGACGGTGTGCTGGATGGCGTGTTCAAGGCCTATACCGACCTGCTGCAACGCCTGTGTTTTGACCCGGACGCCTGGCATCAGGCGCCGCCTGCGCTGATCCCCGCCGAGCAACTGGCCCTGCGCCCAACCATGCAAGGCCAGCCTGCTGCCCTGCCCGTCAAGCGCCTGCATGAGGCTTTTTTTGCCCAGGCACGCCTGACGCCCACCTTGCCCGCGCTGCTGCAGGGCCACTCTACCGTCATCGGCTATGGCGAGCTGGCCGAGCGGGCCCTGCAAGTTGCAGCGTACCTGGGAGACCAAGGCATCCAGCGCGGCGATGTCGTGGCGCTGCAACTGCCCAAGGGCCCCGAGCAAGTCATCGCGGTACTGGGCATCCTCGCCTGCAGCGCCACGTACCTGCCGATCGGCATCGACCAGCCCGACACACGCTGCCAGAAAATCTGCGAAAGCTCAGATGCGCGGTTGCTGCTCAAGGCCCTGCCACCTGCGGGCCCCGCGCTGGACGCGCCCCGGCCCGGTGCGGTCAGCGACCTGGCCTACATCCTCTATACCTCCGGTTCCACTGGCGAACCCAAGGGCGTGGAAATCAGCCACCTGGCCGCCGCCAACACGGTGGAAGACCTGCAACGACGCCTCCAACTGACCGCCGATGACCGCATCCTCGCGCTCTCTGCGCTGGAGTTCGACCTGTCGGTGTTCGACCTGTTTGCTGCGCTGTCCACCGGCGCGGCGGTGATTGGCATCGAGCCCGAAGCGCAGCGCGATGCCCCGCGCTGGCGTGAACTGGCCTTGCAGCATCGCGCCAGCGTGCTCAACTGCGTGCCGGCGTTGCTGGACATGTTGCTCGGTTGCGCCCCGGCCGACGCGCGCCTGCCGCTGCGTGCGGTGTTGCTCGGCGGTGACAAAGTCGCCCCGGACCTGGCACCACGGTTGTGGGCCCAGGCGCCGGGCTGTCGCTTCATGGCCTTGGGCGGCGCCACCGAAGCGGCGATCCACTCGACGCTGTTCGAAGCCCTACCCGGCCAGCCATTGCCTTGGCACTGCCTGCCTTACGGCAAACCGCTGGACAACGTCAGCCTGCGCATCGTCGACCACCAGGGCCATGACTGCCCGGACTGGGTGGCCGGGGAGCTGTGGATCGGCGGCGCCGGGGTGGCCCAGGGTTATCGCGGCGACCGCGTGCGCAGCGCCGACCGTTTTGTCGACTATCAAGGCCTGCGCTGGTACCGCACAGGCGACCGGGCGCGCTACCACCCCGACGGCACTGTGGAGTTCCTCGGGCGTAGCGACTTTCAGCTCAAACTGCATGGCTACCGCATCGAGGCCGGCGAAGTCGAGCAGGCGCTGCTGGCCTGCCCAGGCGTGGAGCACGCTGTCGTGTTGCTGACCGGCCAGCAATTGGCGGCGGTGGTCCGTCTGGCGCACGGCGCCGCGCAGCCTGTGCAGATCGACCTGCCGGGCCTGACCGAGCGCCTGCCGGCGTATATGATTCCCTCGCTGATCCTCGGCTGCGCGCAGTTGCCCTTGACCGGCAATGGCAAGGTCGACCGCAAGGCCTTGCACGCGTGGCTCGTCCAGCATAGCCCGGTGTCGCAGGCCAACCTGACGGCGCCCTGCGGCGTTATCGAACAACAGGTGGCCCGCGCCTGGCAGCAGTTGCTTGGCTGTGGTGAGGTGTGCCGCGAACACAGCTTCTTTGCCCTGGGCGGCGACTCCCTGAGCGCCACCCGCCTGGTGCGCCTGCTCGCCGAACAAGGGCTGGGCGGTGCACGCATCGCCCAGGTGTTTGCTAAGCCGGTGCTGGCGCAGTTTTGTGTCGACCTGCATCAACAGGCACAGGCCGAACCCGCACACACCGTTGTTGCAGACTTGGCGCAACGCCACGCGCCCTTCCCTATGACTGAGGTGCAGCAGGCCTATTGGCTGGGCCGCGACCCCAGCCTAGTGCTGGGGGGCGTGAGTTGCCACTTCTACCGTGAGTACGACGTCGAGGACCTTGACCTGCCGCGCCTGCAACACGCCTTGCAGCGCTTGATCGAACGCAACGAAATGCTGCGCGCTGTGTTCGATCACAGTGGCCAGGCGCGCATCCTGCAACAAGTGCCGGCCTTCGTGATCGGCCAGGGCCACGCCAGCCTGGAAGAGCTGCGTGAACATTGTGCCCACCGCGTGTTCTCCCCTCACCAATGGCCGCTGTTCGATGTGCAAACGGTGACCCACGGCCGGCACACACGCCTGGCGATCAGCCTGGACAATTTGATCCTCGACGCCCTGAGCATCCTGCGTTTCTACGCCGAACTCGATGCGTTGTACCGCGAGCCCGACATGGCGCTGGCCTCGTTGGATCTGTCGTTTCGCGATTACCAATTGCAGTGCGCCCCGGCACCTGAAGAGCTGCACGCCGCGCAGCGCTTCTGGCAGGAACGCCTGCCCGAATTGCCGCCCCATCCGCAGTTGCCGCTGGCCGCCGATCCCGCCAGCCTGGGCCGACCACGCTTTGAACGCCTGCAAGGGCAGATCGATGCCAGCGCCTGGCAGGCGATCCTGTCCAAGGCCCAGCAACAGGGGCTCACCGCCTCGGCGGTACTGCTCTGCGCTTTTGCCGAAACCCTCGGCCGCTGGAGTGCACGCCCGGACCTGAGCCTCAACCTCACACTGTTCGATCGCCGCCCCGTGCACCCTCAGATCGACCAGGTAATGGGCGACTTCACATCGCTGACCCTGCTGGGGTATGTGCCCGTGGCGGGTGAGCGTTGGGTTGACCGTGCACGGCGTACGCAACAATCCCTGGGCGAGGCGTTGGAGCATCGCTGCCTGGGTTCCGTCAGCCTGCTGCGCCAGTTGGCCCGGGGCAATGGCGAGCAACAGGTGAGCATGCCGGTGGTGTTCACCAGCGCCCTGGGCGTCCCGGATGGCACGGCGGCGCCGGTGGACGGCCCGTTTGCCCACCAAGTGTTCGGCCTGACACAAACCCCGCAAGTGTGGCTCGACCACCAGGTCGTCGAAGCCAACGGTGGTATTGCCCTTAACTGGGACCGTGTGGTCGGCCTGTTCCCCGAAGGCCTGGTTGAAGCGATGTTCGACGCTTACCTGCAGAGCCTCAACTGGTTGGCCGAGCACGCCTGGGACAGCGCGCCACCCGACCTGCTGCCCCAGGCCCAAGCGCAACGGCGTGCCCAACTCAACGCCCCGGGCGACTGCGTGCCGGGCGACCCGACGCTGCACCAAGGTTTCTTTGAACAGGCGCGCCATGCTCCGCAGCGCCCCGCCTTGTTATGGGGTGAACACGGCACGCTGAAATACGGCGAACTGGCCGACCGCGCGCTGCGAATCGCCCACAGTCTGATGGACGCAGGTGTCGCACCCGGCGACCTGGTGGCCGTGTCCCTGGCCAAAGGGCCGCAGCAGGTCGCCTGTGTGCTGGGCATTCTGGCGGCCGGCGCCGCCTATCTGCCGGTGGGTGTCGATCAGCCATTGCAGCGCTGCCAGCGCATCCTGCAACAGGCCGGCGTGACCCTGATACTCGCCGAGCACGACCCGCAACTGCCCGGCGTCAAGCACCTCAAGCCCTCCACCGCGTTGAAGGCCGAACCGCTGGCGGCGCCACAGCCTCTCGCAGCGGGTGAACTGGCCTATGTAATCTACACCTCCGGCTCCACTGGCCAGCCCAAGGGCGTGGAAATCACCCACCGCGCGGCAATGAATACCGTGGCCGAGATCAACCGCTGTTATGGCGTCCAAGCCACCGACCGGGGCCTGGCCCTGTCGGCGCTGGACTTCGACTTGTCGGTGTATGACCTGTTCGGCCTGCTCTCGGTGGGTGCCGCAGTGGTGCTGATCGACGAGGACCAGCGCCGCGATGCCCGCGCCTGGCTCAAGGCATTGCAACAGCACCGCGTGACCCTGTGGAACAGCGTGCCGGCGCTGCTCGACATGCTGCTGGAAGCCAACGCTCAAGACCGCCAGCCCCTGGACCTGAGGGTCGCTCTGCTGTCCGGCGACTGGATAGGCCTTGATCTGCCGCAACGTCTGCAAGAGCAGGCCCACGGTTGCCGCTTTATCGCCCTAGGCGGCGCGACCGAAGCGGCGATCTGGTCAAATCACTTTGAAGTACGCCAGGCAATGTCGGGCTGGCGTTCGATCCCTTACGGCGTGCCGCTGACCAACCAAGCCTACCGGGTAGTCGATGCCCTGGGCCGTGACTGCCCGGACTGGGTCACGGGGGAACTGTGGATCGGCGGTGCCGGCGTCGCGCGTGGTTATCGCCACGCGCCGCAGCTGAATGCCGAGCGCTTTGTCGAGGGCTGGTACCGCACCGGTGACCTCGGCCGCTACCACCCCGATGGCCTGCTGGAGTTCCTCGGGCGCGCCGACAGCCAGGTGAAGGTCCGTGGACATCGCATCGAACTGGGCGAAATCGAAGCCGCCCTGGCGCTTCACCCCTGTGTGAACAACGCCGTGGCGCTGGTTGCCGACCACCGACTGATGGCCGCCGTTACGGCCAGCACCTGCGCCGAGGTGCTCGCACAGCATCTGGAGCAGTGCCTGCCGGCCTACATGCGCCCGGAACAGATCCTGGTGCTGGAACGCCTGCCGTTGAGTAGCAATGGCAAGGTCGACCGCCGTGCGCTGCTCGCCCCTTTGAGCGCCGCTGCCCAGCCAAGGGACGCGATGGATGAGCAACCACTGAGCACCCGTGAACAGGTGATCGCCGAGCTCTGGCAGCACTTGCTCAAGGTGCCGAGCGTCTCGCGCCACGACAACTTTTTCCGCCTGGGCGGGGACAGCCTACTGGCCACGCGTTTTCTCGAAATGCTGCGCAGCCGTCTGGGCGTGGAATTGCCCATGGGCCAGTTGTTCGGCGCCGCCAGCCTGTTGGAAGTGGCGCAGACCCTCGAACGCCTGCCCACCCCGCACACCGTTGAAGAAGGCGTTATCTGATGCCCGCGCAACCACCCTATTATCCAGGAGCTGTCCCCATGCCCGCCGCCAAACTGCTAAGCGAACTCAAGTCCCTGGGCGTCGAACTCTGGCCCCAGGATGGCCAACTGAAATTCCGCGCGCCCCAGGGCCTGCTCGACACCGAACGCCTGGCGCAACTGCGCGAACACAAACAACAGATCCTGCACCTGCTGGAGATACAGGAACGCCCGCTCGTGCAGGCCGATCCGGCGCAGCACCACACGCCCTTCCCCCTCACCGATGTGCAGAATGCCTACCTGCTGGGCCGCCAATCGTCGTTCGGCTACGGCAATGTCGCCTGCCATGGCTACCTGGAACTGAGCTGGCCAACCCTGGACCCGCAGCAGGTGGAACAGGCCTGGAACCGCCTGATCGCCCGCCACGACATGCTGCGAGCGGTGATCGCCAGCGAAGGTTCGCAGCGTGTGCTGCCCGACGTCGACCACTATCCGCTGGCCATCGCCGATCTGCGTGGCGCCACCCGCGAGCAGCACCAGCACGCGGTGCAACAGATTCGCCAGGCCATGGAGCAGAAGCTCTACCCCACCGAGGTCTGGCCGCTGTTCGAACTGCGTATGAGCCGCAGCGACAACGGCGACACGCTGCACTTCTCCATGGACTCCCTGATCGCCGACTGGGCCAGCGCGCAGCTGCTGTTCAATGAGCTGGAGCTGTTGCTGCAGGATCCCCAGGCAACGTTGCCTGCCCTGGACATCACCTTCCGCGACTATCTACTGGCCGAGCGCAGTTTGCTCGAAGGCAGCCGCCACCAACGTGACCGTGACTACTGGCTGGCCCGCATCGACGCATTGCCCGCCGCTCCACAACTGCCGACGCCCCTGAGCGGCGGAGACACCCGCGTGCCCCGTTTCCAACGGCACTCGGCGCAGCTTGAGTCGCAGCCATGGGCCGCCCTGAAAAGCGCTGCCAGCGAACGCGGCCTTACTCCATCCATCGTGGTGCTGGCGGCCTACGTCGCCACGTTACAACGCTGGAGCCAGCAGCCTGCCTTCAGCCTCAACCTGACATTGCTCAACCGCCTGCCACTGCACCCGCAGGTGGATCGCCTGGTGGGCGACTTCACCTCGGTCAGCCTGTTGCAGGTCAACGATCCCGAAGGGCTGGACTTCACCGCCCAGGCACGCCAGTTGGGCAGCCAATTGTTTGCCGACCTGGAGCACCGGTTGTACTCCGGCATCCAGGTCATGCGCGAAATCGGTCGGCACCGCGGCCGTGAAGCGGCGGCCATGCCGGTGGTCTTCACCAGCGCCATCGGCCTGGGGATCGAGGCACCGCCGGCCAGTCAACGCCGTGTTGGCCACGGCATCACCCAGACGCCGCAGGTCCCCCTCGATTGCCAAGTGATGGATGACGCCAACGGCCTGCACATCCATTGGGACGTGCGCCAAGGCGTCTTCCCCAACGGCCTGGTGGACGACATGCAACAGGCCTTTGTCGCCGAACTGCAGTTGCTCGCCCTCGATCCGGCCGCCTGGGAACATCCGGTGCAAGTGCCGCTGCCGGCCTGGCAGCAGCGTGAACGCCTGGCGGCGAATGCCACCGCCGCCCCGCTGCCCACCGGTCGCCTGCACGACGGCCTGCTGGCCATGGCTTGGGAACATCCTCACGCCCTGGCGGTGATCGATGCCAGTGGCAGCCTGACCTACGCCGCCCTTGCCGAACGCGCACTGGCCGTGGCCGCCACCCTGCGTGAGGTCGGGTGCGACGCGCAGGAACCGGTGGCGATCCTGATGCCCAAGGGTCTCGACCAAGTGGTGGCGGCCTACGGCGTGTTGCTCGCCGGCGGGGCCTATCTGCCCCTGGACAGCAACGCTCCGGCCGCACGCCGCGACCGCGTACTGCTAAGCGCCAAGGTGCGGCATGTGCTGGGGCATTCCCTGGCGCAGCCGAACACGCCGTTGCCCGAGACATTGCAATGGCACGCCGTAGACCGGTTGCCCTCGGCGGGCGCGGATTTCGAGCTGATCGAGGGCGGCCCCGATAACCTCGCCTACGTGATCTACACCTCCGGTTCCACCGGCGAACCCAAGGGCGTGATGATCAGCCATCGCGCCGCGCTCAATACCGTGCAAGACATCAACCGACGCTTCGACGTTAACGCCGATGACCGCGTACTGGGCCTGGCGCAGTTGAGCTTCGACCTGTCGGTGTATGACCTGTTCGGGCCCCTCGCCGTGGGCGCGACCCTGGTGCTGCCCGACCCGGCACGTGGCGCCGACCCGTCGCACTGGGCCGAACTGGTGCAGCGTCATCAGGTCACGCTGTGGAACTCAGTGCCGGCACAACTGCACATGCTCGCCGACTACCTGCACGCCGAACCCCGCCCACTGGACAGCCTGCGCCTGGCCTTGCTGTCCGGTGACTGGATCCCGCTGAACCTGCCACCGCAACTCCAGACGTTGTTGCCCGACCTGAAACTAGTAGGCCTGGGCGGCGCCACCGAAGCCTCGATCTGGTCGAACCTGCACCCCATCGGCGCCATCGATCCGGCGTGGCGCAGCATTCCCTACGGCCTGCCGCTGGCCAACCAGGGCTTTAGGGTACTCGACAGCCACTGGCGTGATGCGCCGACCTGGGTGCCGGGCGACCTGTATATCACCGGTGTCGGCCTGGCCCAGGGCTACCTGGGCGATCCGGCATTGAGCGACGCACGTTTCTTTGCTCACCCGCTCGACGGCCAGCGCCTGTACCGCACCGGTGACCGTGGCCGCTATTTGCCGGGGGGTGAACTGGAATTCCTGGGTCGTGAAGACGGCCAAGTGAAAATTCGCGGCCATCGGGTGGAACTCGGTGAGATCGAGGCCGCACTGCTCGCCACCCCTGGCGTGGACACTGCGGTGAGCCTGGTCAGTGGCGACCTGTTGGCGTTCGTCACCGCTGCACGCGCCGAACCCGAGCCGCTGCCAGGCGCGCCGTTGCTCACGGCGGTCAAACGTTATGCCGACAGCCAGGTGGGCAGTTTCGATGCGCAACAGGTGCGCGAGTACCAGGCTGACCTGAGTGCCGCCGCCTTGAGTTCGATGCTGGAGGTGTTGCTCAAGGCCGGACTTTTCAGCGGCGAACGGGCCGAACCGGACGCTGCCACAATCCTGCACACCTTGCAGGCCGAGCCGCGCCACCATTGGCTGGTTCGCCGCTGGTTGGGGGCGCTGTGCGAGGCTGGTCTGTTGCACTACACCCACTCGCACTACCGCCTCGCGCAACCCGCGCCCAACCCGGCGCTGGCGTGGGGCCGGGTGGAACAGGCGGTCGCCTCGGGGCTGTGCAGCCAGGCGCTGCTCGACTACCAGCTCAACCATGTGTGGCAACTGCCGCAACTGCTCAAGGGCGAGGTCAACCCGTTCGACTTGCTGTTCCCCCAAGGCCAACTGGACCTGGCCTTGCAGCTATACGGCGGGGATGCCGTGTCGCGTTACAACATCCACAGCATCGCTGCGCTGATCAACCGCCTGGCCACCCACCATCAAGGCGACGGCCCGCTGCGCATCATCGAAATTGGCGCCGGTACCGGCGCCACCAGCGCGCCGGTCATCGGCTTGCTCGATGGGCTGGAAGTCGACTACCTGTTTACCGACATGACCGCGTTTTTCCTGCCGGCGGCCAAGCAACGCTTTGCTGAACAGGCCTGGGTACGCTATGGCGTGTTGGACATCGACCAGGACATCCGCCCTCAGGGTTTGGCCAGCAACAGCGTGGATATCGTGCTGTGTGCGGGCATGCTCAACAGCGTCAAGGACATCGACAATGCCCTCGGCCAGATCACCGAGTTGCTCAGCCCTGGCGGCTGGCTGGTGTTCAGCGAACCGACCGGCGAATGGCCGCCGATCCTGCTGACACAGGGCTTCATGATGACACCGGCCAATGGCGACCACGACCAGGGCCACAGTGGCCTGCGCGACGCCGATATCTGGCAGGCGCGGATCAAGGCCTTCGGTGGCGAATGCCTGCCTGCCCTGCCCCAGGCCGATCATCCGCTGGCCGCCCTCGGCATGCAGATATTCGCCGCGCGCTTCAAGGCCGGCGTGCAGCGCCTGAGCGTCGATAGCCTGCGCCGCGCCCTGGCCGAGCGCCTGCCGGACTACATGTTGCCAGCGCACCTGCAGGTACTCGACCGCTTGCCGCTGACCGCCAACGGCAAGGTCGACCGCAAGACCTTGGCCGGCTGGCGCGCTGCCGCCGATGCCCAGGCCTCCAGCAGCCAGGAAGCGCCGAGCGATCCACTCACCGCCGAGTTGTGCCGCCTGTGGGCCGACGCCCTGGGGCTGGCGCAGATCGGCGTCGAGGACAGCTTCTATGAAAAAGGCGCCGACTCGCTGATCCTCGCCCGCGTCGCTGGCCAACTGCGTGAGCAACTGCCCCAGGCCCAAAGCCTGAGCTACGACACCTTGCTGCGCCAGATGCTCAACGAGCCGAATGTCGCCGCCCTCGCGCGCCTGCTCAATCAGGGCGAAGCAACGCCGGGCGCGATTGCCGCCAGCGGTGAAGCGCAACGCTCGTCCAGTAGCAACGCGCTGGTGGTGCCATTTGGCGGGGGTGACGTCGGCCCGGTCCGGGTGATGTTCCACGCCGCCCTCGGCACCCTGGATTATTTCCAGCACCTGGGCCACGCCCTCGCCGACCAGCAGGCCGGTCCGGTGATTGGCTTTGCCGTGGCTGACACCGAACAGTACCTGGCGCTGGAGCCCAAAAGCCTGATCGAGCGCGTGGCCGAGGACTACGCCGAGCGCTTGATTGCCGACGGCCATCAACGTTTTCAGCTGATCGGCTACTGCCTCGGCGGGCTGCTGGCCACTGAGGTTGCCCGGCGCTTGCTCGAACGCGGTATGGAAGTGGTCGACCTGAGCCTGATCGACAGCATCCCGATGTTCATCGACACCGACGAGGAGCTGGCCTACGAGGCGATCTTCGTGCCCAACCTGAACCTGGACCCCGTGAAAACCGTGTTCGGCGCGCACATCGAAGACTACGACGTATACCGCGCCATCGACTTGTTGATGGCTCGCGACAACCGCCGGGTGCCGGCCGGGGCCATGGCGGCATTGAGCGGCGATCCGGCGCTGGACGCGCTGGCGCTGGCGGTCCAACAGCAATCGGCGCGCAGCCAGGAGGAGCGCCTGACCGAATACGCACGCCTGGCCTCGGGCCAGGCCGGGGTGCCGATCGGCCCCGAACTGGTACCGACGCTGTTTCGTGTGTGCCGCCACAGCATGCGGGCGGCGCGGTTCGACCCGCCGCCGTTCCTCGGCAACATGACCTACCTGCGCTGCCTGGAGCAGCAATCGTTCGGCATCACCGGCGGCGTCGGGCATTTGGCCGCACCGTTCTGGGAAGACGCCTGCCTGGGCCGTTTCGAGCTGATCGACGTGCCTGGCAACCACTTCAGCGTGATCGAACCGCCCCACGTCCACACCGTTACTGCGCACCTGCTTGAGGCCCTTCGGAAAAACTCATGACCACTGCCTTGGATACCCTGAAACGCCCGGTCAATCGCCTCATCCGTCTTGGTGTGGCGTTCGCCGCCCTCGGCGCATTGGTCAACCTGGTGCCCTTTATCGGCCTCACCGAACTGGGCCGCTTGCTGTTGGCCGGCAGCGCCGACAGCAAGACCCTGTGGCTGTGGGCCGCGCTGGTGGTGATCGCCCTGAGTTTGGGGTGGATGGCCAGTGGCGTGGCGCTGTGGTTGACCCATGTGGCTGACCACCGGCTGCAATCAAGTTTGCGCGAAGCCATGGTACGCAAGCTCGGGCGCGTGCCGTTGGGCTGGTACACCGACACCACCTCCGGCACCGTGCGCAAGGTGGTGCAGGACGACCTCGAAGACCTGCACCACCTGGTCGCCCACCACGCGGTGGAACTCACCGCGGCCATCGTCACGCCGCTGGCGGGCCTGCTGTGGCTGGCGATGCTGAACTGGCGGCTGGCGCTGCTGGCGGTGCTGACACTGCCCATCTACGCGGTGGCATACACCCTGATGATGCGCGGTTTTGGCGCCAAGATGCAGTTGCTGGACAAGAGCATGACCCGGGTCAGCGCGGCAATTGTCGAGTTCGTGCACGGCATTGCCGTGGTCAAGGCGTTCGGCCAGGTCGGCCAGGCGCACCGTAGCTATCAGCAGGCGGTCAACCAGTTCAGCGAGCAGTATGCCGGCTGGGTCAAGCCTCTGCTGCGCCTGGAAGCCTTTTCCTCGATGGCCTTGAGTGTGCCAGTGATCCTGCTAGTAAGCCTGGGGGTGGGTAGCCTGTTGCTGGCGCACGGTTGGATCACACCGCTGGAGCTGTTCGCCGAAACCCTGGTGGCGGTGGTCATTCCGCAGTCGCTGCTGGTGATCAACCAGAGCCTCACGGCCCAGCGTACGGCCCTGGCGGCAGCGGATCGCATCGAAGCGCTGCTGGACGTTGAGGAATTGCCTTCGCCCAAGGCCTGCGTCCAACCCCAGGGCAGCGACATCCGCTTTGAACAGGTGCAGTTCGGCTACGACGCCGAGCACCTGATCCTCAAGGGCGTTGACCTGCACTGCCCGGCCGGCAGCGTGACCGCATTGGTCGGCGCGTCCGGTGCCGGCAAGTCGACCCTGGCCAAGCTGGTGCCGCGCTTTCATGACGTCAACGCCGGCCGCATCTGCGTGGGCGGCGCCGATGTGCGCGAGATCGACCCGCGCCAGTTGTATCAACACGTGGGCTTCGTGTTGCAGGACGCCCAACTGGTGCACGGCACGGTCGCCGACAACCTGCGCCTGGGCCGCCCGGATGCCAGCGATGCAGAGGTCGAGGCGGCAGCGCGCTCCGCGCAGATCCATGCGCGTATCCAGGCCTTGCCCCGGGGTTATCAATCGGTGATCGGCGAAGATGCGATCTTCTCCGGTGGCGAGGCGCAGCGCGTGTCGATCGCCCGCACGCTGCTGGCCGACACGCCAGTGCTGATCCTCGATGAAGCCACCTCCCACGCCGATCCAGAGTCCGAAGCACTGATCCAGGATGCACTGTCTGCCTTGGCGCGTGGCCGCACGGTGCTGGTGATTGCCCATCGCCTCGCGAGCATTAGCGGGGTCGACCAGATCGTCGTCCTCGACCAGGGCCGCGTGCTGGAAAGCGGCCGCCATGAACACCTGCTGAACGCCAATGGCGCCTATGCCCGACTGTGGCGAGCCGGCACCGAAACCCCTGCCGTGGAGATGTCCCTGTGATTCGCAGCCTTGTGACCTTACTGGGCCCGGCCCATGCCCCGCGCCTCTACCGTTACCTGGCGTGGCTGGTGACCAGCGCCGTGTTGCAAGGCCTGGCCGTGGCGCTGCTGGTGCCGATCCTGCACGCGTTGTTCGCCGGCGACCTTCCCACGGCCACCGCCTGGCTGGCGGGCCTGGCGGCCATGGTGGTGCTGACCTGCATCGCCCACTACCAGCAGGCCATGAAGGGCTTCGCCCTGGCCTTGTTGGTGCTGACGACCTTGCATGATCGTCTCGGCCAGCATCTGGTCAGCCTGCCGTTGGGCTGGTTCAACTCGGAAAAGGTCGGGCGCCTGTCACGCAGCGCTACCAGCGGTACGTTGATGGTCACCGGTTTGTTTGCCCATTACCTGGGGCCGGTGGTGTCCGGGGTGGTGGTGCCGGCCACCGTGGCGCTGACGCTGTTCGTGTTCGACTGGCGCTTGGGCCTGACGGCTGTGTTGTGTGCGCCGCTGATCTACTTCACCCATCACTGGTCGGCCGCCGCCATCGGCAGCAACGATGCGCGAGTGGAAGCCGCCGCGACACTGGCCGGCAACCGGGTGGTGGAGTTCGCCCGCTATCAGCAAGTGCTGCGCGCGTTTGGCCGCACCCAGGACGGCTACGCGCCGTTACAGGCGGCCAATCAGGCGCAAAAGCTGGCGGGTGGTTCGATGCTGTCGCAGACCTTTCCCAAGCTGCTCGCGGGTGGTTTGACCGTGCAGTTGGCCTTTGCGCTACTAGTCGGAGTGGGCATTGCACTGGCGGCTCATGGTGAAATCGATGCGATCCAGTTGGTGGCCCTGCTCGCCCTGGCAGCACGATTCGTGGGGCCATTGGCCGAAGCCGCAGCACGCAGCGGCCTGTTGCGCATGGCCGGCAACGACCTGGATCAATTGGTGAGTATCCTGCGTGAGCCGCCGTTGCCCGAACCCGCCGTCAGCCTGCCCCTGTCAGCACCCGGCAGCCTGGCCTTGGAACACGTGAGCTTCGCCTACCCGAGTGGCCCGACGGTGTTGCGCGACCTGACCTTCAGCGCCCCGGCGCATTCGATGACAGCGATTGTCGGCGCGTCGGGCTCGGGTAAGACCACCGTCACCCGCCTGTTGATGCGTTTTTTCGATACCACAGCGGGTAGCGTCAAGGTCGGCGGCGTGGACGTGCGCGAGCTGTCCAACGCGGCGCTGATGGCACAACTGTCGCTGGTGATGCAGGACGTGTACCTGTTCGACGACAGCCTGGAAGCAAATATCCGCGTGGGCAGCCCGGACGCCAGTGCCCGCGAAGTCGCCGAAGCGGCACGGCTGGCCGGCGTCGATGAAATCGTCGCCCGCCTGCCGCAAGGCTGGAACACGCCGGTGGGCGAAGGTGGCGCATCATTGTCCGGCGGTGAGCGCCAGCGCGTGTCCCTGGCGCGCGCCTTGCTCAAGCGTGCGCCCATCGTGCTGCTGGACGAAGCCACCGCCGCGCTCGACCCGCACAACGAAGCCTTCGTACAGGCCGCGATTCAACGCCTGATGCAACACTCGACCGTGCTGGTGATCGCCCATCGTTTGCCGACCATCATGGCCGCCGACCAGATCCTGGTGCTGGATGAGGGGCGTCTGGTGGAGTCGGGCACCCACGCGCAACTGCTCAGCCTCAACGGTCGTTACGCCGGGTTCTGGCATGACCGTCAGCGCGCCGGTGGCTGGCGCCTGAATGCGCAGGCACAGCCATGCTGATCGGGGTGCTGGGCGCCAGTGGCGACGTCGGCCTGGCCAGCGCACAGGCCTTGTTAAGCCTGGGCCTGCAGGACATGCGCCTGGGCGGGCGTGACGCGCACAACGGCGCGCGCTGCCTGGCGCTGCTCCAGCAACAATGGCCCGACGCACGCCTGCAATGGGCGGCCGTGGACTTCAACGACACGCCGGCCCTGGCCAGGTTCGCCCGTGGCTGCGACCTGCTGCTCAACTGCGCCGGCCCCTCCTGGCGCGTGGCGGACCGTGTCGCGCAGGCCGCCTTGAACGCCGATGCGCATTACGTCGACGCCGCGGGCGATATCCACCTCGACCCGGCTTTATGGCGCGGGCGCAGCGCGGTGCTTGGTGCGGGCCTGCAGCCGGGCCTCACCGGCCTGCTGCCACGCTGGCTGGCGCTGCAGGGGTTTACACGGGTGCTGGGGCTGAACAGCTATTTCGGTCTGCGTGATCGCTTCACGGCGATCGCCGCCGACGACTTCCTGCAAGGGGCGGTAGACGGCTCTAGCGAGCCCTTGGCGGCCTGGCACAACGGCCGTTGCAGCCGCGCACTGCGACGCAGGCGCGATGTGCTGCTGCCGTGTTTCCCCGGGCCGGTGCATGTGCTGCCCTATCTGAACCGGGAAGGCGAACGCTTGGCCAGGGACCTGCGCCTGGAAACAGGCCAGTGGTTCAACGTGATGACCGACGGCCATGTACTCAAGGCCCTCGACCAGACGCACAGTCTGCCGCGTGCCGAAGCGGTGCAACGCTTATGTAGGGCCAGCCAGCTGGACCTCAGTGGCCAGCCATCCTTTGTCACGTTGTTGCTGCAACTCGATGGCCTCTGCGACGACCAGGCGTACACCCGCAGCCTGGTCGTCAGCGGCGCGGGCAATGCGCCTCTGACCGGCGCCATGGCGGCAGTCACGGTGGTGAGTGTGCTCGAAGGCGAAATTCGCCCAGGCTGCCATGACGCCGCGTACGCGTTGCCGCCCGCCGCCAGCCTTGAGCGCCTGCAACGCACTCAGGCGATCCGCGCACTGACCGTGCAGGACCACCCACTCGCACACCTGCAACACGCCGAAGAAGGTTGCCTATGAACACCGCCCTTAACGCACTGGAACAACTGAGCCTGGGTGTCATGGCCGACGTGCTCCTGCGTACCCAGGCCTTGCCGATGCAGGTCTGGCGAACCGCCGCACAGCTTAACCAAGCGATCGGCACCGCACCGCGTCACGCCTGGATCGTGCGGCGCTGGCTCGCGGCGTTGTCGCGAGCCGAAGCCGTGCATGTAGACGGCGAGCGGTTGGCCTGGAATGGCACGCCGCCTCAAGCCGCCATCGGCGATTTGCCAGGGTTGTATGCCGAGCTGGGTTTCCCGTCGAACATGGCGCAACTCCATGCCCAGGTCATCGAGTGCCTGCCCGAGTTGCTGCGCGACCGCGTCGCCGTGGCGCCGCTGCTGGTGCTCGCCGGGGATCCGGTAGCGGTACTCGGTGCGTACCAGCACAACCACTTCACCGCCGCGATCAACCAGGCACTCGCGGCCCGTGCGCGGGAAGCCAGCGCCGCCGACGACGTGTTGCAGGTGCTGGAGCTCGGCGGCGGTGCCGGCTGTACCACGCGTGCCGTGCTGGCAGCCCTGGAGAACCGTGAAAAAGCTTATCGCTTCACTGATATCAGCTCACTGTTCACCGGCGCGGCTCAGCGCGCATTCCGCCTGGAGCCCGGTATGCAATTAGGCCTGCTCGACCTGGACCGCGACTTTAGCGAGCAAGGCATCGCGCCCCGTAGCCAGGACCTGGTGATCGCCGGCAACGTGCTGCACAACGCCTGCGACCTGCCGCGCAGCCTGGCGCGAATCCGCGCTTGCCTGCGCGACGGCGGCACCTTGCTGTTCAGCGAATCCATCGCCGACAACCCGGCGATGCTGACCTTCATGCACCTGTTGCTGTCTCCGCCGGCCGGCGCGCCGCTTAGGGCCACCGACGAGGTGTTCATGCCACCCGAAGTCTGGCGCCAGGCCTTGCACGTCGCGGGCTTTGAGTTGCTCGACCTGTGGCCCGCGGCGACCGACCCGCTGGCCGCCGCCGGACAACGTCTGTTCCATGCCACCGGAGTTTCCCGATGAACGTCGACACCCTGCTGATCGACCTGCCCACTGCGCCCTGGCAACTGCCTGGGTTTACCGACCTGGGCGTTCATCAGTTGGCGCCCGCCCGGCTGCTGGCCTTGCTTGAGCGCCAACGCCCGGCTGTGGTGATGATGAGCGCCGAACAGCTAGAGCGCCTGCTGGATTTCCCCGCACTGGCGTTGAGTGATTTGAGCCACCTGCAACAGGTGCTGTTCGTCAGCCACCGCACGGGTGACTGGCAGCTTGCGGAGCGTGCGGCGGCGCAACTCGATTGCCGCGTGCAAGGTTTCACGGAGCAATGGCACGACTTGGCCAGCGTAAAGCTGGCGCATCAACGCTGGCTTGAGCGCGCTTTGGGCCATCCTCAAGTCCATGCCGTTGCCCTGCACGGCCAGACGCTGTTCGTGGTGCCGCATCCTTGCGCGAGCAGGCCGGTGGACGATCACCTGGCCGCGACCGAGGCCGCCCTCGACCAAGCCTTTGAACCTGCACAACTGGTGGAGTCGGTGCGACTCAATGATCGACTGGGTCACGCCGCGCTCCTCTCCATGCTCAATGGGCTTGAGCAGTGTGGGTTGCTGCCGGCACCGCTTAATGACGTGGCCCACAGCCTGGCACTGGCGGGCATTGCCCCTGGTCACCGGCCGTTGATTGCGCGCTGGCTGGATGTGCTGCAGTCCCAAGGCCTGTTGCAACGCGTCGCCGATCGGTTGCAGCCCACCCTCGACGCGAATGCCTGGAGCGATATCGCCCTGGAAGGTATCTGGGCCCAGTTGAGCGTGGAGTGGGCACGCAACACAGGCGGCAGCGGCACCCTCGACTATGCGCGGGAAAATGCGCGGCAGTTGCCGTTGTTGATGCGCGGTGAGTGTGCGGCGGTGCACCTGTTGTTTCCCGAAGGCCGCACCGAGCGCGCGGCGGCGCTGTACCGCGAGAGCCTCGCAGCGCAATACCAGCACCGCGCCGTCGCGCACTGGATCGGCGCCTGGGCCGCACGCCAGCCGGCCGGTGTGTCGCTGCGCGTGCTGGAAGTCGGCGCCGGCACCGGGTCCACCACCCAAGCGGTGTTGCCCGCCTTGGCGAATGCCAGCGTGGATTATCTGTGCACCGACGTGTCGCGCTACTTCAGCGAGCAAGCCGCCGAGCGGCTCAAGGACTGGCCATGGGTACGTCACGGCGTGTTCGATATCGACCGCCCGGCCCTGGCCCAGGGTTATCCCAGCCAGAGCTGGGACCTGATCGTTGCCGGGGGCGTGCTGAATGCCGCCCGCGACACCGAGCGGTCCCTGGCCACCCTGCTTGCCTTGCTCAAGCCGGGCGGCTGGCTGGTGTTCAGCGAACCGACCCAGGAGGAATTCTGGGTGATGGCCTCCCAGGCTTTCATGCTCAACCAGGCCAGCGACGAACGCCAGCTCAGCAGCGCCACCTTCCTCGACCTGTCGCAGTGGCAAAGCGCATTGGCGCGGGCCGGATTCCACGGCAACCGCAGCCTGCCCGCCGCCACACACCCGCTGGCGCGCCTGGGCCATCGCGTATTCGTGGCCCAGGTCCCGGCCCAACGCCTGAGCCGCGCCGCACTGGCGGCCCATCTGGAAGACTCCGAACTGCAGCTTGAGCTGCTCGACCATTTGCCCGACCTCAGCACCGCCAAGGACTTGCCATGACCCCGCTGGCCTACCCATTCAACCGCTTCACCGACCTCAAGCTGGCGCAACCCTATCGCCATGCCCAACAGGCACCGGGGCTGTTGCGCATCCAGATGCCCATCGGCGCCCCCGCCTGGCTTGCCACTCGCTATGACGACGTACGCCTGGTGCTCGGCGACCGGCGCTTCAGCCGCAGCGAAGCGTTTCGCCGCGACGATAGCCCTCGTGCCTTCCCACGCATCGCCGGTGGCATCGTGATGATGGATCCGCCGCAACTCACACGAATCCGCTCGCGCGCCGCCCAGGCTTTCACTCGCCGCCGCGTCGAAGCCCTGCGTCCCCACGCCCGCGACTACGCCCATCAGTTGATCGACCGCATGCTCGCCGCCGGCCCGCCGGCCGATCTGGTCAACGACTACGCCTTGCCGTTGCCCCTGGCGATGATCTGCGAGCTGCTGGGTGTGCCGGTGCAGGACCGTGACCGTTTCAAGGTGTGGAACGACTCCCTGCTGTCGACCCGCCATGAAGACGCGGATCAGACCCAACTTCACCTGGCCGCGTACATCAAAGGCCTGGTGGCCGAACGTCGACGCGCGCCACGCGATGACTTCATGACCGCCCTGACCCAGGCCGACGAAAAAGGCGAGTCCCTCAACGAGGAGCAATTGCTGCTGCTGTGCATTGCGATCCTGGTCGCCGGTTACGAAGGCAGTGCCTCGCAGATACCCAACTTTATCCAGGTGCTGCTGGACAATCCCGCGCAGTGGCAACAGCTCAAGGCCGATCCCGAGCAGATACCGCAGGCGGTCGAAGAGCTGCTGCGCTACATCCCGCTGGCCTCGGCGGCGATGTTTGTGCACTACGCGCTGGAAGACATTCAGGTCGGTGAAACCCTGGTGCGCCAGGGCGACGCGGTGTTCGCCTCGATCGGCGCCGCCAACCATGACCCGGCCCGCTTTGAAAACCCAGAGGCGCTGGACCTGCAACGGGATGCCAGAGGCCATTTCGGCTTCGGCCACGGCCTGCATCACTGCATCGGCTCAGCCCTGGCGCGGGTCGAATTGCAGGAGGCGCTGCACGTCCTGATGGTGCGCCTGCCCAGCCTGCAGCGCTGTGGCGACGTGCAATGGAAAACCGCGACGTTCTTTCGCGGCGCCCACTGCCTGCCGGTGACCTGGTCATGAGCCGCCCGACTGCACGCAAACGCGTGATCGTCGCCGGCACTGCGTTTGGCCGGATCTACCTGCAAGCGCTGGCACGCGCCCAGGCCGACTATGAACTGATGGGCATCCTGTCACGCGGCAATGCCTACTCGCGCGCCTGCGCCGCGCACTATGGCGTACCGTTGTACGAGGCGGTGGAGCACGTGCCGGATGACGTCGACATCGCCTGCGTTGTGGTGCGCTCCGGCGCCACAGGCGGCGCCGGCAGCGAGCTGGCCCAACAGCTGCTGCGACGCGGTATCCACGTGCTGCAGGAACACCCGGTGCACCACCGCGAAATCACGGCGTGCATGCAGGCCGCTCGTCAAGGCCAGGCAGCCTACGCGGTAAACACGCTATACCCGAACATCCTCGCGATCCGGCGCTTTCTCGCCGTGGCCGAGTACCTGCGCGAACAGCAAGGGCTGGCGTACATAGACGCGGTTTGCAACAGCCAGGTGGCCTACCCGCTGCTGGACATTCTCGGGCGCCTGGCCGGTGGCCTACGGCCCTGGGTGTTCGCGGCACCAGCCGCCGGGGTCGGGGCGCAACCCTTCATGCGGCTCAACGCGAGTTTCAACGGTGTGCCGATCAGCCTGCGCATTCAGAACCAGGTGCACCCCCAGGACCCGGACAACCATTCCTTCCTGTTGCATCGCCTCGAAGTGGGCTGCGAAGCCGGCGTGCTGAGCCTGGGCGACACCCATGGCCCGGTACTGTGGAACCCGCGCCTGCATGCCCCACGGGACAACACCGACCGCCTGATCATGGCCGGCCCCGGCAGCGAACGCCTGGCCGGGCCGACGATGGTGGTGCTCGACCCGCAGATTCCAGCGAGCTATCACCAGGTGTTCAACCAGCTCTGGCCCGACGCGGTCAGCCTTGCGCTGGGTGAACTGTGTCGCGACATCGCCGACCCCACACGCCGCCTACGCAGCGGCGTGTGGGCCACCGAGGTGTCCATGGCCTGGCGCGAAATGAACGGCCTGATCGGCATGCCCGAACTGATCGAGCCCAGGGTGCCGCGTGCGCTGTCACTGGCCGAACTCCATGCCCGTGCCGACGCCGTACAACCCCCTTGCGGTGACGACACCGCCCAACTGCTGGGAGCCCTGCCGTTTTGAACACTGCCCAATCCTCTTCCGCCTGCAGCCATGTGCTGCTGTGGGTGCGCGACTTGCATCAGGCCGTGGCGAATTTTCGCGCCGCCGGCTTCGAGGTCACTTACGCCACTGCCGAAGCCAGCGCACAACACGCGCACATCTGGTTCAGCCAGGGGCCGATCATCGAACTGTTGACCACGCCGCGCCATGCCTGGCTGTTCAAGTGGCCCATTGACTGCCTGGCCGGCCGGGGTGCCGGACGGCGCATGTTGCGCTGGGCCGCCCAGGGCGAAGGCTTCTGCGATCTGGCCCTGCTCTGCGAAGATCCGGCCCTGGCGCCTCGCCTCAAGGGTCTGGCGGCTTGCGGGGTCAGCATGGGACGTACGGTGAATTGGCGGCGCACCTGCGCCGATGGCAGTCAGACGCGCTTTCGTTTCGTGTACCCGCGCCATGATCGCTTGCCCTTCCTGGTCACGCCCTACTCACCGTCCCAGCACCCGGCGCACAGGGTCCACCCCAATGGCGCTACCGGGTTGGCCGCGGTTCATTTGGGCGTACACCCCGACGACAGAACCGCCCTCGACCTGCTGGCTGGCGATGATCCGCTGCTGCGCCTGCAACCGGCCACGCACACCGGCGTACAGGCGGTGCAAGTCACCGGCCTTACGCACCCGCTGAATCTGCACGGTGCCCAGTTGCTGGGCTGCCCGACTGCCCAAGGAGATTGCCATGCTTGATGGATGCACAGACTGGCCCGACGACTTTATTCGCCGCTACCGTGAGCAAGGCTACTGGCGCGGCGTGCCCTTGGGCGAACTGCTGCGCGGGCAGGCCCGGCGCACGCCAAACAAGGAGGCGCTGGTAGACGGCTCGCGGCGCTGGAGCTACGCCGAGCTCGACCATCAGGCCGACCGCCTGGCCGCCGGCCTTGCCGAGCGCGGGCTGGTGGCTGGCCAGCGGGTGCTCGTGCAGTTGCCGAATATCGCCGAGTTCTTCAGCCTGACCTTCGCCCTGCTGCGTGTGGGCGTGATCCCGGTGTTTGCGCTGCCGGCCCATCGCGAACATGAACTGGCGCACCTGGCGCACCTCAGCCAGGCAGTCGCCTATGTGATTGTCGATCAGCATCTGGGCTTCGACTATCGCCCGTTGGCGCGCACACTGCGCGAGCAAGTGCCGAGCCTGCAACAGGTGTGGGTGGTCGGTGCCGCCGAGGAATTCGTGCCGCTGGCGCAGTGCGTAGCCAGCCCGCGCGAACTGCCTCCGCCGGATTCACGGGAGGTGGCGGTGCTGCTGTTGTCAGGCGGCACCACCGGCCTGCCCAAAATGATCCCGCGCACCCATGACGACTACGCGTGCAATGCGCGCCTGGCCGCCCAGGCGTGTGGGTTCGATGCCAATACCCGATACCTCGCCGCACTGCCGGTGGCGCACAACTTCCCCCTCGCCTCTCCTGGTGCTTTGGGCGTGTTCAGTGTCGGCGCTACCCTGGTGCTGGCGCCGGAACCGAGCCCGGACACCGCCTTTGAGCTGATCGAACGCGAACGCATCACCCACACCGCCCTGATCCCACCGCTGGTGCTGCTGTGGCTGGAAGTCGCGCAGTGGTCCGATAACGACCTGGGCAGCCTGCAATGGCTGCAGGTCGGCGGCGCCCGGCTCAAGGCCGAGATCGCCGCACGCATCCACCCGGTCCTGGGCTGCGGCCTGCAACAGGTGTACGGCATGGCCGAGGGCTTGCTGTGCTTCACGCCACTGGATGATCCGCAGGCGCGGGTGTTCGACACCCAGGGGCTGCCGCTGACCGCCGACGACGAGATCCGCATTGTCGACGCCGACGACCAGTCGGTGGCCCCTGGTGCCGTCGGTGAATTGCTGGTGCGTGGGCCCTACACCATTCGCGGCTATTACAACGCCGCCGAGCAGAACCAGCGCGCGTTTACCGCCGACGGTTTTTACCGCAGCGGCGACTCGGTGCGACGCCTGCCCGAGGGGCATCTGATCGTCGAGGGACGCAGCAAGGATGTGATCAATCGCGGTGGCGAGAAAATCCCCGTGGAAGAGATCGAAAACCTGCTGCTCGGGCATCCGCTGATTCGCGATGTGGCGCTGGTGGCCCTGGCCGACGAGTTGCTCGGGGAGCGCAGTTGCGCCTGCGTGCTGGCCCACGGCGAGCGGGTCGACCTGGCCTCGATCAACGCCTGGTTGCGGGAACGCGGGCTGGCCGCCTACAAATTGCCGGATCGCTTGCAGGTGCTGCGCGAGTTCCCGCTGACACGCCTCGGCAAGGTTAACCGCAAGGCCCTGGCGGAGCAGGTGCTGGCGCTATGAGCGGCGTTGCATCGCCCTGGCTGCGCGTGCTGCGAGAAAGCGAACAGGCGCGGGCGCGTCTGGTGTGCCTGGCCCATGCCGGGGGCAGCGCGAGTTTCTTTCGCCCGTGGCTGGCACACCTGCCGGGAGATATCGACCTGTTGGCCGTGCAGTATCCGGGGCGTGAAGAGCGTTTCAACGAAGCCCATATCCCGTGCCTGGACAGCCTCGCCGGGCACATTACCGAAGCGCTGCAAACGCTTCCCGCCCGGCCCTTGCTGCTGTTCGGCCACAGCATGGGCGCGGCGCTCGCTTACGCCGTGGGGGTGCGCCTGCAAGCAGCAGGTTCTGGAGCCGCCCATGTGTTTGTCTCGGGCCACGCGCCTCCACATCGACAACCGCCCAGTGACCTGCACCGCCAGGACGACGATGCGCTGGTCGCCGACATCCTGCGCCAGGACGCCGACGCCGCCGGCCTGTGGGCCAACCCGCAACTGCGTGCGTTGTTCTTGCCGACCCTGCGCAGCGACTACCAGGCCATCGAAACCTGGCGGCCTGCGCGCCTCGCACCACTGGCGGCACCACTCGACGTACTGCTGGCCCGAGATGACACGCAAGTCAGCCTCGAACAGGCCCGCGCCTGGGCCGACCTTAGCGACCACACCCCGGATATCCGCCTGTTCGACGGCGACCACTTTTACCTCAGGCATCAGCCGCGACCGGTGATCCGTCACCTGTTGCGTCGCACCGCCGACCATCAGGGAGACTCGGTATGAAAACCCCAGAACACTGCACTGGCCTTTCGGACATTCGTCATGCCATCGACAGCCTCGACCAGCAAATCATCGACGCCCTCGGCCTGCGCATGCAGTACGTCAAGGCCGCCTCCGCGTTCAAGCCTGACCAGGCCAGCATCGCCGCTCCGGAGCGCGTCGCGACGATGTTGCCGCAGCGCCGGCAATGGGCGCAGGCCGCCGGGTTGGACGGTGAATTTATCGAAGGGCTGTTCAACCAGATTATCCACTGGTACATCGCCGAGCAGACCGCCTTCTGGCTACAGAAAAAGAGCAAGGTCGTATGAACGCGGCCGCATTGCTCAAGGTGTTCCAGACCGCGCACCAGCGTGCGGTGGCGTATCAACGGCCAGTCATCGCGGTTTCTTCGCACGCCGCACCGACGCTGGAGGCCGTGGCCCTTTACGAAGCCCACCGGCAGGGTTTTTTCTGGTGCGCGCACTCGCCGGACCTGACGCTGTTCGGTCTTGGCTGCGCCTGGCAGATCGAGGCCAGCGGCGCCCAGCGCATGCTAGAAGTAAACCGCCAATGGTTCGCACTGTGCGCCGACGCGGTGATCGATGGGCCCAAGGCGCCTTTGCTGCTGGGCGGCATGCGCTTCGATGAACAGCGGCCATGCGCGCCACATTGGGCCGCCTTCGCTGACGCCAGTTTTCATCTGGCCCATTGGCTGCTCAGCGAAGACGCCGACGGCCGCTGGCTGCGCTGCCAGCGGGTAGTCGAACCTGGCAGCGACCCGGCGGCATTGATCCGCGACAGCCTCGCGGCCTACGCACAACTGCTCAACCCTCCCGCCTTGGCCGCCACCTCATCCAAAGTACTCGAATGCACCGCGCTGCCTTCACCGCAGTGGCAAGCCAAGGTGGACCAGGCGTTGCAAGCCATCGCCGCTGGCGAGCTGAGCAAGGTGGTGCTGGCGCGGCATGTCGACTATCAACTGGACGCGCCCCTCGACAGCGGTGCGGTGATGCGTCGGCTACACGCCCGTCGCAACGCTGCCCACTTGTTCGCCCTGCATCGTGGCGGGCACTGCTTCATGGGCGCCACGCCCGAGCGGCTGCTCAGTTGCCATGACGCCCGCCTGACCACCCACGCCCTGGCGGGCAGTGCGCGACGCGGCATCAATGCCGACCAGGATCACGCCATAGGCGAACGCTTGCTCGCCGACCCCAAGGAGCAGCACGAACACCAGTTAGTGGTGCAGACCATCACCCAGGCCCTGACCGGCAAGGTCAGCGAACTGCAGGCCGCGCCGCGCCCCGGCTTGCTGAAACTGGCCACGGTGCAGCACTTGAGCACGCCCATCGCTGCGCGGCTCAACACCGGCAAACACCTGCTGGACGGCGTGCAGGCGCTGCATCCCACGCCGGCGGTCGGTGGTTTGCCAAGAACCACAGCCATGAGCTTCATCCGTCGCCACGAAGGCTTTGACCGAGGTTGGTATGCGGGGCCCGTGGGCTGGCTGGACTCAAAAGGTAATGGAGATTTCGTGGTAGCCCTGCGTTCTGCGCTAATCACGCATCAACACTGTCATTTGTTCGCAGGGTGCGGGATCGTTCATGGTTCATGGCCTGCCGATGAGTATGAAGAGACTCAGATCAAACTTGCCAGCATGGAAGAAGCATTACTGCTGTTTCCATGCCGATCAATATCTAGCAGAGAAGTATAGCTACAACTGGATAACGTTCCACTTGAAGACTATGAAAATCTTCTTGGAGCACGTGTCGAACTTAAGTGAATTTTCTACCACCACCTAAACGCGACTGAACGTACTTCAGATTTTCTACTGAATGAATTATCTGCTCACTTGATGCTGCCTCCAAACTCATTCGGAACAGCATCATGTTGACTAAAAACATCCGCAGTTTTTTGCTACTTCCAATAGCATTGACCTATAACAGTAGCTATGCCGTTTCCGCCCCAGAGCAGGTCCAGCTCTGTCTTATCCAGCAGCAACTCGACACCATCGAACGCCTTGTGACACGAGCTAAGACAGCCAACACGGCTGAACCCGATGTCCGTTACCGTTTCGACTATCCCCGCCTGTCTCAGGACATCCAACGTATTCGCCAGGGTGTGCAGGGCTATCTCTCCCCCGCCCGTGCTCAACCTCGCGATCCTGGTGAACTGATCGGCGACTACCGCCTCGACACTCCGCCCGTGGAGTTATCGCCATGAGCTTGACTGACGCTCAGACCGCAGCCTTTCAAAACGCCTCCGGTTTTTCGACACAAAGCAGTTCGGCGCTTTGGATCTCCATGGTTCTGGTTCTGGCTTTGCTTTGGTGCGCCTGGGTGATGTGGACGGCTTACCGGGGTTGGGCCACCGGCAGTGTGCGCTTCGGCGCGCTTGGCGGAAGTACCGCACGCGTGCTGCTCACCTTGTTGGTCCTGATGTTCTTCACCCTGTCCTAACCCAGGAGATCGCCACCATGCTCAAGTGCTTTGCCCCTCTGAAAAACAATCTGCGAGATCGTGCCAGCCAACGCTTGATCGGTCTGCTGCTGGTACTCGGCCCAAGCCTAGCTTTCGCCGAGCTCCCCACCATGGAAGCCCCTTCGCGCGGTGAAGGATCCGGGTTGATCGAAACGATCAAAAACTACGCCTACGACGGCGGTATCCTGCTTGGTCTGCTGATCGCCCTGCTCGCGTTTCTCGGTGTGGCCTGGCATTCACTGACGGTTTATGCCGACGTGCAGAATCAGCGCAAGACCTGGAAGGACCTCGGTGCCGTAGTCGGCATCGGAGCACTGTTGGTGGTGATCATCATCTGGTTTCTGACCAAGGCTGCAGCAATTCTGTGAGGTTGGCATGAACGACACTATCGAACGTCTTGCCGACGGCACCTTGGTCTTTCTGCCGGAGCGACTCAATCGTGATCCCGCCGTATTGCGGGGTTTGACCAATGATGAGATGTGGGTGGCGCTCGGTATCGGCGTTCTCGTCGGCCTGGTGTTGGGTGTTCCTCTGGCGATCGCCACCGCCTCCATTGCCGTGGCGCCTACCAGTATGATCGCAAGCATGGCGGTGGTGTTATTTGCCGGTGGCACACTGCTGCGTCGGGCCAAACGGGCTCGCCCCGAAACCTGGTTGTACCGCAAGCTCGAATGGGTATTGGCTAGCCGTTGGCGGCTGGGTCGCGGACGTTTGATTCTGCACTCCGGTGCCTGGACGGTTCGCCGTTCGCGTCAATTGCGCCCTGCCCTATCTCGGTGGCAACCATGAGCCGATTTCGAAACAAGGTCGATGCCCAGCAGGCTCATATCCTCAGCCTGCGTCTGGCGGTAACGATCCTCGCCATGCTCTGCGCCGGACTCTGGTATGGCTGGCGCTCGGCACCGACCGATTTGACCGTGCATGTTCCCCCGGATCTGCGCTCGGGCAGCACGCGCAAGTGGTGGGATATCCCCTCAGAGAATGTGTATGCCTTTGCCCTGTACATCTTTGGTCAGCTCAACCGCTGGCCCTCGGATGGCGAGCAGGATTATCGTCGCGCCATCTATGGCTTGCAGTCTTATCTGACACCCTCCTGCAAGACCTTCCTCGATGGCGATTACGAATACCGCAAGGCCGCCGGCGAACTGCGCCAGCGGGTGCGTGGCGTCTACGAAATTCTGGGCCGCGGTTACAGCGAAGATCCGGAACTCAGGGTCAAGCAACTCGATCGCGACAGCTGGCTGGTCACCCTCGACCTCAACGCCGACGAATATTATGCCGCCGAACCGGTGAAACGGGTGTTGGTGCGTTATCCATTGCGCGTGGTGCGTTTTGATCTGGATCCCGAGCGCAATAAGTGGGGGCTGGCACTGGACTGTTATCAGGGCACGCCGCAAAAAATTGCTCCGCCTGGAGGTGAGCCATGACGCGGATTTCTACCCTGGGGCTCACCATCGCACTGATGCTATGGGGAGTTGCAGCGCAGGCCGTCGAGCTGATGCACTGGGAACGCCTTCCCCTTGCGGTCCCGCTGGTTATCAATCAGGAGCGAGTGGTCTTTGTCGATGAGGCTGTTCGCGTCGGTGTGCCCTCAACCCTGACGGGCAAGTTGCGCGTGCAATCAACCGGCGGCACGCTGTACCTGCGAGCGTCGGAAGCCATTGCTCCGACCCGCCTGCAACTGCAATCGGTCTCGACGGGCGAGATTATCCTGCTAGATATCGCAGCCACCCCCGGCGATCAGCCTCTGGAGCCCGTGCGTATTCTCAAGAATGCCCAGGTGCAAGCTACCGAGGCTAAATCCAGCACCGCCCCTGTTCCAGAACGTACGCCGATCCCGGTCGCTTTGACGCGCTACGCCGCGCAAAGCCTGTACGCGCCGCTGCGCACCGTAGAATCCCTGCCCGGCGTACGCCGCGTCCCGCTCAAGCTGCTCACCGCACTGCCGACCCTGCTGCCGACTGAAAACGTGTCCAGCACACCCATCGCCGCCTGGCGACTTGGTGACTACTGGGTGACGGCGGTGAGGTTGCGTAATCGTGGTTCAGACACGGTGCAACTCGATTCTCGTCGACTGCAGGCGAAGCTGTTCGCCGCGACCTTCCAGCATGCTTTCCTCGGGCCTGTCGGCAGTGCTGAAGACACCACGATTGCCTACCTCGTCACTCACGGTGCCGGCCTCGAGCAAGCCGTGCTGCTCCCGTCCGTTGCGCGAGGTACTGACGATGAAAGCTAACGCCTTGCTCAGATGGCTAGTACCGGCTGTGCTGCTAGGCGTGGTGTTTATCATTCTGAAAACCTGGGTCGCGGGTGGCAGCACACCTTCTCCAGAGCACCCAATTGATCAGGGCAATATTCAATTATCCGCCGAGCAAGCAAAGTCGCTCGGTATTGCGGGGGATACCCCACGCGACACGGTTGCCACCCTGGTCGGCCAGGTGAAGGCCATGCGCAGCGACATGCTCGGCCTGAAAAAACATAACGATTCACTGCAGGCGGAGAACAACCGTCTGCGCGAGCGGGAAAACAGCGTTGATTCGCGCATCCAGACCGCGCTTGGCAGCGTGACCCAGCAGGTCGACGAAGGCCGCCGACAAGCTAACGAGGCCCGGCTCAAAGCGGAACAAGACAGTCGCCAGGCCCGTGGTCTGCTGACGCAATTGCAGGAACAGCTGTCGGGGCTGACCGGCAAGGGCAAGGACATTCCGATCGGATTGGGGCTTGAGCCGGGCGACGGGGCGCAGTTCGAAGGACAGCATTCTGCCAACGATGCGCTGCAGTGGATTGAGCCCTCGGATGCTCCGTCCACCGACGCCCGGGGCATAACCAAAACCGCGTCCGCCCTGAGTCTGCCGACTGCCTTCAACTCACTGGAGGGTTTGAAGGAAAATGCCATCGACCGCAGCCAGAAGCAGCTAGGCGCGGTCACCAACAATAAGCGCGACCTGGCGCGATCCGTCGATCGTGCCGAAGGCGCGAAACCGGTTTACACCATTCCTGAAAACGCAACATTGATGGGTTCGGTCGCCATGACTGCGCTGATCGGTCGAGTCCCGGTGGACGGCACCGTGAATGATCCTTACCCCTTCAAGGTGTTGGTCGGTCCCGAGAATCTGACGGCCAACGGCATCGACCTGCCAGACGTCGCGGGCGCCGTGATGAGTGGCACGGCATCCGGTGACTGGACCCTGTCTTGCGTACGCGGACAGATCGAGTCGATCACCTTTGTGTTTACCGATGGCACCATCCGCACGGTGCCTCAGCCGAAGACGGTAGCCAGCCGCAATGCCTCCACCCCCCAGAGCTCGAACACAGACAAGATTCGTGGCGGACTCGGTTATCTGTCCGATCCGTATGGCATTCCTTGCATTGCCGGTGAGCGCCGCTCAAACGCTCAGCAGTACCTCGGCAGCCAAAGTCTGATCACGGCAGCTGGCGCCGGTGTCGCCTCCTTGCTCGGGGATGGGCAGAACAACAGCAGCGTGATCAGTTCGGGCGGCAGTACGCTCGGAATCACCAGCAGCAGTGGTAATAGCGCGCTGAATTCAATTCTCAGTGGCGGGGTCAGCGACATCCGTGAGTGGATCAACAAACTCTACGGCGAAGCCTTTGCTGCCGTATACGTGCCGCCGGCCGCCCAAGTCGCGCTGCACCTCGACCATGAGATCACCATCGACTACGAGCCCAAGGGCCGGAGCGTTCGCCATGAAAAAGACCACGTCTCTCTGCCTGACCTGGATTAGCGTGTTTTCCTTGGTCCTGACGGGGTGTTCCACCGATAAGGAGACGCTGCTGCCCCATGGCGAGCAAACCATGCTGGACATCTGGACCAACGCCGGTTCGCAAGGCACTCAGCAGCAACTGCTGGATGCTCGGCAGCAGTTACGCCGCCCGTTAGCCCCAGCAGATTTCTCGGTCTCCCTCCAAGAGCCGTATACGCGTACAGCGGCGAACGAGATTCACAATCTGTTCCCTCGCCTGCCCAATCCCGATCTGGTGCTGTACGTGTACCCGCACCTGAGTGGTACCGAGCAGGCACCGATCCCAGGTTACTCGACAGTCTTTCCGTTCTACCAACGGGTGCAGTACGCATTGCCCGGTGAACGTCAGGAAGACTTGTAGTGCATACCGGCGATTCGGGCAGCCGCACTTCTGCGTGGAAAGCCTGGCGGCACCCATTGCGCCCTCGTGCCACCTTGGCCGATGAAGCTGCACTGTATGCACACAACCCCAGCTTCACCGATCATCTGCCTTGGGTCGAATACTTCGACACCGAGCAGTGTTTTCTACTGGATGACAATCGCTCGGTGGGGGCGGTGTTCGAGTTGCTGCCTATCGGCACTGAAGGGCGCGAACCCGATTGGCTTGTGACAGCCCGCGATGCCCTCGAAGACGCCCTGCAGGATAGCTTTGACGAACTGGACCAAGCGCCTTGGGTGGCGCAGTTTTTCTGCCAGGACGATAACGACTTCACCCCCTACCTGACGCGTCTCACCGATTATATTCAAGACAGCGCGCGAGGCACGGTCTTCACCGAAACGTTTTTGGAACTCAGTCGTCGTCATCTGAAGGCCATCGCCAAGCCGGGAGGTCTGTTCGAGGACAAGGCCGTCACGCGCCTACCCTGGCGCAGCAATAATCGACGGGTGCGCCTGGTGATCTATCGCTGGCTTGAGGATGGCATTGAGGAGATGGGACTTACCCCGGTGCAATCCCTACAACAGGCTTGCGAACGTATCGTGGCTTCGTTGCAGGCATGCGGGGTGCAATCGGTGCGAGTCGATGGCCACGGTCTGTATGCTTGGTTGTTGCCCTGGTTCAATCCGGCGCCCAGACTCACGGATGAAGCGCCCG
Organism: Pseudomonas sp. 2822-17; assembly: GCF_002742485.1. Lineage (NCBI taxonomy): Bacteria > Pseudomonadati > Pseudomonadota > Gammaproteobacteria > Pseudomonadales > Pseudomonadaceae > Pseudomonas > Pseudomonas sp. 2822-17. The sequence continues at coordinate 91,258 of NZ_LJRZ01000934.1, forward strand.
AGGATTTCTACCAATGCGTGGCCTATCCGGAGTCAAGTGATGGCGTGTCACTGGAGTTACCCTTCGATCACGACTTCGCCGAGCGGCTGTTTTTCAACGAACCGCGTTCGGATGTGCAACAGGGACTTTGGTACTTCGATGGACAACCCCATCGGGTCATGGTGGTGGACAAACTGCGGCGGCCTCCCTTGATTGGTCAACTCACTGGTGAAACTCGCAAGGGCGACGCAGTGAATGCGCTGTTCGACCAGTTACCCGAAGGCACGGTGATGAGTCTGACCCTGGTGGTCAAACCCCAAGATGTGCTCGAGGAGCAGCTGAACCGTCTGGCGCGCAAAGCCATCGGTGAAAACCTGGCCTCGACCCAGACCCGCCAGGATGTTGAAGAGGCTCGCGCGATCATCGGCCGTCAGCACAAGCTATACCGGGGCACCCTGGCATTTTACGTGCGCGGTCACGATGAACAGCAATTGCACCAGCGATCGGTCAGCCTGGCCAACGCGCTGTTGGGCGCGGGGCTGCAACCGGTACGTGAGGGTGATGAAGTCGCCGCGTGCAACAGTTACCTGCGTTGGCTGCCGATGACTTACAACCCGGCCCGTGACACGCGCAGCTGGTACACGCGTCTGATGTTCGCCCAACACTTGGCAAACCTCGTCCCCATCTGGGGTCGCAGCACCGGCACCGGCCACCCGGGCATTACGCTGTTCAATCGTGGTGGCTCGCCGTTAAGCTTTGATCCGTTGTCACGCCTAGACCGGGCCATGAACGGTCATCTGCTGTTGTTCGGCCCCACCGGCGCCGGTAAGTCGGCCACCCTTGTCACCTTGCTGATGCAGGTCATGGCGGTGTACCGCCCTCGCCTGTTTATCGTTGAGGCCGGTAACTCATTCGGTTTGCAGGGCGACTACTTCGCAACGCAAGGCCTATCAGTCAATAAGGTCCAATTGAAACCTGGCGCCTCGGTCAGCCTCGCGCCTTTCGCCGATGCCTGGCGCCTGGTCGAGCAGCCGGATCAGGTGGCGAGTCTATCGATCGATGAGTGGGACGATGAGATGGTAACCAGTCGCGAAGACCAGCGCGATGTTCTCGGCGAATTGGAAATCACCGCCCGCCTGATGATCACCGGTGGCGAAGCCAAGGAAGAAGCGCGCCTGAGTCGAGCCGATCGCAGCTTGATCCGCGAGTGCATCCTAGATGCGGCACAGACCTGTGTCGCAGCGGAGCGCCAGGTACTGACTCGCGACGTGCGCGACGCGTTGCTGCGCGTCGCCACCGACCCGCACTTGCCAGAGAAACGTCGCGAGCGTGCCCAGGAAATGGGCGAATCCATGGACCTGTTTTGCCAGGGTTTCGAGGGTGAACTGTTCGATCGTGAAGGCACGCCTTGGCCCGAAAGCGATGTGACCATCGTCGACCTGGCCACCTATGCTCGTGAAGGCTACGAAGCACAAATGTCCATCAGCTACATCAGCCTGATGAACACCGTGAACAACCTTGCTGAGCGCGACCAGTATCTGGGCCGACCGATCATCATGGTCTCCGACGAGGGCCATATCATCACCAAAAATCCACTGCTGGCGCCATTCGTGGTCAAGGGGACCAAGATGTGGCGCAAGCTCGGAGCCTGGTTCTGGCTGGCGACGCAAAACCTTGCCGACTTTCCCACTGCCGCGCAGACCATGCTCAACATGATCGAATGGTGGATTTGCTTGAACATGCCGCCTGCGGAAATCGAAGAAATCGCACGGTTCAAGAAACTCACGCCGGCACAGAAGGCCTTGCTGCTCTCCGCCAGTAAGGAGCCGGGGAAATACACTGAGGGGGTTGTGCTATCGAAGAAGCTCGAGACGCTGTTTCGGGCCGTGCCGCCCAGTCTTTATCTCGCCCTGGCCATGACGGAGCCCGAGGAAAAAGCCGAGCGCTGGACACTGATGCAGAGCACCGGCTGCTCGGAACTGGAGGCGGCTTACCGGGTAGCTGAACGGATCGATAGGATGCGAGGAATTAAGTGAAACGGAGCTGATCCTTGGTTTCGATCAACCCGGCAGCAAATCCTTGAAAACCTTCTCCACGTAGGCTTGCATGAACCAGTCAGAGATCTCATCAGCACTGAATTCAAGGTCAGTCCCGTCTGTTACTTCAGCGAGCAGCACCAGATCAGCGCCGGAGTTATCAAAGATATAAGCCCGGTTCGAAGCTGCGATGGCTGCCGGCAATAGGTTCAGGCAACGACCGTAGCGCTGCACAATTTTTTCCGTGGGGACTGGGTGCCCACCTGCCGCGACACGGTTCTTGACCCTGTTGATATTAATGTCAGGATCTTCAGTGGCGACAAAGTAGAGGTAGGTTCGATATCCCGACGCTTTTGCCTTAAGCATAAAAGCGACTTTGTCCTCGCTAGACATCACCGTTTCGAAGGTGAAAGACAACTGGGCTTCAAGGAGCTTGTGCCGCATGAAATCAGAGAGCACGGAAGCAAAATAGGAGTTCATTGCCACGGTCTGAAAATTCAGGCCGTTGCTGCTGAAGTCTATTTTGGCCGCCTCTTCATCAAGCTGGGCCGACCGGATCAGGCGATGCGCCTTGATAAAACCGAGAACCTCATCACCTTTGGTTTCCAGCTGAAAATCGCTGAATTCCAGACGCCCGCCCTCTTTGGCAGCCTTTTCGATTTCATCCGGGTTGATATAGATACCGATCAGGTGGGAATGGACGGCACTCTTCATCGTGCTTTTGCCGGAACCGTTAGGACCGGCAAACATCCTCAGCCGAGGGACAGTCATGAGCAGCGGTGCACCTTGATAATCCCGCCCAAGGTCACTTTATGCTTGGGCTTGGCCACTCGAATAACCTTGTGCTTACCATCAGCAGTCGTCTCAACGAGCATGCCGTCCATGACTTCCATCACGCTGCGTCCGGCCGCCAGCGCGTTGATATAGGCCGTATTGATCGCACCTTCAGCCATGGCTGGGATTTTACCCTCCAGTCGGCTCACCAGATCGTCACTCAACACTTGGTCGGCTTTCATATCGCGCTCCACGTTCTCAGAGCGTGCAGAATCTGCACTTATCAGAATCCTAGCTAGGTAAATCTGTTTATCACAGACCAACGCCACTTCTGTCAGATCTCCATTCTAGAGGAATGGAGCCTGGAACCATACCTTCCAGTAAATTTTCCCGTGTAGGCCATATCGTCAGGGTTGGAGCCGCACGGCTACGGTGAAAAGCCTTGAAGCCGTTGCTGAATTCTCAATAAAAATCCTGCTTCGAAAGCATCCTGAGATTCTCCTGCCGGACAAGTCTTCCGTGCCTGCGTCAGTTCCCACCACAGCGGTACGTTACCGGGTGTATTAAGCCAGGCCTGGGCGCATTGCACGCCACGTTCGATCATAGGCGCAAACTCGATGCCCCACGGCGTCAAAAGACTCGGGCAGCCGTCCGCCGCCGGAATTGAAACGTAATTTTCGTCCATAGACACCTTAGCTTTCGATTTAATTATTAATGCTGGGTCTGTCCCAAGCAGCATAGAAACAAAATTGGCACTTCGCTTAAGCTTCAAAAAAGCGCCCGAATCAGAGCCATGTAGACTATATCCCGTGGATTGAGAGTCCCTCAAGGCGCAGTTTGCGCGCATGACTCAAGACTTCGAACAGCTCCGTCTGCAACTCGCGGATAATATCCGCTCGATGCGACGCGTGAAGAACCTTACCCAGGAGCAATTGGCGCTCATGGCCGAGGTGGATCGTACCTACGTGAGCCAAATCGAGCGAGGGGTAGGCAACCCGTCGTTATTGGTCCTCTGCAAACTCGCCAACATTTTCGAGATCAAAACGGATCAGCTGCTCATCGAGTCTGACGCGCTTGCTCGTACGCTGAGCGCTGAATGACTCTCTGCTGATTCAGAAGATCGCTGTAAACCGACTATCCTGCGTTCGACTTTCTCACTGACACCGCTCTCTCGATCATTGAACCTGTCCAGGCCATACACCCAGAGCCTGGATCATGTCTGCTGCCTGCCTGCATATTTCGCCCCAGAAGTTACATCCTTTGGTGCTGAGCATTCTGCTGGCATCCGGGTCAAGCGTGGCGCTGGATACTAGCAGCATTACCGCCTCCATGCTTTCTCTAGATTGCATCGAGTACAGGATCGTCGGCGTCTGCTTCTGGTTGCTCTGCACCCCCTTCGGCTGCACGGTTAAAACCTCAACCAAGGTTCGTCATTTCATTCCTGAACTGGTGGTCTCCAGCTATGCCACCACCGGTAGCAATCCGTGGACCGAGATGGCCGCGCTCTCCTCTCCCACCAGCGGTGCGGAAGGCGGTGGTAACCTGATCACGCCGAACACCCAGCGCGATAACCTGCCTCGTTTCAAAAATGTTGATGCCATCGGTCACCCCGGCGGCTGGGCCGCCACGCAACTGGCCTCGCAATCCGGCTACGCCTGCGCCAGCGGCGCCACTGCGTTCATGCCCTATTACCTGAGCACTTTGGACTCACTGGCCTGGCGTCATGGCATCCCGGAAAGCCTTTACCCCGAGTCGCTTGTGCCCGGGATCCGTGAAATCGGTCGTCAGCTCGCGGGCAACATGTGGGGCAACGTCTATCCCAGGCAAGGATTTTTGGTGCAACCCGACGACTTCAAAGCCGCTGCGGTGATGGCGCAGCGAGCGGGTGACGTCATTACCCGCAACTGGCAACCGCACGTGTATGTCCCACTCACACCCGTACCACGCGATGGTTATTGGCCGCCTGGCCCAATCGTTGAAAACGACGCTTCGACCCACAAATGGCAATTGCTCTCTCCCGTGGTTCAACCCACATGTGCCATCTTCCCCAGCGATCCGGTGCAGAGTGCGGATGGAGGCTACGCCTGGTCGCTGTGGCGTCCTTATAGCTGCTGCAAGCGTGAGGGACAGACCTTCCTGTTCAGCATCGACTTCGAAGGTGGTGCTTCATGAGGCGGCTTCTTGCAGGACCATGGTTGGGCCCGATGAGTTTGTTGCTCTGCGGACTGCTCGCCGTGGCCACGCATGCCCACGCCGCCGAGGACGATTACCGTCTAGGCACTCAAGGCGAAGTGCTCGACGACCGGGTGATGTACACCATCGGTGGCGGCTCGGCAGCGGGCTCGCCGAGCTCGCTCTATCGCCCCAACGGGCTCGGTGTCGGCGGATCCTGGCAAGCGAACATGATGTGCGGAAACATGAGCCTCACCAACACCCTGCAAAACCAGTTGAACGGCGTCACCGAAGGGTTCCAGCAGATCATGGGCAGCATTGTGCAGAACGCGACCCAAGCAGTGATGTCGCTGCCGGCGTTGATCATCCAGCGTGCCAACCCGGGTCTCTATGAGTTGTTGAGCAACGGAGTGATGCAGGGGCGTATCGACTTCGACCGTTCTAAGCTGACCTGCCAGGCCATGGCTGAGAAGATGGCGGACAAGGTCGGTCAAGCCGGCTGGGGCGCATTGGCCAAGAACCAGGAGATGCAGGGCAACCTCGAACAAACCGGCGGTGATGCGGTGGCCGCGGTGAAAAACACCGAGGCCCGTAACGGCAATAATGGGGTGTCATGGGTCGGCGGGCAGAAGGCTGGAGGTAGCGGACAAACACCCATTCGGGCAACCTCCGATGTGGTGCGCGCGGGCTACAACCTGCTGCATAACCGGTCCGTGGATGACAGCGCCTCGATCAGTAGCAGTGATTGCCTGGGCGGCGCTATTTGCCAAGCATGGACCTCACCCCAAGAGGAATCCGAATGGGCTGTTCGAGTGTTGGGCGAGACCGAAGTCGCGACCTGCGACACTTGCGAGACTCTGCGGGCTACCGCTGGCAGCGGACTGACGCCGCTGATCCAGGAGGCCTACAGTGAACACCTCAAGACCCTGCAAGGTCTGTTGTCCGGCTCATTGTCGCCTACCCCTGACAATCTGAACAACGCCTCCAGCCCGATGCTGCCAGTGACCCGAGGCGTGATCGAAGCCTTGCGCGACGATCCCGATCAGGATCTGTTGGCGCGAAGCTTGGCCAGCGAGACGGCCCTGTCCAGCGTGCTCAATAAGGCGCTCCTGCTACTGCGCACCCTGCTGGCAGGCAGCCACGAACCGAACATCGCTTCAGCCGAGCCGGCCCAGACAGCCTTGACGAAAAACATCGACACCCTGGAGCGCGAAATACGTCTGCTACAAATCGAGCTGCAGGTCCGGCAGATGCTCGCAACCAATACCGCCAGCCTTGTACTGGATCGACATGCCGGAGGTGCCGATGCGTCGCGCACCGTCGAGCAAGGCGACCCTGAACCTGGCCGACTCAACGACGCTGACGCCAGGCGCAAGTGAGCCATGAAACGCTCACTGCTATTCACTTTGCTTTCAAGTCTCTGGGTTGCAGCAGTGATGATCCTGACCGCCGCACTGGTCGCCTGGATCGGCCGCACTGCGCTGGGCAGTTTCGAGGTCTGGCAGCAAACCTTGGAATCGATACGGCCTTATCTGCGGTGGTGGCGCGCCCTGCTCTACGGCGTCCTCTTTGCGCTCTGGTGGGACCTGCAAAGGCGCTACCGACATCGACCGCAGGACCGACTGCGCGTGAAACGCGCCGGGACATTAGGGCTCTTACTCTTTACCTGCGTCGAGCTCACTCGATTGTGAGGTCACCACCATGCTCATGAGCACCAACAGCTACCTGGAGTTTTACCTCTCCCTGCTGGCATGGATCATCAACAACGGTATCTGGAACGTCCTATCCGATACTGGGCTGTTCGCCGCGCCCTTTGGTGCAATCATCTTGCAAGAATGGTTGTCGGCCCGTCAGCAAGGCGCGGATGAAGGCAACAAAGGATTGCTCTCTGTACCGCGGATAGAGAACCGGCTGTGGCTGGCCTACATCGTCGTCTTGTTCGGCTGCGCGCCGGTCTTTCCATTGAGCCTCACGTCAATGACGTTCGATGATGCAGCGAGCCAGCGCTGCGGTATCAGTGTGGCTAAGCCAGCAGAAACCGCCTGGGGGATCACCTTCAATACCATCGGCGAACGCTCCGCCAACGTGCCAATTTGGTGGTTTCTGGTGCACGCCTTGAGCAAAGGGGTGACGGCGGCGGCAACCGCCTCCATTCCTTGCGCACCGGATATCCGGCAGATGCGCATGGAGATCGACAGTTCGCGCATCGACAGTCAGGTTCTGCTGCAGGAAGTCGCCGATTTTACTCGCGACTGCTACGGCTATTCCCGTTCACGGCTGTTCACCAATCGCCCGCAGTTGGACAAGGCACAAAGTCATGAGGCGTCCTGGATCGGCTCAAGCTATTTTCTCGATACGCCTGGTTATTACGACACGGATCGCTCACGGACACCGCGAGTCAGCTGGCCCTATGATGAAACCCGCGATATTTCCTTGCCACGGTTGGAGAATGGCGCGGGCTACCCCACTTGCAAACAGTGGTGGAGCGACAGTGGTGTCGGGTTGCGAGCGCGCTTGATCGAGCAAGTCGATCCTTCGCTACTGACTCAGTTGAAAGGCTGGTTGACTGATCGCTCAAGCAACGAGATTGAGAATGCCACGCTTCGCGAACTGGTCAGCCCGCGCCAGCAATCAATGTCCATGTCGCCCGGACAGGTGTACCAGGACTATGGCTCCAGTGCTCGCGGCGGGTCGATCAATCAGGGGCTTAATAACCTGGCCACCAACACTGGGCTGGCCCTCGGCTCCTTCAGCAACTTCCCGGCGATGAATGCGCTACGCGCCGCCCTGCCCATGGTGCAGGCTTTCCTGATCATGGGTGTCATCATCAGCTTGCCGCTGATCCTACTGGTCAGTACTTACCAGCTAAAGACCGTCATGACGGTGACGTTCGCGCTGTTCACGTTGCACATGCTGACCTTCTGGTGGGAGCTGGCCCGCTGGGTCGACTCCAGCATGCTCGATACCTTGTACAACCAAGTATCGGCATCCAATCAGGCGCTGCTGTCGCTGCCGACATCCGGATTTATGGATGGGACCGTGACGGCGCAGGTGATTGAGTATGTGATGGGGGCAATGTTCATCGTACTGCCTATGCTGTTCCTTGGAGCTATGAGCTGGACAGCATATGCAGTAGGAAACGGGATTCAAGGCATGTTGGCGAACGGCAGCAAAGCCGCAAGTGACTCAGCAAGCAAAGGCACGGATCAAATAGTGGGGGCGGCTAGCCGCTCAATTAGATGATTTGCTGTCGCCGATGTAATGCCCGTTGTCGTCAAAATCACCGATGTAGAGGTCGGCACCAAGGTAGTCTGGACCGGGTGCCGCCTCTTTAATATCCGCATCAATGGCAGTCTTGGATACCAGAAGTCCAATGACAGCAATCATCGTCACCACAGAAGCGACCAACCAGAAACCGATAAAAAGCAACCCAAGGATGAATGCCAGCTTCGTAATTAGAATGGTCCCGCGAACCAATAGCCCACCAGCAGGCATACCTGTCGCGACTGCACGTTTAGCCACACGAGATTCAAATCCTTTCAACCTGCGATAAACACGTTTTACCGACATACCGCATGCATATGCCCAGCGGTGTGCGCGGGAGAGTTGAACTGGCTGCTGAGCCGGCATGATTGCGCCCTCTTCTGAGCGTATTCCTTTGGAAATCGAGATTACAGCCTACTACTGAAAATCGCCCATGCTTAACCGTTTATCAGCTTGCTCGGTCGAAAAACTCTTCACTGGAAGACAGAAGACGCAGCTCGTGAACCAGCGCCTCTATGGCCGTTGACCCATGCATATCATTCAGCTACATAGAGGATACGGATCGCTGTTATCGACAGCACCTTCCCAGGTAGCCAGCGCCTTCAAAGCTACGTCACTCCGGTGATGGTTCCCCCAAGTGCGATTAGCGTTCGGTAGCTCGCACGATCATCGTTTTTACGGTGATGAACGCCTACTGCTCTTCCGAGCGCCTTTCGAGCTCGGCTCGTCCCAAACCCTTTTCTTTTTTTCAACCCACCGCGGGGAAATTCCTTCCCTATGGGACAGGTTTCTTCGCGCTATCAACGGAGGCACACCATGTCCGACTCACTCACAAGCGAAGCACTGACCACTCCGCGCTTGCCCGTTGTGTTCACTCCAGACGCGTGGCAACACGCAGTATTGCTCGATGGTTCAAATCATTCTGAAAAACTGCAGCTCGATAGGCTGAGCAACATCGTACGCGCAGCCTTCAAAGCACACCTGGCCGATCCAAACGCACCCTACGTGGTGTTTGAGGTAGCCAAGTTCGTCTCAGCGAGTGATGCAGATCATGAACCATTGCTGCGACTAAGCCTCAGCCAGCTTCAGGCAGCAGACCAAACTAACGCCCTACTGATAGCGCTTGCGGAAGAGCAGCAACGCTGACCGCAAATGGCCAGACTCTGCCACTGATCCACACTTAGACTGCGCGCAGTCCTGCATCCAATCCAACCAACACCCACCGGGGAACCCTCCCCGACGGGAAAGGCGTTCCTCCGTTTTCTCCGAGGAAAATGCCATGCGCAATATCTACCAAGACGTGACTGACAAGATCGTTAACGCGTTAGACCAAGGCGTAGCGCCCTGGATCAAACCCTGGTCTTCAAGTGGCTCAGCTGACGTCGGTCATCACCAACCCTACCCCATCAACGCCATCACCCAGCGTCCCTATTCGGGCATCAATTTACCGTTGCTCTGGGCCGAGGCCAGATTGCAGGGGTTCACTCAAGATCGCTGGCTGACCTTCAATCAAACCAAAAAAGCTGGCGGGCACATTCGTAAGGGTGAGCACAGCACCCTGGCAGTGCTCTACAAGCCGATGGAGCGCGAGGAACAGAACGAATCAGGCCTACCCGTACTTGATGAAAACGGTCAGCCCAAGGTCGCTCACTTTGGCATTCTCAGGACGCATTTTCTGTTCAACATCGAGCAAACGGAGGGACTCGAAACACTCAACGAAACCTCGCTCGAGACGGAACCGAGCGATCCCTTCTTCCCCAACGCCGCTGCAGAAAGTTTGTTGCTAAGTTCAGGCGCTAATATCATTCATCGATTTGCCGACGAAGCCTTTTACCACCCGATCAGGGATCTCATCCAACTGCCGGCAAAATCGCAATTCCACGATCAAGGTGGATACTACGCCACCGCACTTCACGAGCTGACGCACTGGACCGGACACCACTCTCGATTGCAGCGCGAAGGCGTGTCCTCTCCGTCTCCCTTTGGCTCGCAAGCCTATGCATTTGAAGAGTTGATCGCCGAAATGGGCGCCGCTTTTTTATGTGCCTACGCCGGTATACGGGGAGAGCTTCGGCACGAGGGCTATATCGACTCCTGGCTCGGCCTGCTCAAGGCTGACAACCGCGCGATTTTCCGCGCCAGTGGCCAGGCCCGATGCGCTTCGGAGTATGTGCTCAACCTGGAGCAGCAACGGAAGCAGACGGTAATGGATGACTCGCGATGCATGAACGATGGAGCTTGATCGTCACCTCGCCGCTGCAAACGCTTCATAGGGTCCTACACGAGTTGGACCCTTTTTCTATGCCCAGAAAAATCCCTACACCGCGGAACTCTGACGCAAAGAATATGAGGTAATCCCGTAACAGCAGCACGCCGTTACGTATCCAGATTCTCCGCCAGGTAATCCACCAGCTCGAGTGGACTTCGGCTGTCGATCACCTTGTAGATCAGACCACGTTTGCTACGCGGTAGCTTCTTGACCACGCTCTTCGCCGAAGCCCTGACGGCTTCGTCTGTTCCATGGATACGTGCCGCGAGCAGCAGTATGAGCGTGGCGTCAGTGAGGTTCATGGCAAGACCCGATAAAATTCGCACCGCAGTGTACCGACACTTTCCTTTTTCGTACCAGCATGCGCATCCAATAAAACGGCACCATGACAAATCGATATTCCGATTGCCGCATAAAGGGAAACGCGTCAAAAGGACCGGTAAGGGTGGGAAGGGAATGGGGAGCCAAGGGTAAGAGCCCTATCCGAAAAGGCTAAAAGGCCACTGATTCTGCCAGTTCCCGGGAGGACCATGATGCTCAGTCTGTTTCGGCACAAAAGGCAAAAGCCTCCTCCGTCACCCACCGTAAACGTCGCCGATGGGTACCTGCCCATCGAATCGTCCCAGAGTTTGTTAGCAGCCGAGCATCGCCGCCAGTTGCTTGATCGCATTTGGCAGTACACCGCCCTCTCCCATCCGCAATTCAGCCAGCTCTATTTAAATCCAATCCATCGCTACGCCGAACTGGTCCAACAACTCCCGGCCAGCGAGACGCACCATCATGCTAATCTCGGCGGCATGCTCGACCATGGGTTGGAGCTGGTTGCTTGCAGTTTGAAATTGCGTCAGTCGTATCTGCTTCCCACCGGCGCCGCACCCGAAGACCAAGCCGCCCAGACCGACGCTTGGTCTGCTGGCATCGCTTACGGCGCCCTGCTGCATGACATCGGCAAGATCGCCGTGGACCTGCTGGTCGAACGCCAGGATGGCCGTGTCTGGCATCCTTGGCAGGGATCCCTGGATCAGCCCTACCGTTTCCGCTACCTCAAGGGTCGCGACTACCACCTGCATGGCGCGGCCGCAGGCTTGCTCTACAACCAGATTCTCGACCGCTCAATCCTCGATTGGCTCAGTGGATTTCCATCGCTCTGGGCCAACCTGCTGTATGTTCTAGCAGGTCAGTATGAGCGTGCCGGCGTGCTCGGTGAGTTGGTGATGCAGGCAGACCGTGTTTCCACCGCACAGAACATCGGCGGAAACCCGAGCAAGGCGCTGCAAGCGCCGATTCATTCGCTGCAACATCACTTGATCAGCGGACTGCGTCATTTGGTTCAGCACGAGCTGAAACTCAACCAGCCGGGTGCCTCGGGATGGCTGACGCAGGACTCACTGTGGCTGGTCAGCAAGACAGTCACGGACAAGCTACGAGCCTATCTGTTGTCGCAGTCGATTGAGGGCATTCCCTCGTCCAACCTTGCGGTGTTCGACGAGCTGCAGTCACATGGATTGGTTGAGTCCACGCCGGAAGGCAAAGCCATCTGGACCGCGCTTGTGGCACAAGGAAACTGGCAGCAGAGTTTCACCTTTCTGCGCCTTCAACCGGCACTGATTTGGGGGAACGAAGACCGGCCTGAGGCTTTCAGCGGAACGGTGAGCATTGCGGCCCATGACCACTCAACTGACACCCCGGTACCAACACCAACGCCCGAGACGGTCAATACCAGATCAGGTCAAAGCCAACCGCAGCCGGATCCCATCGGGCTAGAGGATGCCGATTACCTCGGCACGCTGCTGGACATGTTCGAGTTAGAGAAGCCTGAGGCCAGCGATGCACCCTCCGCAAGTACTCTCGAAACCTCAAATCCCCTTCCGGATAACCCTGGTCAGGCATTCCTGAATTGGGTCAAGGAAGGCATTCTGAGCCACAAGCTGATCATCAATGACAGCAAGGCCAAAATCCACACGGTGGATGGCAGCGTATTTCTGGTCACGCCTGGTCTCTTCCAACGCTACGCGCAGGAGTTTCCTGGTATCTCACAGGGTGCCGATCAAGGGATTGAAGAATGGCGTTGGGTGCAGAAGCAGTTCGAGAAACTGAAGGTCCACAGGAAGCGAGGCAACGGCCTAAACATCTGGGCGTGCCAAGTGCAAGGCCCTAGGAAGAGAACCACCTTGAAGGGCTACTTGATTGAGGATCCAAAGATTTTTTTTGAATTGATGCCACTCGATAATCCTTTCCTCAAAATCGAAAAAGATTAAATTTCAATGGCACCCCATTGGTGGGAACCGAAACACAGAGTTGATTCTGGAATTCACATTCGAGATTTTGCCGCTCTATTCTCCATCCCAAGGCGCTCCCCTTCTTTTCGCCAACGGCAACTTTGGGTCGAACGCAACCCTTAGCGTCATGGGGCAAGCGTCAGGCTGTGTAAAAACGCATCCGTCACTTTTAAGTCTGCGTTGCTACGGGAAATCTGACGTCGCCCGTCTGGTTAGTAAAGCAAAAATTTGCGTGGAGACACGATTTTTGGGCTGTTTCGTCCGCTTATGTGGATCGAAAAAATTTTTACACAGCTTCGGCCAAAAGCCATCATTTGAGCGTTTAGGAAATTCAGTCCTATTCAATTGTTGAACCCGGCAACAAACAAAGGGAGCCCATATGTCCGACCAAACTGAGCCAACCAGTCAAATTCTGCTCTGCTCTAACTGCTTTACAGATGAAGGGCTTCGGATCGATGCTGCAAAGTATGGTCTTGAGCAACAGAGCGATTGTCCGAATTGTCAAAGCCCGGATGGGCAAAAGCTGACCCTAGATCACATTAATAGTCTAGCGTGGCGCTTCTTCGTGAGTGGAACCACTATCCGGTGCGAGTACGGCGCAGCTCCAGTGATTCAGTTCAACGAGCACCGTTACGGCCAGAGCGACATCGCCCCGTCAGCGTGGCTTGAGAACGACATCAGGCTTATTGAGGAGGCCGCTAAAATTGGATTTTTCCATTATGGTCCACGATTGTGGATGGTCGGCGAAGTAGAACCACTAAAAGCGCTGCAGGATCCAAAGACTCGCCCTCAGATCATTGAACGTATTCTGAGGGAATACCCTGAAGGAACGCTCAGCGAGGGCAGCAAATTCTACCGCCTGCGCGTCAGCCCGGAACGTCCAGCTGAGCCGTCAGAGTACGACAGCCCACCGGTAGCTTTCGCAGGTAGAGGGCGTTTGGATTCTCCAGGTTTATCTGTGATGTACGGATCACAAGATCTTGATGTCTGTATTCATGAATGCAGGGCATCGACGGAGGATGAACTTTATGTGGCAACCTTGAAGGGGCAGCGGGATCTGCGGCTACTGGATCTAACTCACCCCCTGGAGGAAACAGAGACCGAGTTCGAAAGCCTCGATATGGCTATCCACATGTTGTTTCTTGCCCGGTCTCACTCATATGACATTGCCCGCGACATTGCTCTTGCCGCGAAGGAGGCTGGTTTTGACGGAGTTATCTATCCGTCCTTTTTCAGCCTGATTCGCACCGGCGCCCATCCTTTCGAGACGGCCTATGGCCTGTCGCTTCGTCGATTCCATCCAGAGCGGAACCAATATGTGGAAGCAAATACCATTCGAAATCTCGCCCTTTTTGGTAGGCCGATGGAGAGCGGCTTGGTCAGCATCGAGTGCATTAATCGCCTGATCCTCACCCAGGTTGGCTATCGTGGGCATTTCGGGCCGGTTGAGTATTGAAACCGTTGGGGTTGCCGAGAAAAATCCTCATGGCAACTACCGTCCATTTGCAGACGTCTGTAGGGAACACGGATGTTCCGGATTCAGCCCGGTTGCCCACCGATACGGAGGGCGTTCAACCTTTACCGGCTCTCTGGAGCAGCGTTGCCCATCGAACCATTTTTTCACCGTGCGCAAAGCTATGGGATTGCCTGAAACTCACCATTGGCAAACCAGTTGCTGACCTTGATTTTAGCCAATGCCGCTGCAGGGTCGGACGACCAAAGCACAAGGGCCAGCGATTCCTGGGCGCGGCTACAGGTTACGTAAAGCAACCGCAAGGTGCGGTCGATAGTCGTCTCTTTGCCCAGCCCTACGTTCTCTTTGTCCCGCTTGCTAAGCTCCACACCACCAAAAATCTTGTCGTATGAGATAAGAAACCCACCGGCAAGCGCGTCATCCATCACAACCATTACGTGTGCAAACTCGGAACCTTTGACCACCTGATGCGTTGCGAGAACGGTCCCCCCTGCGAGATAAGTTCGGTACAGCCTGAGTTGATTCCAGGGTGCGGCGAACAGCGCACACCACCCGCGACGCATTCTTGCCTGCTTGGATTCCTCCTCTCCTCGACCCGGCGACGGGAGACGTGGCGACTTATCGGCATGAGCTTCCACAAGGCGATGATCGATTTCAAATAATTTTGCGCTCAAGATTGGTGCGAGCACTTCCTCAACAGTTGACTTCGGATCAACACAGGCAGTGGCAAATGCTGTTATAGCCTTCTGCATCTCTTCCACGCGACTCGCTCGCGCGGCACATTCCTCGGGCATGTTGTCGAGGCTTCCATACCGACGAAATACTTCTGTAGCCTTGAACTCGTCCACCGCGCCGTTGATACCTACGCATACCTCTAGTTGAGCAAGCTCGTTGAGGAGAACCTGTACAGCAGAAGGCCCCTTGTTATCACCACTACCAGACGGCGCTGCGGCGTCAGGATCTAGCAGGACCATAGCCTCATATACATGGAGAAACGAACCGCGGGTGGCGACGAGCTTGTGCTCCAGCGCGAGCAATTGGTATTGACTTTGACTCCAGGCGGCTGCCCCGGTAGCTTCGTGCATCCTATCTGCGCACCAACGTTCGCCGAGCACTTTGTCCTCCGGAGAACGTGAGGTGTCACCCACAAAGAGCCGGACCACGCCTCCGGCTTTTTCAGTTCTAGGATGCTGCTCCACACCGTTTGCAGGCAGCGTCCGACCTTCAAGCTCAGCTTCCCAGACTTTGTTAATGAGCGTGACGATTCGGCGCTGACTGCGATGGTTCATCTGCAGCTCTGGCGTTGCCCAGTTCTTCGGGACAAGACTTGGTAGATCGGCGTGCCCGTGCGCATAAATGCGTTGGCGGTGGTCACCGAGCAGCCCAAGAGTCAAGTAGCTCCCCTCTTGTTCTGCAAGCCCCATCAAGGCATCCAGCATGCCTTTCATTGTGTCCTGCGACTCGTCAATGAGAACTATGGGGTGACGATCTTTGAGAATGGTTTGGAGCGTAGGTTTATTTCGGAGTAGCCATGCTGTCGCGTCGAGGACGTAGTTGTGCGCAAGCGCGCCGGAGCCGTACGTGTTGCGATCGGGATGATAGATGAACACATCGGTCGCTCTGAAAGCCTCGATATCATCGTTGATTTCGTCAAGGTCTCTCTGTTTAGCTGGCGTGATGCCTTTCGGCTTCGCTTGTGCCTCGGCGGTCTCTTTCGCAAGTTGAGCTTCTTTTACGGCAATAAGGGCCTCTCGAATATCATCGTTGAACCCGTTGATGAGTTCCCAGCAAAACGAATGGATCGTCGATACACAAACTAAGTCGTTGTCGCCGAGGCGTCCGCTGATGACCGAGACAGCATTCTTGGTGTATGTCACCACCCTAATCGAACGCCCGTACATTCGCAGACGTCGTGCTAGATGTTCGCCTTTATCGTGTTCGATGACACCGGTAAGCCGCCGGAGAACTTCAACCAGAGTACGCGTTTTACCGGAACCCGCACCCGCAAAAAGGAAATAGCTACGCGGCGGTTCTTCGGTGAGATAGCCGCAGATTTCCTCAACTACGTTGGCATCGCGGTCGTTGTCGCCACCGATCGGCACCGCGGTCATGACATCAATTCCGGGTTAGGATCCAGCTGTGTTTGAAGCCATTCCAAGGCATCCGAAATGTACTTAGGGCAGGCAATCGGTTCGTCCGTCGCGACCATCGCAAAGATGCTTGCAGCGAAGTCTCCTTTATTGAAGGAGCCGTGCATGAGTTTGTGCAGAGCTGCGAGCAAGTCCGAAATATTTTCATGGTCGACAACCCGTCTAGCTACGGAGCCAAGCGCGCCTTTTGGCGGTTTAATTTTGTTGCCATCACCGTCGACCTTCTCATCCAAAAGGCCTTTGAACCAAGGAATGTTCTTGAGAATAAGAGAGTCCTCAAAGGTGCTAGGCCAATGTTCACCCGCTTCAGCCACGGGCAGTTGCCAAGCGAAACGCACTAGGCATTCAGCGACTTCTTTCCAAACAAGTTGTACCTCTGCCGGGCTCTTGAAGTCTTCGAGCTGTTGCAGTTTCGGGTGCCATCCGCGCAGAGTCGGATTCCCGCATTGGAGCCCGGCTTGGCCAGTATTAGCCACTGCAACTAGAGTGGTGGTCGGCTCACCATCCTTAGTTGGCTTGCCAGCTCTCTCTTCAACGGGGTCGATGTCGGTGATGATGACCGTGGGAATACGAAGTTTTTCCACCAGCGGCTTAAGCCGATGGGCGTGACTACCGCCAATATCCAGGAAGGAAAGATAGCGGCTGTTGAGCATTTTGAAATCTCGTTCGATGAAAAGCGGTACCAGCATGCGCTCAGCAACGCCTTCAACGAAAATTGCAGCGTTGGCAAACAAAAGGTCAGTATGCTGAACGCGGAAATACCGTTCTGCGAATTGACGGGTCTTTTTGTCATCACCGAAAACTTGCCCAAGATTGACCACCTCGGTGGTCGGCATGAGATTTTCTGCACTCTTCGCTATACGGCGGACGTACCGTAATCGGTCAAAACTTTCCGCATGCGCGAGATGGCTGGAATGAGTACTGATAATTAACTGGCTTTTAAGCCCCGATGCGTCTTTGTCGTTCGGGCTGATCAGCTTGTGGGCCTTATCAGGGAAGACGCGCTGCACTTGGACATGGAGATGCGCCTCAGGCTCCTCAATTAATACCAGGTGAACGGGTACCGGGGAGCCCTTTTCAGGCTTGAGTCGGGCGGCTTTAAAAGAAACCAATTGATAGCTGAGCGATTGGAGATTTTGGTATCCGAGCCCAATGGAGTATTCGGGAAGAAGCTCGTCCAGTGAGTCCTTCTGCATGCTGTATTGAACAGCGGTCCCATGGTCGAGCAAATCAGCTGTCTGTATGCGCGTGCGGAAGCGAATCTCTTGGGGATCGTGCAACCCTGGATACCCGAGCTCTTTAACCTCTTCCACCGACGGAGCGATCGCCTCGTGAATTTTCTTGTCCAGCTCCTGCTGCGCCTCAGCGACCGCTTTAATAAGATCCGCGCGATGTCCATGACCTGTTGTAGCAACATTTAGGTGCTGTCGAGCAAACTTGAGAAGTTGATTGGAGAACATGCCGACACGGTGGGGACCAGAAGCAGACCGTGAATCAGCTTCCTCACTGCCAAGCCCCCGCTGCGCTGCAACGAAATCAACGCATATCAGCTTCTGTAGATGTTTGCGCTCAATTGGACTGGAGTCTGCTGTGAGAGTCTGAGTCGCATAGGTCTGTAGCCCTTCCAGAGGGTTGTTATCGGCGTCCAGTTTGTATGCACGGACTTGACCCAACTTGTGCGGCTCGCGCAACCAAAAGTCAAGCAGGTCAATGGGCCAGGCAAGCGAATCCGCCCCCATATCCTTCACCGGCAGTCGCGCCGTGTGATATGCCCAAGCCAACTCCTTCAACTCGTCAACGCTTGCAGCGGGCTCGAGACGCAACCGTACCCCAACGGCTCCGCCTTTCCAGCTGAATTTGGAGAGAAACGGGGCGACATAGTGGAACATGCCAGCCTCCGCATCGAACCAGAGGTCCATCGTCGGCATAGCCGAGTGGATGATTCCGAGCTGCTCCATCCATTGTTTTTCGGACCCGGTCACTGTCGACGGGTCTTCCTTTAGCACCTCCCAAGCTTTGCCCAGCGCACGTAACGTTGGCCACTGCGAAAGACTTATATCGAAAGCGCCAAAGGGAGAGCCATCCGAAAGGAAGTGACGTAGCGCTGCAAGAACCGATGTTTTGCCGCTGTTGTTGGCTCCGACAAGAATAGTAGTCTTCTTGTCGACATCGAGTTGGACCTTAGCAAGTCGACGGAACTGACAAAGCTCTAGGAATCGAAGTGCGATATTTCCGGCTACCGGCGTGCTGACGATCGCTTCTGACATTGTGATTCCTCTCCAGTCCATGGGTGGTGCGCCAATTCAAAACAATATATCTAATCGTCCACTTTTGGCTGAAAGCCGCCGCTCGTGAACGGCAGTAATCGGTCAGAAGAAGGCATTATCTTAAAACGTTACCCTCACCGCGTCATAAATAGGGCGATGCCCCTCTCAATTCGCGTTCTTCGCATCCCATGTTGCAAGCAGAAAAAGCGCAGTTGACCCCGCTAGATTCACAGCCAGCTCTGCATGACGTGGGGCAGCCTTCGCTCCGCCCTTTCCCTTTCCATGGGCATCGCTTAGACGATTACGAAGCGCACCTAAACCCTCTATAACTGCTGTGCAACCTCCAAGGATTTGCTTAAACACAACCTCTTCATGCTGCGCTTTCGTGAGATTTAGAAGCGCAGCTGTTTGCTTGTAGAGCTTGTTCAGGTCGGGAGTCGCCTCATGGTCGCGTGCCCCAGCTTCGTCGAGTATGTGTTTACATACCGACTCCAGGAGGGTTCGAGCCATTGTGATGGCTCCCTCAGGATCAATAGAACGCCTTTCTAGCGCTTTGGTCCATGCGATCCGAACGTGCTCAGCGTCAACGCGATCCAGCGCCTCTGAAACAACGATATCAGAAGGATGCCCTCCCTCTGACTCAGCGAAGTCAACAAGCGTCCGGAACTCATCCCAGATGAACTTCCTACGCTCGGCGTAGCTTGGGAATTTTGGCTGGATGAACCCCCAGAACTGGTCCAAGTTCCGGTGACGACGCACCCACCCTGGAACCAGTGACACTACGCGAGGATCATCAAGCACGCTCTGTCGGTAAAGAGGGTAGTCCCGCTCATCATCGTTGTTCCCGTTCCCGGTGGCACGATTGATATAGATCGATTGCAAGCTGTCAACGTCATCAATGAGAGACATAGCCTTCCACACCCTCTCCGTATGTAACTTCCAAACCTTTATAGCAGTCCCATGGTCGTCTGTGACCCAAGCGTTTATCTTTGAGTGTCTTTAAAAGGTCGGAGCAATCAAGCCCTACCGTTTAGAGATGGCGACCACTGTAGGTTATGCTCACGGCTTGCCCGCGAATAAGGAAAAGCTGGTACGTGACGGAAATCCAATGCCTTGTACCCTGCCATATCCTTTTCATTCTCTAGGTCCTGCTAAACCTCATTCCGCAGTGGCTGCGGGCTGTTTCAGTTTTACGTGGTCGATGCCCTCTCCTGCGGCCCCCAGATCGCTAGCTATGTGGGACACTGCAAGCCCCGATCCAGCTTTCACCTGAATAGGAAAAGGATGATACCCATGAGCAAGCCGTTCAAAGACCGAATTCATGCGATGAACGAGATGTATAAGCTACCCATCAACAGCGCGCCTACCTTGCTCGAAGACCCTGCCAGCAGGCTCAAAAAGTTCAAGGCCACCCTCATGGACGAGGTTCATGAGATTGATGAGATCATTCAAAAAATCGAGGGCGGTGAGCCAGATATCGATGTCAAGGTAGCTATCGCTGACCTCCTCGGCGACGTCATTGTCTATTGCCGGTCCGAGGCGCTGAAATACGGCCTTCCGCTGGAAGAGGTGCTCGACATCATCATGGATAGCAACGAAAGCAAGCTGGGCATCGACGGCAGGCCTATCTACGATCAAAACGGCAAATTCCTGAAAGGCCCCAACTATTGGAAACCTGAACCAAAGATCAAGGCCTTGCTCAGCGCTTCAGACACAGAGCCCACAGTTTGAGAAGGTGACTGCGTTGAAGACCATGAAACTTGGCCGTACTCGCACGCTTCGCGAGATTGAAGTGGCGCTCAAGAAGATCCATGACAACCCAGGGCATCGATTCATCATTCCTGCGGGCATGCTCAGCGCTCGTCATGGCGCTATGCATGACTCCGCTAGGCTGCAACTGATTGTCACATTGGCTCGGCAGCAACTCCAAGATGACTACCTGGAGTTCAGCCCACAATCAGATGAAGGTGAGTTGCTTAGCAAAATTGCCAACAGTTCACCCGGCATAGCGGCCGTGCGGTTGACCAAAGGAGTCCGGGTCGGTGATCAAGAGTTCACACGCCGAGAGGTTCTGCAAGAAGCGGTCGAGAGGATGCATGACAGCGACGCAGGAGCATACGAAAAGGTCGTGAAAGGTCGCGTGGTTGATTTGATCTGCGTCGCTGCATCCAAAGTGCAATACCTGCGCCCCCTCTTTAGCGCTGAGAACGTGGTAAAGAAACCCAAGGAAATGACGAGCGAGATGCATAAGCTGATCGAATTCGTCAACAAGCAAAGCGGGCGCACAAGCATCCCAGATTCGCTGGTAGAGAGCCTCGGGCTATTCTGCAGCGAACTGATTTCTAACACGCAAGAGCATGCCATCTCAGACCATCTAGGTAATGACTACCCTGCCCACGTAGAGGGTTTGATGGTGGGGTGGAAACGCCTGGATGACGCGATTTTTGCCGAGGACTTTACGGGTACAGATGATCTGAAGCGCTACTGGGAGCGCGAAAAGTCTACGACCGAAAATGACAAGACAAGCCTGCGCGCCCTGCATATCAGCTTTTTTGACTCGGGGCCGGGTCTCGCCTCTCGTATCAGTGGCAAGAGCTTGTCAGAGATGACCTTGGAAGAAGAGCGTTCATACCTGATGAAGTGCCTTAACCGTCGCGTGAGCAGTAAGCCTGAGGGAGCAGCAGGTGTCGGCTTGCCGTCCGTGCTGACCGAGTTGCGCAAAGTCGGCGGCATGATACGCATCCGCACAGGCCGCATGTCCGTTTACAACCAATTCGAGGAGAACGACACCACGCGTAACCCTCTTGGTTTCAGTGATTGGGATGGCACCGCCTTTGCGCCCGTCGCTGGCGCCGTCGTCACCATTTTGATCCCATTGAGGAGCGCGTGATGGAGAGGCTCTATCAATGGATGTCCAAGGCAAGCGGTGCCAGCACTTCAGTCGATGACGCCCTGGTCATCTGCTACAACGACTGCGACCTGTCTGTGCCTGAGATCTTCTCCGACATCGAAAAAGCTTTGAAGGCTCATCTGACCCTTCCTGATTGTGTCTACATTATTGGGTCTACGGCGCAGCTCCAAGTTTTTAATGAGGGATGGAAGGAGGACCAGACTCGTCTCGCCGACTTTCTGTCGAGGGGTGTAAAAAATGACCGGGTATGCGTCCATGAGTACGTATTCTTGGAATGGAACGCTGAATCATTCACTTCGCACGTGCTGAGTGATAGCGCCCAGACCTCCCCCTGTAACCCCGAGAAACTGCTGCGCGATGGGCTGAAAACCCTGCTGGCTAAAAACCATGTCATACACACAGCACCTTCTGCTCATTCGTTCAAGCACCCATCTGGCACTCTGAACAATGTCTTCATCCAGACCCGTGAACTGGCAAGCGATGAGGCTGAGGTTTGCGTAGTTGGCTACGCCCTTGCGCTTGAGTATGCCAGCCAGTTGAAAAAGGCGTGTACTGTCTTCATCGACACGATGGGAATCTACCCATTTGTGAAGAATGCCCTGGGACGTTTGGGGGCGAAGGCGCAGGTGATGAGCTTTCACTCATACGAAAAGCTCAAGACCATCTTCCCTCCTGCCGAAGATTACTTCTGCGTGGTTTCTGCGTCCACGTCGGGAGGTATGACCAAGCAAATGGGAGTGCAGAAGTTCCGGGAAGATTGTGTTGCGACCCTCATCGACAGAACTGCGGATGATCGTTATGGCAAGGTGCTGATACCACTGGATTCGATTGACCACCTACTGCCGGTAAAGCCTGATGACGGCTGCACGCTCATAGAAATCATCGGTGAGAATTTTTCGGCGAAATCCAAACCGCCCAAATCGATCCTAATTTCCCTCAAACATGCCCCAAAGCTACTCCCGAAATTCCACAAGTATTTTGGGATGGAGGGCATCCTGGGTTTCAACCAGGCGAGCCAGCCTAAGAAATTGCTGTACTTGAACCCTGCCAAGGTGCTCGAGCACGCGGACTTCCTGGCATGGCTTTCCGATGAAATTGACTGGTCGGTGTCCCTGGCCACTAATCTGATTGTTCATGCCAACGACTCTGGGTCGCATGTGCTCGCCGAAAAGGCAAAGGAACTGCTGCAGAACAAGCTAGGCGCTCACAAAGCCCTTCAATGTGTTCCTTACTCAGACCTTGATGGGGTCGACTTCGAGACGGTCACAGGCGTGCTTGCCGTCACCATCGTCGCCCGGGATGGTGGTATTTTGAGACAGATTAGTCGTGACCTGCGTGCATACATGAAGCAGGAAGTGCCGAGACGTTTCTTTGCACCCTTTGCGATACCTCAGAGCGCCAAGGCATGGACACAGCTCAAAAGCTTCCTGATGAAGAATCCAACAACGCGCGATTACGGTTTCTCGAACTGGCTACATTTGCCTGTTGGTGAGCTTGGAAGGGAAAGCGCCTGGAGTCGAATGACTGCACTGTGCTCGAGGGCGCAGATTGATCATGACGGGTTTGGTGAGATCGTGGACAGGCGTGTCCGCGATAAATCGCTGGATCACGCGACTGAGCTGCTAGAGAAACACAAACATGGTCTTCTACCCAAGCACGATGGTAGTCCTCTGGCCCTGTCGGATGGTTTCCTGTTCTTCTCGGCTGGTAGCGCGGTCGCGAATGACTGTCCCAACGTACCTCAGAGTACGGTTTACCTTACAATCACCGCGGTATTGCAGCATGCGAGGGAGCATGGGGAGCACGAACTGCGCCTGCAACCCACAGGCTACGAGTCCGTTGTGCTATCACCAGAATGCTTCCTGCGCTTCAACGACAATATCCTTCAAGCCTGTTTCCTCAGAGCGTGCCTTCCTTCAGAACTGGACTACTCAGCCAGCCCTGAACTGAGCAAACTCATGAAGGAGTTGATCGCTAAGATCTTCCAGCGCTGGGAGAAGATCTATGGCGATGCCGCTCTTGAATTTGCAGCGGCGCTAGCCACCGGTACTTTGAAGCTGACGCTTGATGACACCAAGGCGCTGCTGGAAGAGGCAATTACGGAGCGTAGGCTGGTTGCTTCACCACTCATGGGGTTGCTATTGCTGGCCAACAAACTTTACTTCCCCATCACCAAAAACGATGGTGAAGATGCTGTTGCATAAACGATGACCAATACCATGAATGCTGCACAGCCCCTTCTCGGACGTGCGGCATTCATGCCAGCTGCTTGAGTGGTCAAGAGATCCTCGCTTACTTTACGGCAAGGGCTTATCCAATCGCCTCGGCGGCGATCATCCAAATGAAGGAATGCCCGACCCTTTGCCCGCCTAAACGATCAGCTTCACTGTGTATCAACTCTCGTCGGCCATTCATGTCAGATCAGAAGGTAATCGAACCGAATGAGCACTTCATCAGCAATACCGGACGGGCTTGTTGAGTCTTTGAAGACGCAAGCTTCATTGCTGATTGCTGCCTCAGAAATGGAAGCCATAGGGCCAAGTGATCCTCGCGACGAATTTGCTCGTCAACAGCTGCGTCGCGCAGCGGCGTTGGTGAGCGGGGCAGCTGCATTAGGCGCAGTGGCAAATTCCACCTCATTGGGAATCTTAAGCCGCAGCTTACTCGAGCAATTGATAACGGTTTTGTGGGGCATTCGATCCATTGACAATGCGAAGTCCCAAAGCGACACGGGTACTGCTGAATTGGCGAAAGCACTAAAGATGAACTTAAAAGCAGGCACCGCCAAAGTCTTTGACCGGCGCACTGGCGAGGAAGTAACAGCCGGATATCTCGAGAGGGAGCAGGCAAAGGGGAGTCCTCGACGTAAGAGTGTTGAGGAGCAAGCCAAGGAAGCAGACGTTTTGGACCTGTATACCGTTTTCTATAGATTTTTATCGCTTGAGACCCATGGCCACAACGAAAGCCCCAAAGAAAAATCAGAAATCGCAGCTCTGTGCGTTAACCACCTTCAAGGGATTGGTGGCATCAGTCGCGCTATCGGTCAGGCAGGCGTTTGGTGGCTGATGCATCGTCACTGGCCAGACAACGAGTCACTACGTGAAGTGTTAGGCCTAAATGCAGACACTTAGAAACAAAGCTCAACGCCACCCTTCCCTTTCTTGGACAAGTACTCTCCATCCAATCCCGCTGATGGAGGTACACTGAAAGCCAACCAAAGCCACACTGGTGCTTATCAGGAATCGCCATTCGCGATCGCTCGCACACTCGGTGCGAATGGGGGCAAAACTGGGGGCACAATTCGATTTTTTCAGCCTGTAACTACCGACCTAGAGCCCAGTCAAAATGTTCTTCGGAAGCTCTGAAAACAAGTAACAGCTACTACTGATATAGTAGCTGAGGCGCTGTTGGCGTACGGGGGGCGAGTGCGCGAAGTGACCAGTGAGTAATGATTAGATGGCGATGCGGCAGGTATCCAGGTCGCGCACCTAACCGATCATGATAACGTCCAGGGGCTAACGCATGATGGAGCGCAGCGCCCCGGCGAGTTCAAGCCGATTCGACGACCTCAACGGCCTGCCCGAATAACTCACCGAAGCACGCTCCGAGTTCAGTTCCCAATACCAGCGCTACTGACCCAGCAGCAGCGGCGCGATGCCGACGCTCCAGGCGATGCGCATCGCAGCTTCGCTCACGCCTGACTCGGTTGCCAGTTGTCCGGCACCACAGCGATTACGTCGATTTCCATTAGCCATTGCGGCTGCCCTAGTCCGGAAATCACCAGCCCGGTGGAAATCGGGAACACACCCTTGAGCCACTTGCCAACCTCCTGGTAGACCGGCTCGCGATAGCGCGGGTCGATGATGTAGGTTGTGGTCTTGACGATGTGCGACAGGTCCGAACCCGCCTCTTCTAGCAACTGTTTGACGTTTTTCATCGCCTGTTCGGTCTGCGCACGCGGATCTCCAAGCCCCACCAGATTGCCTTCGAAATCGGTGCCGATCTGGCCACGTACATAGATGGTGTTGCCCGCTCGAACCGCCTGGCACAGATCGTTGTCCAGCGACTGGTTCGGATAGGTTTCCTTGGTGTTGAACATGCGAATGCGGGTATGAGTAGGTTGTGCCATGTGAGGCTCCCTGGAAGCAGAAAGTTGGCCGCGCCGCCCGCTTGGGTTCAGCGCGGAATCGAATTCAGGCCGTCACGACTGATGCCGGAGCCGTTGAAACAGCGTGCTCGGCCTGGCGCTCGGCAGCGTCCCTGTATTCGAGGTACTTGCGCTGGGTGGCGATGTGATCGGCGACGTATTTGGCGTCATGCCACACGCCCCAAATGAACGACGACCCGCGACGCGACTGCCACGGCAAACCGAGGAAATAGATGCCGGACTCGTTGGACACCCCACGCTGATGCCGGGGTTTGCCTTTTTCATCGAAGGCGTCGACGTTCATCCAGCTGTAGTCGGTGGCAAAACCGGTGGCCCAGATGATGGTGGTGATGCCGGCCTCAGCCAGGTTCAGTTCCAGAATCGGTTGGGTCACGCATTCCGGATCGGGGAATACGCGACGGGCTTGAGGATCCAGCGGCAGGCTCAGCCCGTTGCGTTCGATGTAGGCATCGGCTGCATCGAGCACTGCCAGATAATTCTCGTCGCCACGGGCCAGGTTCTCGGCCAGGTCTGGCTGGAACGTCGCCACGCCGTCGTTGAACGAACGGGTGACACCGACCAGTTTCATGCCTCGCTGCGCCAGTTCACGGAAGTCCACCGTACGCCCGCCATGGGCGCCACTGACGGCGATCGTTACGTGCTCACGGCCAGGCCTCATCGCCGCCTGATCCCACTCGCCGAGCACCCCCAGCCACCAGCAGAAATCGCGATTGCGATACGCGCGCGGTGGCCGATCATGCTGGCCCACCGACAGGTAGACCTGCTTGCCTGAGCGCTGCAATTCGTCTGCGATCTGAGTACCGGAAGACCCCGCACCGACCACCAGCACCGCGCCTTCGGCCAGTTGCTGCGGGTTGCGGTAGTGCGCGGAATGGATCTGAGTCAGACGTTCGTCGCTCGGTGCGATGGCTGGAATGACCGGTTTCTGAAATGGACCGGTTGCCACGACCACGCGATTGGCCTGGATCACACCTTCAGAGGTCTCGACCGTGAAACCGGGACGTCCCACGTTGCGATCAACCTTGCGCACTTCAACACCGGTGCGAATCGGCGCGTTGAATTTGCGGGCATAGGCTTCGAAGTAATCGGCGACCTGCTCTTTCGGGGCGAAACCGTCGGGGCTCAAACCGGCAAACTCGAGACCGGGAAAACGGTCGTGCCAGGCCGGGCCGTTGGCAACCAGCGAATCCCAGCGCCCGGTGCGCCAGGCTTCGGCAATCCGGCTGCGCTCCAGGACCAGGTGCGCGATCCCCAGTCTGCTCAGGTGTTCGCTCATGGCCACGCCAGCCTGGCCAGCGCCGACCACAAGCGTATCGATTTCAGTTTTTCCAGCTGTCATACCTGTGTCCTTCACGAAGGCGGGTGTGGACGCATTCTGTGCAGGATCGGGGGATAGCGAAATTATGATTTTTGTCGTCGCAGAGCAGGAAAAAGCTAGGGCTATGGTTCGCCTGGGTCGCTCAACATCCCATGACACATCAGCCCCAGCACACTGCGCATATGCGCCGCATGGGCTTGGCGATCAGGCACCGCTTCGGTCGCCAGGCGAATGAACGCAAGGTTGGCGTACTGATTGAACAGGGTCGCGGCGACCTCGATATCCACTGACTGGCGGACCTTGCCCAGATCCTGAAAATGCATGAGCAGGGCCTTGGCTTCCTCGACCACCGCCGCGTTCCACGGATGAAAGGCGTGGGACAGGTCTCCCGTGAACAGGAACGGCGCCAGTTCGCGCCACAGCGAAGCGGGCATCGCACGCAACTGATGGCGAGTCATCAGGCCTTCGAGTTCACACAGCGCCTCGAGCGGATCTGAGTTGTCATCCAGATTCGCCCTCGCCTCGCGCATGGCCAGTTCGTCAGGGGCCTTGAGCAACGCAAGCAGGATCTCCTGCTTACCGCCGAAATAATTCACCACGGTCGGCGCCGAAACGCCCGCCTCGTTGGCAATCTGCTCAAGGGTGGTTGCGCCGAATCCGTTGGCCTTGAACAGCGCAAGTGCCGCCTCGGCGATGACCTGCCGGCGCTGTTCTTTCTGCCGCTCTCTTAATCCGCTCATGACGCCCTTGCGCTGGCTCTACGATGCCGCTCAGGGTACGGATTTGTATTTTTATCCACAAATATTTTCTTTACAAAAATATTTTTAGCTGACAAAACTTATGCCACAACACGCCCCGGCCAGCCCCTCGCCGCCTCGCAATGGTGAGCATCGGGCGCCTTCTCCTGGAGACCCGCAATGTCCATCGAACTCGATACTGAACTCAACAGCAGCCGCACCACGAGCGATTATCAGGCGTCCGATGCCGCCCACCACATCCATGCGTTCGTCGACCAGAAAGCCCTCAACGCAGAAGGCCCACGGGTGATGGTCAGAGGGGACCGGCTGGCCTTGTGGGACAACGAC
>NZ_LJRZ01000935.1:0-235 GCF_002742485.1 Pseudomonas sp. 2822-17
AATCGACGACATCAGCTGCTCCATAAGTTCCCACACGAATTGCTTGATTCATTGAAGAAGACGATAAAGAAGCAGCCTAAATAGGGTTGTAGCTTAGTTGGTTAGAGCGCACCCCATGCTCTGTGGTAAAGAGCAGGGTGAGGTCGGCCTTAGCAGCTCGAAATTGGGTCTGTAGCTCAGTTGGTTAGAGCGCACCCCTGATAAGGGTGAGGTCGGCAGTTCGAATCTGCCCAGA